>JAQSWN010000015.1 GCA_029266615.1 Polyangiaceae bacterium
GTCGCCCAGCTCGAGCGGCCCGGAATCTTGCCCTCCGAGCACACGCTGGCAGTGGCTCGAGAAGGACGTAAACTCCAAGCGCAGCATCGGCCAATGGCGCTGCCCTGCGAGAAACATCTCTCGAACGGTGTCTTGCCCGATCATGACCCTCGACCACGTGTCCGTGCGGCGGAACCCGTGCGCGGGGCGCAGCCGGCCGGAGCGGCGACCAGCTTACCGCAGGACGCGCGCCGCCGCGCGGTCAAGGTCCGCAACCTGGATTTCCCGGCCGAGGGCCGCCTTCTGACGGTCGAGTGCCGGCCGCTCGATAACGGCGAGGTGGCTCAGGCCGCGGGCCCTGGCCAACGGCGCCAAGCTGCCGCACCTCCGCCCACGCCCACGTACAACCCCTGCGAGTGGTTCCAAGGGTCGTTGGAACCGGCCTGAATGATTCTCTCTACGGCACCCGAAAAATGCCCGTGCATGGACCATTTCGAAACGGCTCGGTACGGGCAAGCGGAGTTTTCCGTTCCGAACGCACTGGAAAAAATTGTTGAGCACTTTTGATGCCCAGGGGCCGCCTTGGTGCTGCTGACAACGCGCTTTCGCCCACCAGTCACGGTCCGGGAACCCCAATCATGAAGTACCGAGTAACTAGCCGCGCATCGACTCTGGGATGCGGAGTCGCGATCGCCGGGATGGTCTTCCTCCAAGCCGCCTGCACCGCCAGCGTGGACGCCAACGGCATGGGGAACCCTGGCACCGGCGCGGCAGCGGCTGCGGGCGGCGCCAGCGCCACCGGCGGCACCGGCATGATCCAAGGCGGCAACGGCCCCATCGCCTGCGACGGCGGCACGGTCATCGACTCGAAGCGCCTCGTTCGCCTCAGCTTCCACCAAATCTCGAACACCATTCGTGCGCTGTTCGACAGCACCCTCGGCCAAAAGATCGACACGGACTTCGAGATCGGGTCCGAAGCCGCCATTGCGCGCACCTTCCCCCCTCTCGCCAGCCCGCGCGAGCAAGGTGTCATCAGCAAGACCATCTGGCCGCTGAACGACCAGATCGCCGCCGCGGCGGGCAACTACACGCTCGCCAACCTGAGCACGATCACGGGCTGCGGCGCCGCCCCGACCGACGAGTGCGCCCAAGGCTTCGTGAAGACGTTCGCGGAGAAGGCATTCCGCCGCCCGCTTACGGAAGCCGAGGTGGCGTCTTTGCTCACCGTCTACACGGAGGTCAAAGCGCAGTTCACCACCGTACCGGAGGCAATCCAGCACAGCGTCTACGCGATCATGCAATCGCCCCAGGTGCTGTACCGCACGGAGTTTGGCGCGGACGCCAAGCAAGCCGGGCCCCTCACCAGCTACGAGATCGCGAGCGAGCTGTCTTACTTCTTGACCGACGCTCCTCCCGACCAAGCCTTGTTGGACGCGGCCAAGCAGAACCAGCTCACCACGCCCGAGCAGATTGGTCCGCACGTCGATCGCATCCTCGCCACGCCGTCCGCGCGGAAGAACCTGGAAGGTGCGATGTTCTCTTACTTCAAGCTGGACAACCTCGCGTCGGTCAAAATCGACGACGAGGGATTCACCAACGGCACCGCGGCCAAGCCGTACACCGGCATCCGTGAATCCTCCTACCGAGAAGCGGAGTTGTTCTTCGAGAAGACGTTGTGGAATGGCCCGCTCGACGGTCTGCTCACCTCGAAGAAGAGCGCGATCAACACGACGTTGGCCGCCTTCTACGGCATCACCCTGCCGACCACCCCCGCCGACGAGAACACCTTCTTGGAGGTGGAGCTCCCCGCGAACCGCGCCGGTTTGCTCACGCAAGCAGGTTTCTTGGCGTCCAACTCACGGCCGGACGTGCCATCGGTCGTGGCGCGCGGGTTGGTGATCAACGCCGCGCTCCTGTGCGCAACCAATCCTCCGTTTCCTACCGACCAGGCGACGTTGGACAAGATTGCATCGGCCAAGACTCAGTTCGCCGACGCCACGGAGCGCGCGCAGTACGAGTACCGCATCACCACCCCCCCGTGCCTGGGTTGCCACTTGAACTTCGACGCCTACGGTCTGGCGCTCGACACTTACGATGCGATCGGCCGTTACCGCACGGTGGATCCGCAAGGCAGACCGATCGATCCGACCGTCAAGCTACCGGGGAGCGCGGGGGGCGCTATAGCCAAGGACACGATCGAGATGCAGTCGCAGATCTCGGCCACGCCGGGCTTCGCCGCCTGCGTGTCGAAGAACATGCTCGCTTGGGCGCTCGCCGAGGGCTCTCAGCTGACCCCCTCGAGCTGCGCCGCGCAGAAAGTCGCGCAGGGCTTCGGCGCTGGCGACAAGACGTTCTCCACGATGTTGCGCGAAATCGCGATCTCGGAAGCTTTCACGAATCGTAATGCAGGAGCTGCCCAATGAAGTCCTACCGCTTTGCGCGCCGTTCGTTCCTCGCCAGCGTGGGAGGGGCCATCGGCCTCACCACCATGCTGGACAACTTGGCCGCCCAGGCCGAAGGCGCCAAGTCCCCTGCGCGGTTCATGCTGGCGCACTTCCCCATCGGCACCTACCGGCAGAGCTACCTGCCCACCGGCTCCCAGAACGACTTCACGTTGTCGCCGATCTTGGCGCCGTTCCAGAGCCTGCTGAGCGATATGATCGTGCTCTACGGGTTGACGGACAACCACCTACGCTGCCCCGGCGGCGGTGGGCACGAGGCGGGGACGCCGTTCGCAACGACGTGCGCGAGCGCCCAAGGCACCCGCGCCAACGGTGGCGAGGGTGACGACGGCACCGCCGGTGGCCCCTCCTTCGACCAGATCTTCCTGAAGAACGTGCCCGGGCTGAAGGTGGGCGCCGGCTTCATGAACACGCTGGCGGACGCGCGCGTCGACTCGCTGGAAACGTCCACGCAGTGCTTGTCCTACGACTACCAGACGCGCAGCATCAAAGCCGCCAATCCTGCCGGCGCAAACATCACCGAGCACCAGCCCCTGCTGCCCGAGCTGAGCCCGTCCAAAGCCTTCGCCACGCTCTTCAGCACGTTCATGCCGGGCGGGAACACCCCGGAGAACAACGAGGCCGCGCTGCGAGTCCTCCGCAGCAAGAAGAGCGTGCTCGACTACTCCTTGCGCGAGCTGGCCCGCGTGAAGGAGCTTGCGCCCGCAAGCGAAGGGTCCAAGATCGAGGCCCACGCGGCGGCAATTCGCGACGTGGAGATGCAGCTGCAAGCCGCGATCGCCAACGGCGGCGTCAGCCAAATGGACTGTCCGACGCCGGTCCCGCCCGATGCGAGCCTCAAGGGCCAGACCGGCTCGAAGTTCAACTACGGGAACGAAGCCACGAGCACCTCCGACGAGGACGTGCACGAGAGGATCGGTAAGGCGCATGCGGCAGTGCTGCTGGCTGCCTTCCAGTGCGACATCATCCGCGTCGCCACCTTTCAGTGGTCGCCGGGGACGAATCACGTGTCGTTCAAGGGGCTGTACCCGGCCAACCCGACCGGCAGCTACATGCATCACCCGATGAGCCACCGCATCGGCGACCAGGGGTTTTTCAATGGCCCCCCACTAACGGGTACGGACGCGAACGCGTCGCTCTACCGGTTTTTGGTGGCGATCAACACCTGGTACAACCAGAAGATGGCCGACATCCTCACCACCTTCAAGACCGCGAAGGACGCGCTCGGCAACAGCATCCTGGACTACACGGTCATTCCGTACGTCACGGAGGTCGGGGACCCCTCCCACGCTCGCTCCCCCAAGGCGTCGATGATCTTCGGCGGCAAGGGGCTGGGCATGAAGGGCGGGCAGTTCATGAACTTCCAGAGCAACCAGCGTAAGCAGGTAGACGTTTACCTCACGTGCGCTCAGGCCTTGCTTCAGAACGCGGATCCACTCTCCGTCCTCCCCAAGGACGAAAAGTTCGATCGTACCGGCGCCAGTCCCATCAACGGCCTCTGGGCGCCACCCACGACTTGAAGCGAGCGGTCGTCGCTCTCGCGTTGCTCGGGGGGGCATGGGCCTGCACGGGAAACCCCGGAGCAGGTGGTGCTCCCGGTCCCGACCCAGCCGAGGGCGGAGCGAGCTCAGGTACGGGAGGGGAGCCAGGCGGCGTAGCAGGGTTCGTGCCTGGCCCGAGCTGCGCCGACTTGCCGGAGAACTGTGGCCCGGACAAGGCGAGCAGCTGCTGCGCGTCCCATGTAGTGCCGGGCGGAACCTTCACGCGCGACAACGGCATTTCCGGCGAAGTGTACGCGACCGTCAGCGACTTTCGCTTGGACGACTACGAGGTGACGGTCGGCCGCTTTCGCAAGTTCATGGAAGGCTACGCGGCACACAAACCGCAGGTGGGTAGCGGCAAAAACCCGAACAACGCGCTCGACCGAGGTTGGGACCCGACGTGGGACGCCTCCTTGCCGGCAGACGAGGAAGCACTCGCCGAGAACGTTCAAGTCTGCGGGAAGGACTTCATCACCTTCACGGCCGCGGACGAGACCCTGCCGATGAACTGCATCACTTGGTTCGAAGCCTACGCCTTCTGCATCTGGGACGGCGGGCGGCTACCGACCGATGCGGAGACCAACTATGCGGCCGCGGGCGGGAATGAGCAGCGTGAGTTTCCCTGGTCGGACCCGCCCGAGGAGATGGAGATCGACGCGAGCCACGCCACCTTCCTGCCGGAAGCGGCGGGGCCGGAGCCGGTCGGGTCCAAACCGCTCGGTGACGGGCGCTGGGGACACGCGGACCTGTCGGGCAACGAATGGGAGTGGTGCCAGGACTGGTACCGCTCTTACCCCGAGCGCTGCATCAACTGCGCGAACTTGACCGACTACTCCATTCGCGTCATTCGCGGCGGCAGCTTCTATAGTGAGCGCGAGAGTCTCTACTCGACGAGCCGGCTGTACCACGCGCCCAACCATGCAGATTTCGGCGTCGGCGTGCGCTGCGCGCGGACCCCGTGAGCGCTTCCTAGGCTAAGCGCTCCCGCCCGCACGCCATCGGCTTTCGCTTCCGTCACTCTAGCCTGAGGACCAAGCCGTCCGTCGCTACCTCCCAGCCAGCGGCCAACGCGAGCGCGCGCTGCGCGGACGTTTCGTTCAGCAGGGGATTGGTATTGTTCACGTGCGTGAAGATACGGCGCGGCACGCTGAGGTCACGGAGCGCTTCCAAACTGCCGCCCGGGCCTCCCACGGGTTGATGAGCCATGCTGCGCGCCGGCCCCATCCGAACCCCGAGCTCCGGTAGCTCTTCCTCGGACCAAAACGTGCCGTCCAAAAGCAGCGCGGCGGCGCCTTCGAACAACGGTCGCGCCGCTCCCGCGTCGGCGATCGCGCTCGCGTAGACCAAGCTGCCGCTCCGAGCGGTGCGGATGCGGAGGGCGACGTTGTCCTCGGCCGAAGGCTCGTACAAACCCTCGAGATGGAGCGGGGGCTTGCCGGGCACGGCCTCTGCCGTGACGAATAAGCCGCTCGCTGTTCCGTCCGCGCTGCATAGCTCGCCACTCTTTCCGAGTGCGAGCACGTGCCTCCGCAGCTGTCCTTCGAACCGCTCCAAGGTACGGAGCGCTGCGTTTTCTCGCAGCCCTTCCAGCACGCGCTCGGTCGCGTAGAGCGTCAGCGGTTGCGACTCCCGCAAGCTTAACAACCCGAGCACATGGTCCAGATCCCCATTGGTCAAGATGACGCCGCGGATCGGTGAGTCGCGGAGGCTTCGTGGCCACAGTGGCCGATGAGCTTGCGTTTGGCGGAGCACGTCCGGCGACGCATTCAGGAGAAACCAGCTCTCGCCGTCCGCCGAGACCGCCACCGAGTCCTGCGTGCGCGCTCGCAACCCGTTACGTCCGAGCCGAACGCCCTGACAGTTCTGGCAGCCGCAATTCCATTGGGGGAAGCCGCCGCCTGCCGCCGAGCCGAGCACCAGGACGTGGAGCGTCATGCGCGGAGCATACGAACCGAACGCCGCGCTCGGAAGTGCAAGGGCTGCACCAACCAATCGGCCACGTGTGAGGCAGACGTGTGCGCGGCGAGGCCGAACTGACGGAGCTTCATCGTAGAGAGAGCCGCGCACGGACTTTGCTAAACGCAGCGCATGACCGTCTGGGAGAAACCGAGCTTCGAGGAGCTAGCTATGAACGCGGAGATCGGCGCTTACCAGCCCGAGAATCCCGAGGACGACCGCAGCCAGGAGCCGTTCGTACAAACTGCGTCGGAAGACCCGCAAAGTTGGGCAATTCCGGTCCACTGTGGCTGACGCGCCCCTCGCGTCGACCCAGGCCCTCTCCCGTGAAGAGCTGACCGCTCGCTTGCGTCAGGAAGGGACAGCTCGCTACCACGACCTGCATCCCTTCCATGTTGCGATGCACGAGGGACGCCTCCGACGGCGCGAGCTGGAGCGCTGGGTAATCAACCGCTACTATTATCAAACGCGCATCCCCATCAAAGACGCGCTGATCGTCGCCAAGTCGATGGATCCCGCGTTTCGGCGTAGCTGGCTGCGGCGCATCGTGGATCACGATGGCGCCGAGGCGGGGCAGGGCGGCTTGGAGCTTTGGCTGCGGTTAGGCGAGGCGCTAGGGGTAGAACGAGCGCGGCTGCTTGGCATGCAAGAAGTACTGCCAGGGGTGCGCTTCGCCTGTGACGCCTACGTGACGTTCGTGCGCGAGTCGAGCCTCGTCGAAGCGGTCGCGTCATCGCTCACCGAGTTTTTCGCGCCGGACTTGATGTCGCGCCGTATCGCCGCCTTCGAGCAGCACTACTCGTTCGTGGACCCCCGCGCGCTGGACTACTTTCGCGAGCGCGTGCCTCGTGCGCGCCGCGATTCGAACGAAGCCATCGACTACGTGCTCGAGCACGCGGCCACGCGCGAGGCTCAGGAAGCCTGCGTCCAGGCGCTCATCCGCAAGACTCAAATCCTTTGGCACCTGCTCGACTGCGTGCAGGCCGAGTCCGGAAGCCTCCGATGAGCTCCACGGAGGACCTGTATCCGCGGCTCAGCCGCGCCGCGCGGCTACGCTTCGACCCAAGAGCGCAAAGCTACGTGCTGCTCTCACCGGAGAGGGGCTTGCGATTGAACGAAAGCGCAGCCGCGATTTTGGAGCGTTGTACGGGCGAGCACACGGTGCCGCAAATCGTGCGCTCACTCCTGCAAGCGACGGCGTCGCCGGCCACGGCTCAACTGGAGCTGGCGGAAGACGTCTTGACGCTGCTCCTCGAGCTCGAGCAGCGGCGACTGGTCGTGTTCGGGCCGCCTCGATGACGGAAGCGCCGCGCCTGCTCACGCTCGTCGCGGAGCTGACGTACGGTTGCCAACTGCGCTGCGCCTACTGCTCGAACCCGGTAGAAGTAGCGCAGCGCGCAGCTGCGCTACCCACCCGAGACTGGCTGCGCGTTATCGACGAAGCCGAAGCCTTGGGCGCATTGCACGTTCACTTCACCGGCGGCGAGCCGCTGCTTTTCCCGGATTTGGAGCGACTGGTCCGCCGTGCGCGCGAAAAGGAGCTGTACACCAACCTCATCACGAGCGGCGTCCCTCTCTCGCGTGAACGGTTGCACGCGCTTTCGCTGGCGGGGCTGGACCATCTGCAGCTCTCTTTTCAAGCCGCCACGGTCGCGAGCAACCTGCGCATCGCCGGCATCGATGCGACGGCGCAGAAGCTCACTGTCGCGCGCTGGGCGAAGGAGCTCGAGCTGCCGCTCACCGTGAACTTGGTGCTGCACCGGGAAAACATCGCGGAGCTCGAGCCGCTCTTGGCGCTCGCGGAGTCTCTAGAGCCACACCGCATCGAGCTCGCCAATGCGCAATACCTGGGCTGGGCATTGCTCAATCGCGACCAACTGCTGCCGAGCGCCGAGCAGCTGGAGCACGCGCGGAAGCTGGCCACCGCCGCTCGGCAACGGCTGGCGGGGAAGACTGACGTGCTCTTCGTGCTGCCGGACTACTACGCCGACCGACCGCGGGCTTGTATGCAAGGGTGGGCCCAAAGCTACGTCGTCGTCACGCCGGATGGGCTGCTGCTGCCCTGTCAGGCAGCGAGGGATTTGCCCGGCCTCCACTTCGACGACGTACGAAGCGCTGCCCTCGAGAACCTTTGGGCCACTTCGTCGGCGCTCCGCAAGTTTCGAGGTCGTGACTGGCTTCCCGCGCCGTGTCGCACCTGCGACGAAAGCGAACGCGACTTTGGCGGCTGCCGTTGTCAGGCCTTCGCGCTCACCGGTGATGTGACGGCCCCGGATCCGGCATGCAGCGTGACGCCTTCGCATCACCTGGTGCGCACCGCGCGTGCGCGGGCCGCCGCCGCTCCCTCATCCGCGAAGCTCCTGCTCCGCCGCTCCCCTCGCCGAGTCGCCGTGGATTGAGGAACGGACCTTGCAACCAGGCGGCCTCCATGCGGCACGCCCACATCGTTACGGCCTCAGTCATCTCGCTACTTGGTGCCTGCAGCAAGCAGCCGGCTCCCCAAGCCAGCCAACCCGAGCAGGTGGCGAAAGTGGTCCCGGCCGAGGGCCAAGGTGAGGCGACGGAGCCGCGCGTCGGTCCCAACGTCGACGGGCAGCCGGTCGAGACCGCGCCCCCCAATGTGCCTGCTTTCAAGCCTGCTTTTCCGGAGCAAACTCGGGCCAAGGCCGTACACACCCAGAACAAATTCCGCGTCACGGAGGTGGGCGGGCCGTTCGCGCAGCCCTGGGCGCTCGCCTTCTTGCCGGGCGGACGCTTTCTGGTCACGGAAAAGCACGCCGGCAGGTTGCTCGTCGTCACTGCAGACGGCAAGAACTCGGTCCCCGTGTCGGGGGTGCCGAAAGTCGATGGGCGCGATCAAGGTGGGCTCTTGGACGTCGAAGTGAGCCCGACCTATGCCACCGACAAGCTCGTCTACCTCAGCTATTACGAGCCGCGCGAAGGCGGTAACGGCCTCGCTGTAGCGCGCGCGCGTTTCGCAGACGGTGCGCAGCCCAAGCTGAGCGAGGTGCAAGTCGTCTTTCGCATGGCGCCAACCTTGGACTCCACCAAGCATGCCGGTGGTCGTTTGGTATTTGCCCCGGACGGCATGTTGTTCGTCACATTGGGCGAGCGCTCCATCAAGGAAGGCCGCGTGCAGGCGCGCGACCTGAACAGCCATTTCGGCAAAATCGTCCGAATCTTCCCAGACGGCAAGGTTCCAAAGGACAACCCTTACGTTGGCAAGGCGGGCGCCCGCCCCGAGATCTGGACCTCCGGCCACCGCAATGTGCTCGCCGCGGATTTGGACGCAAAGAACCGGCTCTGGGTCGTCGAGATGGGCCCGCGCGGCGGCGACGAGGTCAACCTCGTGCAGCGGGGCAAGGACTACGGCTGGCCAACGATCGGCTACGGCGAGGAGTACTCCGGCGCCCCTATCCACGAAAAGACGCAGGCGCCCGGGCTCGAACAGCCCGTTTACTACTGGGACCCGGTCATCTCCCCGGGGGCGCTCACTATCTACGATGGCGCGCTGTTCCCCGAATGGAAGGGAAATTTTTTCGTCGCCGGCCTCTCCAGCAAAGCGCTGATTCGCTTGGTGGTGGAGAACGACAAAGTCGTCGGCGAAGAGCGGCTCATCACCGACCGTGAGGCGCGAGTTCGCGAGGTCGTGCAAGGCCCGGAGGGCGCGCTCTACGTCCTCACGGATGGGGACGAAGGAAAAATTCTCAAGTTGATGCCCGAGACATGAAGCGGCTGTGGCTCTTCCTCGCGGGGCTGCTTGGTTGCCAAAATCAGTCCGAGCCCGGTCGCAAGTACGTGCGTAGCGGTGACCGCTACCTCATGGTGCTGCGCGAAGGAGACGACGCCTTCGCCCACCTGCGGAAGCTGGCGATCCAAGAAAAAATCCGCGGAGCAACGTTCGATGGCTTCGGTTTCGGACACGCTAAATTCGGCTATTTCGATCAGCAGAAGAAGAGCTACGACGAGCGTGAGGTGCGCGACGTGGAGCTGGCGAGCTTGCGCGGCAGCATCGGTTGGCAGGATGGCGCTCCGTCCCTCCACGCCCACGCCGTCGCGACCGATCGAGGATTCGCAGCGCACGGCGGTCACCTCCTCGGTCTCCAAGTCGGGGAGGGCTCTTTGGAGCTAGAAATCACGCTCCACGATCTGCAGCTCTACCGCGTCCGGGACGAAGCGCTGGGCGCCAACGTGCTCGAGCTTCCTCGCTGAGCCCGACATCGGTGTTAAAGGAGTCGGCGTGAAATACTTGTCGCTCGCGTTGTTGCTCGCCGGGTCATTCGCCTGCAAGTCCAAGTCGGAATCCGCGTCCGCCCCCAGCCCCGCACCGGCCCGCTCCGCCAGCGCCGCTCCCTCCGCCGCCAGCGCCACTCCCTCCGCCGCCAGCGCCACTCCCGCGCCGTCCGGTTTGCCCGAAGCCGACGTGACGGCTTTCGTTACCCGCTGGGAGACGGCGCAGAACGCGCACGACTTCGCGGCGTACAGCGCGCTCTACGCCGAGCGCTTCATGGGCGTGAAGCGCGTCGGAACGTACAGCAAACGGTTCGACCGCACGGCTTGGCTCGCGGATCGCAAGCCGATGTTCGAAGGCGGCGCCAAAGTGCGCATCACCGACGTCACGCTCGTGGCCGCGGCGGGCGCTACGCGCGCGGTGTTCACCCAAGAGTTCACCTCCAGCGGCTTTCGCGACATCGGCAAAAAGGAGCTGTTCCTCGTGCCCGCGCCGGGCGGCATCGCGATCAGCCGCGAGGAGATGCTGAGCTCCCAAATCAGCGAAGAGGTCGTGAGCACCGAGAGTGTCCTGTCGTACCACCGCGACGGCGTGGTCTTGCAGCGAAGCTTCGACAAGGCAAAGCTTGCCAGCTCGCCCCGGCTCCTGTCAGCGCCGAACGCCAGCCCCATTCAAGTCGGGTACGACGTCGCGGCCGAAGCGCTCGACAATGCCACCCGCGGCTGGCTTGGCAAGGACGTGACCGCGTACACTGCCACCGGGGAGAGCTGCTCCGGCAAGGTGACGCGCTTCGAAGTGCGGGTGCAGGCCGTTCCACACTTCGGTATGCGCCAATCTTGGAACGGTGAGCGCGAGGAGCCGAAGGCGACACCGCAGGCCATCGCGCAGGCTATCGCGCGCATGGCTCAGAACGAAGAGCACTTCGTGGTCGGCGTGCTGGACCGCGCGTGTGCGGGAAGCTGGGCGAGCGCCACCGCGCCGGCTTTCGTGCGCGCCACCGCCGCGCCCGCCGCGCTCCGAACCGCTGGGATCGCTGCCTTGAAGGCTCTTCCCGGCTACGCAGAGCTGCAGAAGAAATTCGTCAAGGAAGCGGGCGAAGGGAACAAACCCTGGGAAACCGTGAACGGCGAGCTGAGCGTCATGGAGCTGCGTGCCCCGTCGCGACCGGCGGTGTTGCTCGTCGCCGCTCGGTCGGGCGGTGGCTGCGCGGGCTTCAACGGTAGCCTCAGCGCGTTTTGGAACGTCGCCGGAACCGCAGAAGCTCCGAAGCTTCAAGCCCTCGCTCCCAGCTTGAACGAATTCGTCACGCTGCGCGGCGCGCTGGACCACGGCGCCGAGCAGAGCCTCGCACTCTTGGCCGGCCCCGACAATTTCGACGACCAGCTGGCCGTGCTTCGCCTCGCGCCGAAGGTGACCCGACGCGTCGTCTTCGCGACTTCGTTTTGGGATTGCGACTGCTAAGGCTGCCGCCCGAGCGGCAACAAACCGACGGTCATGAGCACGACGCGCGTCGGCGCGCGTGACTCGGCGACGATGCTGCGAACGCGCTCGTAATAGTCGAGGTGCGCTTGCCGAACGCGCTCCAAATCCGCGTCGGCGATGGCGAACAGATTGTACGACGCGAGCCCGTCCGCCGGGATGCCACCCGCGAGGCGCTCTTTGGCGACACCGAACCAATGTCGCTTGAGGGCGAGGTTCCCTTCCGGATTTTCGCGCGTATCCACGGCTAGAACGCGACGGGGCCGGAGGCGCTTGCCGCGCTTCTGAATTTGGCCCGATTCCAAGAGTGCGGTGAGTGCCTCCTCCTCTTCGTCCAGGCCGATGCCGGTGCTGGCCGCCAGCACGCCGGGCTCGTGCTGCGAAAGCGCGCGGTACGGCGCGAGCTCCAAAGCTCGTAGCACGGCGTGGGCCCAGGGCTTGCGATACGCGAGGTCCCGCTGTCGTCGCAAGTCTGCCTGTGCGTCGGCCACGCTCGGCAGCTCGGCCAGCTCCGTCAAAAAGTCCAACGCGCGTTGCGTGGTCACTTGGAGCAGCGCGAGGAGCTGCGGCACGCGCGGCTCGGTTTCGCCGGCGAGCCAGCGTGCGACCGTGTTGCGGTTCACTCCCAGCTGGCGCGCCAGCTCCGCGTGCGACCGATCGCGCACCAGCCCGTTCAGCCACGTGCTGACGAGCAGCGCCGCGGAGGGCCCTCGGCAGGGCGCGAAGCGGCTCAGGATCGCGGCGGGAGCGCGCCCGCTCACCTGCAGGAGTTGCACGAGGTCCGTTGCCTTTGGGTAGCGAGCCCCCGTTTCCCAGGCGTGCAGCACGTTACTGCTCCGCCCCAAGCGGCGCTGCAGAGCGGCTTGAGAGCGCTTCCCTCGGAGCGCTCGAACCAGCTCCCTGGACGCCAATTCGTAGTCCATCTAGCGCACTTTATAGCGCCGCTTGCCCAGACCGGGGCACCCTTTGTTCGAAACTGCACTAGCCACCGAGCGCGGCCGGCGCCATCTTCGTTAGGCGATGCTGACTTATCGGGTCTTGGGGGCGGCAATCTGTTCTTTACTGCTCAGCGGGTGCCTCAGCGGGCAAACGGGCTCGCCGGACTGCGTCGGGGCGACTTCATGCGTGTGTGACACGCTCTACTCGGGCGGGGCGCTGCTCCGCGTGCACACGGAGTCAGCCACGGAAGATGCGCTCGTCGTGGTCGTGGACGAAGTGCTCGGCAACGTCGACGGCCAGGCGGCGGATGTTCGCGTGGGGGACCGCATTGGTGGCTCGTTCTCGAGGCTCGAGCCGTGCAGCGTGGAAGGGAGCTCACTGCCGGCGGAGGGCGCGGAGCTCTTCGTCCTCTTCAACCCCGGAAGTGACGGCGGCTACCCCGGCTGCGAGAGCGAGACGCCGCAAGTGTGCTTCGAATTTCGCGCGGCAGCGCTATTGAGCGGCTATTTCAAATTCGCCCTTAGGTGGGGAGACGAGCTGGATTTCGGCGCCGGCCACGTCCTGCCCAGGGCGGAGACGGCCGCACTTTCCAGCGTAGAAGCGTGCTGGGAGCGTTTTCCCCTGGGCCCTGCGCCGCCGTGCAACGACACGAATACGGTCTGCAGCGTGAGCCATCCGTCGTTTTCGTCCCACGGTTGGCCGTGGGCCGGCGCCATCATCGGCCTTGCATGCGTCCGTCTCGCGCGGCGGCGTGCACGTCGCTCCAAGTAACCGCGACGGTTCCGCGCATCCCTTGGGGCCAACGAAGGCGTTCCCGCAGCGGCACGACCGCTCTCCGAAGCTTGCGGCGGCAACCGGCGTGCCGCAGCGTTCGTGCCGGCGCGAGACCACTTTCGTTGGCCCCTCTCTTCCAAGGCGCCCTAGCTTACGTGCTCTCTCAATTCGCGCGTCGCTTCGCTTCGGCGACGCACGCGAGAACCGCGCCATCGCAGGTCTGGGGCGGCTCGCCCCTCACGCTCTTTTTCAGTGGCACGGCGCGTCCACCGATTTCGCACGTGCAGTGGCTCACGTGACTGCCAGCTTCACCCTCACAAGTGACGCGAGCTTCGCGGCCACGTTCACACGCGTAGCTCGCCTCGCAGCGCACGGTCAGCGGCGTTTCGCTCGTTTGCAGCGTTTGGCGGGCGCAAGTGCCCACGCGATGCACGAGCTCGCTCACGTCCAGATGCCAGGCGCGGTCGTCCCGCCAAAGGACGCCTGTCACGTCTGCAATGCCGGGCGGCACGGCGCAATCCTGCTGAGACGTGCAGTTGCGACCGGCTCGGCACGAAAGTGGCTCACCTTCGCGCGAGAGGAGCACCGGCTCGCGCTCGCTAAGAAAAGCGAGGTCGCCGGGCCCGCAGGCGTTGCAACAAGGCAACTCCTCGCCGCAAGCCATCAGCGTGCACTGCCGCTCTTCGGTCACACGTACCCCCGCAAACGCTACGCGGCAGCCCTCTAGCCTGGGAAAGTCCGCGACGGGCGGATTGAGCACGTGGCCGCAGTCGCGCCCGACGGGTCGGGGCAGCTTCGGCTTGGACGGCTCGACCGGGGCGCTCGGGGCCGGTGTCAGCGCAGCGCTCGCCCGGGGCGATACCTCGGCCGACGCTCCGCCGTCTCCGCCGACGCCGCCCTCCGCGGTGGTCGGCGGTCCGCTTTGCGTGACAGTGTCAGCCGCTTCTGGCCCTGGCCGCTGCGCGTTGCCGCAGCCCGTCATCCACCCCACCAGCGCGACGAGCCAGGCCTTCCTCATGTGTCCCGACAGCGTAGTCCTTGCAAGCTCCTCATGGCCAGGCTCGCGCCACGGTGGTACCGACGAGCGCTGCGACGACGTGTTTCAAGCACGCGCGCGCGCGACAGCCTCACCATGCAACCCCATTCGCCCCGCCGAAGTCATCCAAGCTCGTGCTGACCGCGCTTGCCATCGCGAGCGTGCTCTTCGCGGTCGGCCTCGGCGGCTTCATCTATTACATGGTGCGGCCCCGAGGTGAGCTCGTGGGCGCGGTGAGTCTCGGCGAGCCCCAAACGGCGCTGCGCGTGGACGGCAAGCCAGGCGAAGTCCTCGTTTTTCGCGTGAATGCGAGCGTCGGCTTGCCCAAGCTCACGCTTCAGGATGACGACCACGTGGAGCGGCGCGCCAGCCAGCAACTACAGCGCTCGCTCTTGACGGTGCGCGCCACCGCCCCGTCTGGCAAAGAGCGCTCCAGCAGCTGCGCCGTCTACAAAGGCCGCGCCATGTCCACTACCACCACGCCTGGCGCGCTCTCTCGCTCCGGCATGCTCAACGACTGCAGCATCCTTCTCGACGAAGCCGGCGCTTGGCAAGTGCGCGGCTCCGTCGCCTGGAGCTCGGACCTCGTGCTGCACAACGCCGAGCTCGAAACGCGGCGCGTGGCTCCTTGAGGGTATCGCGCCGACGAGCTCGCTATTTCCGGACTCTCACAAGTGCTTGAGCAACAAAGCCGGCATCTCTTCGATGCTCCCTTCGGCGATCGCGATGCCATCTTCCCACACCACGCGGGGCATGCCGTAGACCACGCTAGAGGCTTCGGATTGAGTCAGGAGTGTGCCGCCCCTCTTGTGAGCGACGCGGGCGCCTTCCAGGCCGTCGCTGCCCATGCCGGTGAGCACGACGCCGAGGACGCGGCCGCGCGTGGCCTCGGCCGCGCTTTGGAGGGTGACGTCCAGAGAGGGGCGGTGGAGGTGGCCTTCCGGCGCGAGGCCGACGCGCGCCCGGAAGGTGCCGGCGGTACGCTCGAACGTGAGGTGCATGCCGGCGCGAGCGACGAGGCCGAGGCCGGGGCGCAGCAGTAGGCCGTCGCTCGCTTCCACGACCGTGAGCTGGCTATCGCGGTCCAGGTGCTCGGCGAGGCTTTGGCTGAAACCCGGCGGAATGTGGATGACGACTGCGAGGGGGACCGGGAAGTCGGCGGGAAGCGCGGAAAGCAGGGCGCTGACGGCTTGGGGGCCGCCTGTGGAGGCGCCGATGACGACGAGCTCGTGGCGGGGGTGCAGGGCGACTGCGGCCGCGGAGGGCAGGGGGACGCGCTGGGCAGGGGCGAGCGGGAGTGAAGGGAGGCGCGCAGCGGCGGCGGCTTCTACTTTGCGGGTGAGCTCGTCACCGAGCTCGTAAAGACGGTCGTTGGCGAGCGAGGTCGGCTTTTGGACGATGTCGACGGCGCCTTCACGTAGGGCGCTGATGGCGAGATCGCCGTGCGTGTCGGACATGCTGACGAGGACCACGCGGGGGATGTCCACGCCGACGAGCTTCTTGAGCGCGTGGAGCACGCCAAGGCCGTCCAAATTGGGCATCATCAGGTCCAGAGTGATGACGTCGGGCTTGAGCTCCATGATGCGCTCGAGCGCGTCTAGGCCGTCGTGCGCGGTGCCGAGGACCTCGATGTTGCTGCTGCGCGAGAGCACTTGGCGCAAGACTTTGCGCGCGAAGGCCGAGTCGTCGACGACGAGGACGCCGATCTTTTTCAAGCGGGGTCCTTGCGGTAGAAGAAGGCTCCTCCGTGCTCTTCGCAACGGAAGGAGGCGCCGAAGCGTAGGAGGGACTCGGACGCGCCGATGAGCAAATAACCGCCGGGGTTGAGGACCGAAGCGAATGACTCCGCAACGGTTTTGATGGTGGCGTCGCGGAAGTAGATGAGCACGTTGCGGCAGAGGATGACGTCCACCTTGCCCATGCTCTGTATGGATTCGCGTTCGTTGAGGTTGAGCTGGCGGAATTTGACCGCGCGGAGCAGCTCCGGTTTTAGGCGGGCCGTAGCGCCGTCGTAGTCCAGCCATCTGCTGGACGCGGGCGGAAGGGAGCGCAGCGAGCGACCGGAGAACTTACCGGCCTTGGCCACCGCGAGGACGCGTTGACTGATGTCGCTCGCGAGTAGCTCCACCTTAGGGAGCAAGCCGCGGTCGTTCAGCATGCCGGCAAGGGTGAAGGGCTCTTCCCCGGTCGAGCAGGCCGCGGACCAGATGCGCGCTTGGCCGCGCTCGGCGAGCAGCGGGGGCAAGAGCACGTCTACTAGCGCCGTGAGCTGATCCAGCTCACGGCCGATGTACGTTTCATTGACGACGAGCGCTTCGGCCAGTTGCTCCAGCTCCTCCGCCGCGCCCGCGTCGTAACGAAGGTAATAGTAGTAGTCGAGCAGTGAGTCGAAGCCGCGCTCCAGCGCGCGAGGTGAAATCTTTTCCGCCAGAATGTCGCTGTCTTGCGGGGAGAAGAACAGCCCCAGCCGCTCTTCGATCAATCCACTCAAGATCGTGAAGACGGGGCTCGAGAGGGGCAGGGCGCGTGGATTCATGAAGACCGCGCGGCCGCTATTCGGCGCACCTCGGGGTCGGGATCATGAGCTGCAGCGCGGGCCAACGCGTGGGCGCTCTGCTCCGAGTCGAACGCGAAGCAGAGAGCGCGTACCGCCGCGCGCCTTGCCGGCTCGTTCGCGAGCTTGAGCGCGGCCAGCAGGAGCGGCTCGGCCGAGGATTGCGGCAAGCTGGTGAGCACGGTCACCAAGGCTTCGGCGAGCTCCGCGGAGGCGTCTTCCAGCGCGGCGGCCAAGTGAGGAGCGCGCGCCTCCGCGTGCCGCGAGAGCGCCTGCACGGCGCGCGACCGGCATGAGGCACTAGCGAGCAGCGCGATGAGGGCGACGGTGGCTTGCGGGTTCGCGGTCTCACCCAGGAGCTCGATGGCGGCGTTCTTGACGGAGGGCTCCGCGTCCGTGTGCGCGACGTCGCAGACGCGTTCGAGCGCCTCGGCGTCGCCGATCGTGGCCAGGGCCGACACCGAAACCAACCGCGTGGCCGTATCTGGGGATTGCGAGGCAGTGAGCAGAAGTGGCAAAAACGCGCGGCTTTTGGTGAAACCGATGCCAGCTAGGGCCGCGCGCCTCACCTCCAGGTCGGCGTGGAGCGCAGCGCGACCGAGCGCTTCCAGCGCGGCCGGAGTCCGCAGCTTAGCCAGCGCGTCCACCGCCGCGACGCGCACTTGGCCGGCGGGATCTTCGGCCAGACGGAGGAGCGTCTCCGCGACGGAGGCGTCGCCCGCGTTGCCGAGGGCTTGGCACGCGTAGTAGCGCACCCACGCGTCGGCGTCGGTGGTGGCCTCGCGCAGGCGCTGGGCAGCTTGCGGCGCGTGCTCCAGATGACCGAGGCCGCGCACGGCTGCCGCGCGGGTGCGCGGCGACGTGTGGTTGCTCGCGGCGAGTAACGCCTCCGTCGCTCGCTCGCCACCGAGCGTGGCGAGGCCGAGGAGAGCGATCTCTCGGGCGCGCTCGTCCTCTTGCCGAGCGGCGTCTAGCAATACGGGCAGGCTGCGCTCGGGGCCGAGGTGGCCCAGGATGCGTAGCGATGCGTGCCGGCGGCTCTTGGACGCGTCGGCCGCACCTTGGAGTGCGAGCTCCTCCACGCGCTTGGTTCCTAGCGCCTGCAGGGCCCCGGTAGCGGCCTGGGTGAGCGCGATGTCGGCGTCGCCGAGGAGCGCAAATAGTGCGTCGACACAGCTCGGATCCCCGGTTCGGGCCAGCGCGTCACACGAAAGGAGGCGCACATGAGGGTCCGGATCCGAAAGGCATTGGACGAGAGCGGGCACGGCCGCGGACGAGCCCGCTAGCTGCGGGATGAGCAACGCACGCTGCTCGCTCGCGGCCGAGCCGAGCAGCTCGAAGACTTGCGTTTGCCCGAGTCGAGCCAGGCGCGCGAGCGAGGCCGCTGCGGCTTGGGCCACCGCCGGTTCTTGGTCGAGCAGGGGGCGCAACGAGTCGATGCTGGTGCCGGACGAGAAGAAGCCGAGCAGGATGCCGATGGCGCGCTGCTCGGCTTCGTCCGCACCGCTGAGCGCGCGCTCCAGCCGCGTCTCGAGCTCTTCCTGTCGGGCGTGCGGGGCGAGGGCGCGCTCGAAGGCGGCTTCGGTGCCGTAGCGGCGGACGGAGCGGTCGTGGATCTCCGCCAACGCCACCGCGGCGACGCGACTGGTCGCAGCTTGCGGGCTCGCCAGCAGGTGGGCAAGCGGTGAGGTCGCGGTCTCGTCACCGAGGCGGCCCAGGGCACGCGCGGCCTCCGCGCCGCGCAAAGGATCCTGCAGCAAGCCGACGAGGGGCTCCACCGCGCGCGTGTCGCCGAGGCGGCTCAGTACGTCGATAGCGGGGAAACTACGGAAAAAGCTGGGCGAAACCACGACCCCGAGCAAGCAGTCGAGCGCTCGTTCGCCGCCGAGCTGGCCGAGCGCTTCGATGCCGGCGACGGCGACGTTGTCGTCTGCGTGCGCGGTAAGCTCGACGACTTGGGGTACCGCGGCCGCCATGCGGCGGCGGCCGATGACCTGCAGCGCGTCGCACACCACCGCGACGTTGGAGGAGCGGGTGAGCGCGATGACGAGGTCGTCGACGTCGGCGTCGCTTGCCACCAGCGCGTCGACTAGCGCGGCGAGGCGGCGCTCGCTCTTGCGGTCTCGTTCGATCGCCTCGCACATGGCGGTGGCGGCGGTGCGGCCAAGCTTGCCGAGCTCGGCCACCACCTCACGCCGGACCACCCAGCTCGCGGTGCCGAGGGCATCCAGGAGGCGCGGCACGGCCTGCTCCCCTTCAAGCCCCCACGCGCGCACCTGCTCGAGCGCGGCGGTGTCGGCGGGAGCGAGCTTGCGGATGCCCGGCGTGTCCGTCACGAAGGCCCCGTGGAGGGCTCGGCGGCAAGCTCAGGGCGCGCTTCCGCCAGGAGTTGCAGCGCGCCCGCGAAGCGCTTGGCGTGCTCGCCGTTGACCGAGGCCGCGCTTTGGACTTGCTCGGCGAGTTGGCGTAGGCCGGTGGTGAAGGCGGCGCCGCGCTGGCTTTGCCGATTGCTGCCCGCGGCCAGCTCGGCGAGCTGGACGCGAGCCGCTTCCAGCATTTTCTCGAGCTTTTCTTGGGCCGCGCTCTGTTCGGCAATGCTGCGCGCCACGGCGGCGGTCGTGTGCTGCTGCTTCAGCGCGGCGCCGGCGAGGTCGTCGAGCGCGGACGTTTGCTCCGCCTGCGCGCGCGCGGATTGGCGTGTGGTCTGGCGCATGCGCTCCGCCGTGGTCGCCAGATCCGCGGCCGCGGCGCGCTGCTCGCTGGTCGCACGCGTCACCGCGGTAGCTAGGCTCGACACCTGGCGCGCGGCTTGCTCCAGCAGCTTGCCGGCGCGCGCTTGCTCCACGAGCCCGCGCGCGCTTTGCATCGCTTCTTTTCGCGTCGCGTCCATGGCCTTGGCGATTTCGGTCGCGCCTTTGCCTTGTTCCGAGAGACCGACGGCCGTGCGTTGCGTGGCGGTCTGCACGGTCTCCGCCTGCGTCGCCATTTGGGCGACGACTTGAGTTTGCTCCACGACCTGGCCTGCCGTTTGCTGCGCCATCGTGCGCATCTGCAGCACGAGCTTGGTCAGGTCCGTGGTCGCCTTGGCCTGCTCGCTCGCGCCGCGTGCCAGCTGGTCGGCGCTCTCGGCGAATTGCTTGTTGGCTCGCACTACCTCGCGCAAGGCACGCGCCTGCTCGGCGCCCGCCTGCGCGGTTTGCTTGGCCATGCTGCGCATTTCTGCGCCATTTTTCGCCAACATCTGCGCCGCGCTCGCCTGCTCGCCTGCGGCGACGGTGATGCGCGCGCTCTGCTCGCGCACCTTGCCGATGGCGCCGGTGACGCTGGTGGCCGCCGTGAGCTGCTCGGCGGCGCTGCTCGCGATCTCCCCGACCGCTTGGCCCAAGTCCCGCACGCCGTTCAGGATCGCGCCCAGCCCCTGCTCGGCTTCAGTCGCCAGCAGTGAGCCTTCTTCGGCGACGCGCAGGCCTTCCGAGGTCGCGTTCGCCGCCTCGCGAGCGGTGCCTTGCAGGTCCCGCACGATCTTCGCGACGTCCGAGCTGGCGGCGGCGGCGCGATCCGCCAAAATGCGAATCTCCTCCGCCACGACCGCGAAGCCGCGACCGTGTTCGCCGGCCCGCGCGGCTTCGATCGTCGCGTTGAGGGAGAGCAAGTTCGTACGGTCCGCGATGAGGTTGATGGTCTGGACGATGTCGCCGATTTGCTCGGCGCGCTTGCCCATCTCCTTCATGACGCCAGCGGACTCGCTGATGGCGGTGCGGATGCGGCTCAGTCCCGCGATCGATTTGCCGACGGTGGAGCCGCCCGCCTGCGCCGCGGCCGAGACTCGCTCCGCGACGCCGTGGGCCGAGTCCGTCGTGCGGGCGATGCGCCGGGCGGAGGCTTCCAGCTGCCCCGCGCCGCTAGCGCTCGTGTCTACCAAACGCGCGACTTGCTCGACGCTCGTGGCGACCAACTGCGCCGAGCGCGACAGTTCCTCGATAGCGGCCGCGTTGCCGTCCACGACCGAGCCGTTCTTCTCCGCCGTCGCCGCGACTTCCTCGACCGAGGCGGCGACCTCCGTGAGCGTGACCGCGTTTTGCGCGGCCGAGGTTTGCAGAACCTTGGCGTGCTGCGCGACCGATGCGGCGGACGCGGCGAGCTCTTCTACGGTCGCGGAGGCTTCCTCGACGGACTCCGACATGCGCACGACGGACTGGCTGGTGGTACCGAGGCTGCGCGAGACGCTCACGGCATTGCTAGACAGCGAGCCGACGCGCTCCGCCACCCCCTGCGCGTCCGTCACGAGCTGCCCGAGACCGCGCGCCATTTGCTCGATGGTCGCGGCGACTTCCTCGGTCGTGGAAGAAGCGGCTTCTCCGCGCCGCGACATGTCCTCCACGCTGGCTGCGGTCTCGGCCGCCGACGCGGAGAGCTCTTCGCTCGCTGCCGCCAGGTCTTCCGCGTTGCCGCTCACGCCCTTGAGCGAGCGCGCGAGCTCCTCGGCCGTGGCCGCGACGGTCTCGGCGGCGGTCGCCAGCTCCTGAGTATCCTTCTTTACGCCGACGGCGGACGCGGCGACCTCTTGCAGGCCGCCGGCCGTAGATTCCGTGCTCTTTTGAAGGGCCTGGGTGGACTCCTGCAGCGACGCCTGCTCGCGCGAGATAGCCTGAATTCCGCTGCCCGCGCGCTCCAGGGCGGTCGCGACCGCCTCCGCGGCGCTGCGCACGCGGGCGGCTTGCGACTCGTCGTCGTCGCCGGCGTGAGTGAGCTCCTGCACGAGCGCCGAAAGCTTGGCTAGCGCACTCGCGACCGTCTCCGGACCACGCGCGGCCGCCTCAGCTTGGGAGAGCGCGGCGTCCAGCGCTGCTGTCATCGAGGATGTGGTCCGAGTCGTCATGCAGTTCTTCCTCTCCTAACACTTTCGCGAGATTCAGCAGCATCAAGAGGCGCTGGTCGACGCGCGCCACGCCGCGCACGAAGCCGCGCGAGCGATCCGCCACCACGCTGGGGGTGGGGTGAAATTGCTCCGCCGCGAGCTTGAGCACCTCGCGGCTGCTGTCGACACGTAGCCCAACCGTGCGCTGGCCCAGTTCCACGATGATGATGCGCGTATCCAGCTCTGCCTCCACTTGGGGCTCGCCGAACAGCAGCCGCAGGTCGATCACGGGCACGATGCGACCGCGCACCTGCACGATCCCCGTGACGTGCGGCAAAGTGCCGGGCACGGCCGTGACGCCGCTGAAGGACTCGAGCTGCAGCACTTGCTCGGCCGAGATCGCGTAGTCGCTCTCCGCCACTTTGAAGACGATGTAGAGGCCGTTCATGCGCGTAGCTCCAGCTCACGGCGACTGACCGCCGCACCCAAACCCGCCAAATCGAGCACGAGGGTGGGCTTGCCGTCGCCGAGGTCCGTTGCACCGGCGACGCCGCGGACGCGCACCAGCGCGTCATCCAGCGGCCGAACCACCACTTCTTGCTGGCCGAGCATGCGGTCCACCGCGAACGCGACCGCCTCCGCTCCGCGCCGCACGATGAGCGCCTTTCGATCTGCGCCGGCTTCGGACAGGCCGAGCACGGCCGCCAGCGAAAGCAGCGGCACGACCTCGCCGCGCCGCTCCAGCATCGCCACGCGCCCGCCGCCGCGCTTCGACGCGGGGCTATGCACGAGGGCCGCATCGTCCACCTCGATGATTTCGTCTACGCTCGCCACCGGCACCACGAAGCGCTGCTCGCGGCACTCGAACGAGAAGCCGTCCACGATCGAGAGCGAGAGCGGCACCCGAAGAATGAACGTGCTGCCAGCACCGAGCTGCGTGCGCAGAAACAGCTCGCCGCCGAGCTGCTCGATGGTGCGCTTCACGATCTCCATGCCCATGCCACGCCCGCTCGTGGTCGTCGCGACCTCGCGCGTGGATAGGCCCGGCTCGCACAAGAGCTCCAGGAGCGCGGCTTCGGAGGTGGGCACCTCGCGCCGCGCCTTCCGGGCCACCGCCTCGCGATCGATGCCGCGACCGTCGTCCTCCACCAAGAGCTCCAGCCACGTGTCCGAGCGCGCCGCGCAGCTGATCTTGAGCAAACCTTCCGGCGGTTTGCCCCGGCGGACGCGCTCGTCCGGCGTCTCGATGGCATGATCGACGGCGTTACGGACCAGGTGCACCAGCGCCGGAAACAACCGCTCCGCCACGGCCTTGTCGACCTCGGTCGTGCCCGCGTCGATCTGCACGTTCACGGCGCGGTCCACGGCGCGACGCAGGCCGCGCACCAAGAGCGGGATTCGCTCCAGGAGGTCGGCGGTTGGAACCATGCGCACGCGAAAGATTGCGGCGCGCAGGTCGCGCAGCTGCCGGCCGCCTTCATTTTGGATTTGCAGCAGCTCGCGCGTGTCCACCCCGGCCAAGGTGAGCTGCGCGATCGCGCGGTTCATGCGGAATCGATTGACGATGAGCGCCGACAGCCGCTCCACCGACTCGTCCAGCCGCGTGACGTTGACCCTAACGAAGCCTTGCTGGTGCGTCTCGAAGTCGTGCTCGCGCTCGAGCGTCGCTTCCAAGGGCGGAACTGGCAGCTGTGACGAAGGCCCGGCAACCTCCGCAACCGAAAGCGGATCGTCGACGGCGGCCGCGACCTGCTCTCGTTCATGCGTCGTGAGCAGGATGATGGCGAAAGCCAAACCGGCGCCGCTGGCCGAGCCCTGCAGCGCGACCGGAACGACCTTGACGATTTCGCCGAGCTTTTCCAGCGCTTCTCGCACCACCTTGATCGTGAGGCCGCGCTCCGCCTTTTCCGTGGACGGCTCGAAGCTCACGCACAGCGCGTGCTTGCCGGCGGAAAGCCCGCTCTGCAGCTGCTCGAGCTCCGCGGCGCCGAGCTTTGCCGCGAGCTCCGGTGGTAGGTCCAGCTCCAGCGGCCCCGTCGCCGCGGTGGGTGCGGCCGCGTCGAAGGAGTCGATTTCGCGCAGCAACGCGAGCGGCGCTGCCTCTACCGGGCGGCCGTCGCGAAACGCGCTCACGCGCTGCTCGATGGCTTGCACGCCGCGGAGCAGCACGTCCACCGCGCCCAGCGGCAGGCGCGCCTGACTGCGATCCGCGCTGCGCAGGAGCGCTTCCATACGGTGGGAAAGGGTGACGATCGGTTCCACCCCGACCATCGCGGAGAGGCCTTTGACGGTGTGCAGCGCGCGAAACACCTCGCGCACGCCGCGCAGATTGGACTCGCCCGCCCGCAGCGCTCTTTCCGTGGCCAAGAGGTGCGTGTTCGCCGCGCCCAGGTGCTCCTCCGCCTCGAGCACGTAAGCAGACACGAACTCTGCCAGGTGCGGCGCGGGCAACTTAGCTCGACCCAGGTTCTAGCAGGGCGCTCACGGCCGCGACGATGGCTTCCGGCGTGAACGGCTTCGTCATGTAGTTCGATGCGCCGGCTGCCAGCGCCTGAGCGCGCGAGTCGTCGTCACCGCGCGTGGTGACCACGATGATGGGCAGGTTCTTCAGGCGGTCTTGGGCGCGCACGAACTCCAGCACCTCGATGCCCGAGATGTCCGGCATGTTGAGGTCCAGCACCGCGGCGTCGAAATGGGCGAGTGACAGCCGCTCGATGGCCTCCAGCCCGCTCGCGGCTTGGGTGAAAGACGCACCCGCCAAGCCACGCAGGCAGGCCACGACCATGTCGCGCATCACCTTGCTGTCGTCGACGACGAGAATTTTGCTCACGAGATTCGGATCCGGCGCTTTTTATCGTTCGATTCGGCCCTGGCCACAAGCCGTCATGGCAAGCGGTCGTGATTTGGCACGAAACGTGCGCAGCGCTGAGTCGTGTTTTGCCACATATTGGAAAACTTCACGCCCTAACATGGGCCCGATGCTAAGTGGCGTGCTGGTCGGCAATGCGACGTATCGCAAGAACGAAGGCTTTCCCCTGAAGGGCTCGGTCTGGATCGTAGAAGACAGCCCCCTCGAGGCCGAGATGGCGCGTCGGCCGCTGGCGCACGCCTTCGAGGTGCAGGTGTTCGCCGACGGCGCGGCCATGATCGAGCAGCTGTCCACGTCCGGCCCGCCGCAGGTGTTGGTGCTGGATTGGCGGCTCCCCGGAATGTCCGGCATCGAGGTTCTACGCTTCGTGCGCGGCACGCTCAACGAAACGTCGCTGCCAATTCTCATGCTGACCGTGCAGCACGGTAAGCAGGACATCGTGGAGGGATTGTCGGCGGGCGCGAACGACTACCTGGCAAAGCCGTACGATGAAGCCGAGCTGCTAGCGCGCGTGACCGCCCTGCACCGGCTACGCCAGCTGAGTGACGCGCTGCGCAGCGAGCAGCAGCAGGCCCGCGAAGCAACGGAGCGAGCCGAGCAGGCAAACCGCGCCAAAGATGACTTCTTGGCGACCGTGTCGCACGAGCTTCGGACGCCGCTCAACGCCATCTCTGGTTGGGTGAGCTTGCTGCGCAGCGGAGCTTTGCCGCCCGAGCGCGTGAGCGACGCGCTGGAAACCATCGACCGCAACGTGCTCGCGCAGGCGCGGCTCATCGAAGACTTGCTGGACGTCTCGCGCATCACCTCGGGCAAGCTGCAGCTGTCACTGGAGCCGACGGACCTGACGGAGGTGGTTGCGGCCGCAGTCAAGGCGCTCCGGCCTGGCGCGGAGGCCAAGCGCATCGCGATCCGGACCGACATGGCGGGTGACTTGCCGACGACGCACGGCGACGCGGCGCGGCTGCAGCAGGTGGTGTCGAACTTGCTGGCGAACGCCATCAAGTTCACCCCCGGTGGCGGCTCCATCGACGTGGCCTTGCGCACGGCGCCCGGCGGTGTCGAGGTCGTCATCCGCGACGACGGGCAGGGCATCAACGCCGATACTTTGCCGCACATCTTCAACCGCTTCCAACAGGCGCAATCGAGCTTCGCCCGCAGCCACGGCGGGCTCGGCCTCGGTCTCGCGATCGTGCGGCACTTGGTGGATTTGCACGGTGGCAAGGTTTTCGGGGAGAGCGCCGGCCTCGGGCAAGGCGCCACCTTCAAGGTTTTCTTGCCGGCCATGGGCGAGTCCGTCTCCGCTTCGCCGACGAGCCGCAGCCAGCCGCCGGGTCCGCTGACCGCAGGGCTGCGCGGTCTAAGCGTGCTGCTCGTCGACGACGACGAGGACGGGAGAGAGGTGACAGCTCTGCTCCTGCGCCAGCACGGCGCGGAAGTGGACACCGCGAACAGCGCTCGGCAGGCGCTGGCCGCGCTCGATCGCTCGCTTCCAGACGTCTTGCTCTCGGACATCGGCATGCCAGAGGAAGACGGGCTCTCGTTGCTGCGCAAGGTGCGGTTGCGCACGAGCGCCGGTGGCGGCAGCGTTCCGGCCGTCGCGATTACCGCTTATGCGCGTTCGGAGGATCGCGCGCAGTCGCTGCTCGCCGGCTTCGACGCGTACGTGACCAAACCAGTCGAACCGACGGACTTGGTGGAAGCCATCGCCAAGGTCACCGGTAAAGCTGGGCGAAGGAACCTGATTGGCTGAGCGCGAGCGCCCCGTCGTTTGGGTGGTGGACGACAGCCCACTCCAGGCCCAGGTCTGCCAAACCGCGCTGGCCGCGCGCTACGACGTGACCGCCTTCGAGGGCGGCGCCGCGATGCTGGAGACGCTCGCGCTCGGGCAGCCCCCGGAGCTCCTGGTGCTGGACTGGCACATGCCGGACATGTCCGGCGTGGACGTATGCCGGTTCGTCCGTCAATCGCTGGACTCGGCGCAGCTGCCGATCCTGATTCTCACCGCCACCGGCACGGCCGAAAGCCTGTTGGAAGGGCTGGCGGCCGGTGCGAACGACTTCGTGCGCAAGCCCTTCCTGGCTCCGGAGCTGAACGCGCGCGTGGCGGCTTTGGTCCGCTCGGCCGCGCTTCACACCAAGCTGCTGCGGGTGGAAAAACAATTGCGCGTCGAGGCGGATTTTCGCGAGCGCTTCATGGGCATGTTGGCCCACGACCTTCGCCAGCCGCTCAACTCGATCTTCATGGCCAACGGGACGCTGGTCAACGGGCTCTCGAGTTCACCCCTGGCGAAGAGCGCGGATATTCAGCGGCGCGCGGCAGGGCGAATGAAGCACATGATCGAAGAGCTGCTGGATTTCACGCGCATCCGCCCCGAGACGGGCATGCCGATTCAGCGCGCCCAGACCGACTTCGCCGCGACTGCCACGGAAATCGTCGAGGAAATGCAAGCCTCGCATCCCCAAAAATCCTTCGAGCTGCAGGTCGCGGGGGATTGCGTGGGCAATTGGGATCCGGAGCGCTTGGCGCAGGTGTGCACGAACCTCATTTGCAACGCGGTCGAGCACGGCGCGGTCGGCGCACCGGTGGTGATTCGGCTGGACGGCACGGACCCGAGCGACGTCGAAATGAGCGTCAGCAATATCGGTCACGCGATTTCGCCGGAGGTCTTGGGGCAGCTGTTTCTGCCGTTTCGGCGCGCCGCCGGCAAACTGCATGGCACCGGCGTCGGCCTCGGTCTTTACATCGTCGAGCAAATCGTGAGCGCACACGGCGGGACCATCACCGCCCAAAGCGACGCCACGCGGACGCGTTTCGTCGCGCGCCTGCCGCGGGCCTAAACGTCACCTCACGGACCGTACCAGCTGAGCAGGTAGCCGGGCTCGCAAGCCGAAAGCGCTACGACGGCGTCGCCCTCCGCCTCCAGGCGCGTGAACGCGGTGCACCCTTCTTGGATCACTTCCCACATCGAGCGATGCTGGGCGTCGTACCGCTGGAGGTGTGCGGTTCCGCCGCCGTAGCCGACGACGTAGCCGCCGTCCCGCAATCCGGCAAGCGCGGTGACGCCGTTGGCGATGCGGCGTTCCCAACGAATTGCGCCGTCGGCTTCGTACGCGCGAAGCCAGCGCGGGCCGCAGCCAATCGCCGCGAGAGAGCCGCCGTCGGGCAGCATCGCAACGGCGGTGGCGTCGCAGTGAGTGACTTCCGCGATGGGGACGGACTGCTCCCAAACGAAGTCGCCGTTGCGGTCCAGGCGCGCCAAGTAGGGCTCGGACGCGTTGCTGTCGACGGCGGTGCCCAACGAACCACCGACGACGAGGTTGCCGAGGCCGTCCGAGCTCGCGACCAAGATGTTGCTGATGCTGCCTTCGAGGCCTTGCCGCTCCTGCTGCCAATGCGGCGTGTCGGAGCCGGCGATGACGGGCGGATCGAATTGGCCGATCCAGGCGACGGTGGGCGTCCGACCGAGCGCGTTCGGTACGTCGCTGGCCCGGTTGCTGCCGGTGGCGAAGAAGCCGCCTCGACCGTCGGTGCGCATCGTGGTGAAGCCGGGCGTCGACATGAAGGAGCTCACGAGCTCTCCGTTTCGGTCGAGGCGGCGGATGTGGGGAGTGTCCTGGCCGTCGTAAACGGTGCTGAGCGCGAGCGTCTCCCCGCCGGCGGTGAGCACGATGCTGCGCCCGGGGTCGGCGGCGTCCGTCACGTTCTCGCTCTCGTAGCTCCACAACACGTCGGCTTCACGGCTGAGCTTACTCACCCAAAAATTGCGGTAGACAGTCGTCAAGTCGAACGGAGTGGGCCCCTTGCCGCCGACGAGGGTCACCGAGCCGTCTGCGCCTACGACGAGGTCGTTCGGCATGGCGTCGGCGTCGCGGTGTTCGCCGAGCGTAATGGGGGAAGCGAGGGGCTGCGGGCTGGTCGCGCCAGAACAGCTCGCCTCTGCTTCCAGCGAGCAAACCGTCGCGGCATCGCACGCGTTACGGCAAGAGCCGCACAAGCAGCTGAGCTCTCCGCACTCGGCGTCCGCTTCGCACGGTTTCAGCCAGTTGGTGTTGCCGCTGCCATCTTCACGGCCGTGCGTGGTTTCCCCGCAGCCGAGCCCAGCCAGCGCCAGCGCGAGCGCGCCTCCGAAAATCCACCGACTCATCACGAATCTCCCTGCTCGTTCTCGTTGGTTTCGCTGTCGATCACGTTCTGTCCGAAATAGAAGCGCACGCGCACTCGTTCGTCGTCGGAAATAGGGTGCTCCGCGTTGTGCTCACAGACGCGCTTCCACACCGCGTTCAAGTCACCGCGCACGCGCGCGAGCAGCCCCAACACTTCTTGGTGGAGCGGGTGCTCCGCGCTGACATCGAAGGTGAGGGTGGTGCCGCCAACGAGGTCCGCGTGGCTCGAGCGCGGTCCGGCGCCTTGCAGCTTTGCCCCCACCGCGCCCACGAGCGCCTGAAAATGGTCGAAGACCGCCGCCTCCCAGCCCGTCTGGGCGTCGATGGCGATCAGCAGGTCTGCGGCCGAGAGGTCGCTCAGGTGCTCGGGGTCGCTGGTACGAAGCCGCCCGTCCGAAAGCGCCAGCTCCACCGCCTTGCGCACCGCGGCCTCGTCGCTCGCAAGCTTCGCGGTCAGCTCCGCCAATCCCATTTTCCCGTGGTGAAAGACCACCGCGTGCGCCATCGCGCTCAGCGAGTCCAGCGCGCCTTCACCGACCAGCGCCTGCAGCGCGCTCTCCGCCGTCGCCCGGTACAGAGTCGCTTGCCCCTGACCGGAAGCGTACAGGAGCCCGCTCGTGACCAAGTCGTGGAGCACGGCCGCGACCGCCGCCTCCGAATCGCGAGAAAAGCGGGCGAGCAGCTGCCGGCGGGTCACGTGCTCGTGCTCTCGCGCATACTCCAGCACCACCTCCCACAGCGTCCGGTCCCGAAACGTCATGCTCTCCGTGAGCCGCTGCACGCGCTTCTGGTAACCGCGCAGCGCCATGCCGAACATGTCCGCCACCACTTTGCGGCCCAGCCCCTGCGCCTCCAGCTCGCGCGATAGCTCCAAAAACACCTGGTCGGCCACGTGCGAAAGCGGCGCCCGGACGCCCGCAGCCGTGGAAAGTTGGGCGATGAGCACCGTCGTCTGCTGCACAATCGCGTCGATGAGGAGCTTCACGTTCATGCGATGCTCGACTTTAGCCGAGGTCCTCGCGCACGCGCAGGTGCACGCCTGGACACCCTCGCGAAGGTCTCGCCGCGCGAGGCGTGGCGCAAATCAGCCTAAACGCGCAGCTCTCCTCACCGCGACGGGTGCGAGCTCGCTCACTCCGTCCAGCGCACCGCGAGGGCGGAGCGAACGACGCGGGAGTCCGTGGTCCCACCCGGCGAAGCCCCGCCCGCCTTTGCCTCCGTGAGGATGATGGCGTGAGCCTTCAGCTCACAGGCGCGCTCGAGCAGGCGCCGCTCGCATTCGGAGATCACGCCGGGGTAGCAGTTCGCCGACAGGTTCGCGACCTCGCGGTAGGGGCGGTTCGCCTGCGCGACGGAGGGCACCAGCTCCACCTCCGGCGCGCACAGCTCACGAGCCCGCATCGCGGAGCGGTACTCGCGGGGGGCCGACACCTCAGCGGCCCTGTGGAAGCTGAACGGAAGGCAAGCCGAGACGGTCGAGACGAGCGCGAGCACGGCGCAAGCCGCGAGCGTTCTCTCCAACCTTCGATGACCCGTGTGACCCGGCACGAGGCTAGTCTGGCCGGGGGCGCCGAGCGTGTCCACCGCGCGCGTTTCTCCGCCGCAGTTCATGCCGGCGCCGGCTCAAGAGGAGCCGAGCAACTTGCCGGGGTTGAGGATGCCGAGCGGGTCGAATGCGCGCTTGACGGCGTGGTGAAGCTCGAGCGACGTGGCGTCCAGCTGGCGACGCAGGTAGCCGGCCTTGATGAGACCGACGCCGTGCTCGCCGCTCACGGTGCCGCCCAGCGCGAGCGCTTCAACGAGCAGTTGCTCGAAGACGGCGTGCGCGCGCACACGTGCGCTTTCGTCGTTTGGGTCGAACACGATGAGCGGGTGGACGTTGCCGTCTCCGGCGTGGGCCACCGTGGCGACCAGCACGTCGTGCTCGGCCGCGACCAGCTCGATACGCCGTAGCATCTCGGCCAGTTGGGGGAGCGGTACGGAGATATCGTCGATGACGACGCTGCCCAGACGTTCCAGCGCCGGGTAGGCGAGGCGTCGCGCTTTGAGCAAGAGCTCCCCTTCGTTCGGATCCTCGGTGGAATACGCGAGGTGCGCGCCCGCGGCCTCGCAGGCGTTTTGCATGGCCAAAAGCTGGCTCGAGTTTTCGGTATCGGTTTGACCGACGAGCAGGGCCGCGGCGTCGAGATCCAAGTCCAAGTGAGCATGGCTCTCCACGGCGCGGAGGGCGGTGCGATCCATCAGCTCCAAGAGCGAAGGCTCGAAGGCCCGAACGATGCTAGCGGTGGCGTGGCCGGCCGCCTCGAGCGAACCGAACAGCGCGACGAACGTGCTGGGGGGCGCGGGCTTGCGTCGCAAACGAAGCCGCATCTCCGTGATCAGCGCCAAGCTGCCTTCCGACCCCACCAAGAGGCGGGTCAAGTCGTAGCCGGCGACGTCCTTGCGGCACCTCCCGCCCGTGCGAAACACTTCTCCGTTCGACCGCACTGCTTCCAGCCCCAACACGTAGTCACCCGTGACGCCGTACTTGACGCAGCACAATCCGCCCGCGTTCGTCGCCACGTTGCCGCCCAGCGTCGAGATCTCGAAGCTGGAAGGATCCGGCGAGTACCAGAGGCCGTGCTGAGCGGCGGCCTGTTTGAGCTCCACGTTCAGGACGCCGGGCTGCACGACCGCGTACATGGCCGCTTCGTCGAGCTCCAAGATCGCGTTCATCCGCTCGAAGCTCACCACCACGCAACCGTCCAGCGCGTTAGCGCCGCCGGCCACCCCGGTGCCAGCTCCGCGCGGCACGAGCGGAACGCGGTGCTCCGTGGCGAAGCGCGCTAGCTCCTGCACTTCTCTCGTGTTTCTGGGGCGAGCCAGCGCGAGCGGCAGGCCCGCGGGCGCCCAGCTCGCGCGGTCGCGCCGGTAGCCCTCCATCACGTCCGGATCCGCGCACACGACGTCTGCCAGCCGCGCCACGAGCTCCGTGAGCAGGGTCATGTCCCGTAAAACTCCAGGTGCTTTTGCAAGAGCGAGCTGACCGCCTTGACGTTGCCTTTTTCGACCGCGGTCAGCAGCTTGCGGTGCTCTTCGTGCACGAGCGGGCGCACCTTCGCAAGCGAGCGCCCGCGCATGGTCTCGTCCAAATGTAAGCGGATGGCGTCTTTCACCGCGAGCATCACGAGCGCTAGCGCTTCGTTGCCCGAAGCGGCCACCAGGGCGGCATGAAACGCCACGTCAGCGTCGTAGAACGCCTCTCGTTCTATGCGCGGATTGCCCATTGCCTCCAGGGCCAAACGCGCCTCTTCCAAGCGCGCCACGACCGGCGCACGTGCCGCGCGCACGAGCGCCGCTGTCTCGATCGCGAGCCTTAGCTCGAGCAGCTCGTGCAAAGAGACGTGGCGCAGCTGCACGACCGTGCTCAGCGCTTCACGAAAGCGGGCTAGCGCTGCGCCTGCGTCCGCGGGCAACATGGGCGACGTGCGACCTTTGGGCGCGAGCAACCCCTGCGCTTGCAGGTGCCGCAGCGCCTCGCGAACCGTGGTGCGGCTCACCCCGAACTGCGTCGCCAGCTCGCGCTCCGGCGGTAAGCGCTCGTCGGCCGGAAGCGAGCGGTCCAAAATGGCGGCGCGAATGCGCTCCGCCACCTGCTGGTAGGCGGTCACTCGCTTCACCAAGGCGAACCGGGGCTCGGAGCTGGTCATATGGTCCGTTGGTCTGACCAATACGCGCCCCGCCGGGGCTCGTCAAGGCAACCACGCACACGGTACCCACGCGAGGAACGGGCGCCGGAGGCGGTCTTCGGCGACCCAAGGCAGATTTCGTACTTAAAGGACGCCGAACGCCGCGAGCGGCTCGTGGTCGGAAGTGACGAGTCGGCAAAGCGAGCTCGCGCGCAGCTTCCCTTTCTGAGGCTTCCCGGCCGCACGGAGGCCAGGTAGCCTGCGCGATCCATGAAGGTCTTACGCGCGGCGGTCGTCCTCGGTGTGTCCACTCCCTTGGTCGTCTTGGCCTGTGGCTCGGACGACGGAACGGTGCGGCAGGTGGCTGCGGGGGGGCAAGGTGGGGAGAGCAGCGGGGAGTCCGGGGCGAGCGGCTCCGGCACTTCCGGGAGCCCCGTCGGTGGCGAGCCGTCGCGCGGCGGAGTGCCGAGCGTGGAGGGAGGCGCGCCGAACGGCGGCGCGCCTGACACGGCGGGGCAGCCGAGCGGCGGCGCGGGCGGCGTGCCGAGCGAGCCGGAGCCGGCGTGCGGGGATGCGGCAGTAGAGGGCGGCTTGGTGTGCTTCGGCGCGCCGCAGGTGGTGTCACTCATCGAAGGCACGCCGACCGACTTGGCGATCGGAGCGTGGGATGCCGAAGACGGGCCGGACGTGATCGTCGCCGGCAGCGTCGGGCTCACGTACTTCTCCAACACCGCGGGCGTCTTCGCAGACGAGTCTTACGTCGGCACCGTGGGCGCGATCCTCGGCGCGGCGCAGCTGGACTCGGGCGGCGAGCTGGACTTGATCGTCGGGCAGAATATCTCGAGCCCCCCGAGCGTGGTGTTCGGTGACGGGGCGGGCGCCGTCACCACGACGCAGGGAGCGGCGGTCGGCTTCGAAGGTGCGCCCTTCAACTTTCACGTGTCGGACGTCGCTGGCAGCGGCGCAAGCCAGGACTTCGTGGCGACCTACCCGTATGGCGTCAGTGTGGTCGTCACGTCTGGCACGGAGGGTGAAGGCTTTCAGGAGAATACGACGTCCGCTTTCTACCCGAACAATCCGGCCGACGGCGTGCTGGCCAAGCTCGGCACCGCGCAATGGGTCGTCTATTCGTCATCGGGCAACGTCGAGCGACGACAGCTGACTTACGGCGTCGGGGCGGTCACGTTCGGCGAAGCCCTGGTCACGGCGACAGGAATTGCGCCCGCCCAACTCGACGTCGGAGACTTCAACGAAGACGGCTTCGAAGACGTAGTCGCCACCTCCGCCGACGCTGGCGATCTCAACGTCCTCTTCGCGGATGGCACCGACATTGGCGACTTCGCGATCGTCGAGGGAACGGATCGCTTCCTCACGCTCAGCATCGGCGCGTCGGATGAAGCGAAGACGCAGAAGGACGTCAAAGTTGGCGACTTCAACGGCGACGGACACGCGGACATCGCCGTGAGCGTGCAGGCGCTCGACGCGGTTGCGGTCTTCTCCGGTGACGGCGAAGGTGCATTTGGCCCTCCGCAGTTGGTGAGCACCGGCGCCGACTCCGGGCCGGCCCGCATCGCGGTCGGCGACCTCAACGATGACGGCGTGGACGACTTGGCCGTCGTCGGCGAGGGAAGCGGTAAAATCATCCTTCTCCTTTCGGATCCGTGACCTCGCGTCAGGCGATCATTCAGGTCGTGGACGACTTGTTCGCGCCGGACCTTTGGGAGCGCGCCGTCGCGGTGGTGTCGCAAAAACGCTGGTATTTCGGCCACTCTTCGGGCGGTGGCGGCGAGCCCGGTTTCTGGAAGATGGATCTGGACGGGGACGCGGACGTGGACGCCCTGTGGGCGGCCGCGCGCGGGCGCTGCGAAGAGCTGACCGGAGCGTCTTTGCGCGTGCTGCGTCAATACGCCAATGGCCACACCTATGGCCTGGGCGGCCGCACTCACGTGGACGACGTGGCGCCGGGGCACTACACGTTGCTCCATTACCCCATGGCTCGGTGGGAGCCGGACTGGGGCGGAGAAACGGTCTTTCATCGGAACAACGGCGAAATTGCGCTCGCGGTTCTTCCCAGGCCGAACCGCGCCGTGCTCTTCGACGCCCGCATACCGCACGAGGGTCGCGCGCCGAGCCGGGACTACGGCGGGCTGCGCGTCACGCTCGCCTTCAAGCTCGGACCCACTGGAGCTTCGACATGATCGTTACCCTCCCCGATTTGCTCGACCGACCCACGCTCCAGTCCGTGCGCCAAGCTTTGGTTGGAGCTACCTGGCAAGACGGCAAGAGCAGCGCGCAGGGCAAGGCGCGCGACGCGAAGCGCAACTTGGTCGTGCCGGTGGAGCATGCCGCGTCGGTGGCGGCGGGGCGGCTCGTGCTCGAGCGCTTTTCTCAGCACGAAGGCTTCAAGGCCGCTGCGCTGCCCAAGGTGATTCTCCCGCTCAAGTTCTGCCGCTACGACACGGGCATGGGCTACGGGGATCATCTGGATTTGCCGCTGATGGGCACGGCCACCGGTGGCATTCGAACGGACATCTCGGTGACCGTGTTTTTGTCCGACACCGCTGACTACGACGGCGGAGATTTGGTGTTCGACTCCGAATACGGCACCCAGCGCGTGCGAGGCCAAGCGGGTGAAGCCGTGCTGTACCCTGCTTCTACGCTCCACCGCGTCGAGCCCGTGTCACGCGGCACCCGGCTGGTCGCGATCAGCTGGATTCAAAGCTTGGTGCGGGACGCGGCGAAGCGGAAAATCGTGTTCGACCTGGCGCAAGTGGCGACGTCCTTGGACGCGACTGGCCAGAGTGATGAACAGGCGCGCATCATCCGAAAGTCTCAGTTCAACTTGCTGCGTTTGTGGGCCGAGCAGTAGACGAGCGTTCTCTGCTACCTTGCCGCCCATGAAGTGCCTGGCCTGGCTCGGGTGTGCGTGCGTGGTGTTGTCCACCGCGGGAGCTTGCTCGAGCGAAGACGGCAAGAAGGTTCAAAGGGGAGAGGACGGCGGCGCGGCGGGCGAGGGCGGTAGCCCAAGCGTCATCGCGGGTAGCGGAGCCTCCGGTGGGGAAGGCGGTACGGGCGCGGCGCCGACAATTGAAGGCGGAGCGGCGGGGGCTCCTCCTGTCACCCAGGGCGGGCAAGCGGGTAGCCCGGAAGGTGGCGCGGGTGGCGAGCCTTCGATCGCGCTATCGCTCGAGACGCTGCAAGGCACCTGGACTGGCCATGTGCTGAGCTCTTACGTGTGCGAGTCATCGACCCAGCCCATCGTGCTCACGGTGGAGGGTTCCGCGCTCACGACCGGCGGCGACGAGGTGCAGGCCTCGGGGCAGATCGAGCAGCAGGCGGGGCAGGCCTTCACGTTCGGCCTGGATAGCGCCTTGGACCCTCTTCAGACCTATCGTGGTCAGTTCTTCTTGCACCCGAGCGGCAAGTACGCGTTGTACGTCGTCCTCGGCTCTTACCAAGGAGAACGAGCCGGTGAAATCGCGCTCGCGATTGTGCAGAAGTCGCCCGCCGCCGCGCCGGAAACGACGGAGGCGGACGTGCTGGGCGATTGGCAGGGGACCGGTCTCGAGCTCGGGGCGGACTTCGGCGTGGTGGAACAATTCCCGAGCCGCGCCACGTTCATCTCTTCGGAGGGCCTCGTCATCAACGGCGAGGACCGGGATGGCGACCTCGCAGGCCTCGTGCAGCAACTTTCCTACGAGGAGCCCGACCCCGCCTTCGCGTCCGCATCCGTTTTGCAAGGTCCGAACGAGCTCGGCTTCATGAGCCTCATCTCCGACGACAAGCAGGTGCTCGCTGTCGCGCTGCTGCGTGATCAGGACGAGTTCGACACCGCGCTCTGCGACTTGAGCGACCCGTACGCGAACATGAGCTTGCACAAGTTCGCGCTCTGGACAAAAGCCGCAGAGTAGGCGGCAATCTGGTGCTAGTCGACATTCGTCGGCGCCGCGCGAAGGCTCTGAAGGTAAGCCCACATCGCCTTGCGCTCGGTGACGCTCATGTTCTTGGTGCCTTGCACGACCTCGGCCATAGGTGGAAGCAGCTTGCGCCCGTCCTTGCTGACCCCTTGAACCACGGCTTGCTCGAATTGTTCGAAGCTCCAGGTGCCGAGCCCTTCCGCGTGGGGAGTGAGGTTGGCGGCGGCGGGCCAAGACGGCGGTCCGAAAGGGATGCGTCCTCCCGCCAAATTCTGGCGGTGACATCCGAGGCAAGTCGCCGTGAGGTGCTCCCCGAAAGCCGCGCTCTCCGCGGTGGCGGGAGGCGACGCCGGGTGCGAGCCGGTCGGTTGTCGTTCGGCCGAGAGCGGCAGCTTACCGACTGCCAGGAGCACCTTACCGACGGGGCCGAGGCTCGGCGCGGGCACTTCTCCGTCCACCGACGGCACGGAACGAATGTAGGCCACGATGTCGGAGAGCTCTGCGTCCGACATCTTGAAAAAGTCGTCTGACGGCATGATGGTGGGCTTTCCGTCGGGCTTGACGCCGTGGCGCACGATGCGATCCCAATCTGCCATCTGGTAGCTTGCGGTGACGCCGCCGCGGCCGCGCGTCAGGTTCGGGCCGCGCACGGAGCCGAGCGCGGGGTCCTCGATCATGACGCCGCCGGCGAGGTTTTCGCCGTGGCACGCGGCGCAAGCGTAGCGCGCGGTGACCAGGTGCTTGCCGCGCGCGATCGCCGCCGTGTCCGACTCCGGCGGGAGGGGTAAGTCGATGCGGTGCGTTTCGTAAACCGTGCCGAGCCGGGCGCTCGCTTTTGCAGAAGCCGCGCCGAACAGCGCGAGCCCCAGCGCGGCCAAACCGCCGACCCCGATTCCGACTCGTTTGAGCAACCGATTTTTCATGCCGCACCGACGTGGGCAGGACGGGCGAACTGATGAATACGCATGGCTTTCTTGGTGGGTGGGTTCGAGAGGCGCTCCTGGCGCCGTGGGTTGACATCATGTAAACTATATTAGGTTTACACGATGTCAACCCAGAAAGAAGAGACGCGCGTCCGGCTGTTCGACGCGGCCCGGAAGCTGCTCGTCAAGCGCGGCTTCCACAGCGTGAAGCTCGAGGACATCGCGGAGGAGGCGGGCGTCAGTCGCCAAGCGGTGTACAAGTCGCACTTTGCGTCGAAGGCGGAGCTGCTGCTCGCGCTCGTACAACACCTGCACGGAGCGGAAAAGCTGGACGAGCTCACGGCGCCGTACTTTGCAGCGCCCTCGGGGGTGGAGATGCTCCGTGAGGCGATCCGTAGCATCGTGCTCATCGAAGGGAGAATTCACGACATTGCGCTCGCGCTGACGACGGCCGCAGCTTCCGACGCGGGCGCCAACGCCGCGCAGAGCGATCGCTTGGCCGTGAAGCGAGGCGCGATCCGCGGCGCGGTCGAGCGCGTGGAGGCGGAGGGGCACTTGAGCTCCCAGTGGTCAGTCGATGAAGTCACCGACCTGCTCCTCGCGCTGCTTTCCGTGGATACATACGAGCTCTTGGTCGTCCAAAGCGGGTGGAGACCCGAGCAATTGATTGCGCGAGCTCGCGACGTGAGCGAAACGTTTTTGTTGCGGCGCCGCGCATCACGGCGCGGTCACGACTGACCGCTATCGCACGGTCGCGGTGCCCGAGCGTCGGGCTGGGCTCGGCAGCTCCCAATTCAGGACGACCGTCGTCAGCGCGGCGCCGAGCCAGGAGAGCTCTCCGAGCGCGCCTTGAACCGCCTGCCCTCCCGCGAGCGACACCATGCTTTCACAGAAGCCCAAAGTCTGGTTGCAGGCGGCCTCTTCGGCGGTCGGCCCCATGCCGTAGCTCATGGTCATGACCGCGTGGCCGTCGATGAGGGTCGGGATGTCGAAAGCGGGGAAGTCGAACAGCGTGGCGCGCTGCACGCGGAGGCGCATGAGCGTCTCCATCGGATCATTGGGGGCGAGGAGGGTCGGGTTGTCCCGCACGAACTGGTGCGCGGAGTAGCTGCCCCACAGGCGCACTGCGTCCATCCCCGCGCCTTCGAAGTTCGCTAGAATAGCCAAACCCAGCCGCTCGAAGCTCGCCATGGGGTACCACACCTGGGGGCTGATGTGCTGCTGTACCAGCGCCAGGTCTTCGACGCGCAGCTGGCTCGTCCAATCGACGTCTTTGCGCCGCCGGATCATCCGGACGTACTCGACGAAGAAGGAGCCTCTTACGTGGCGCGCCAGTGGGTTTCCGAAAAAGAAACCTCGAGCTTTTCGCGGAGTGGCCGCGCCGTCAAGGCATCGAAAAGTTTCCAGCCGGAAGCTAAGAGCCCGCACCTCGTTTTCGTCTGGTCGGATCCGAGATTCACAGAGGATGGGGAGGTCCGGAGTCGTGCGAGATTCTGGCGGAGGTGCTGAGGTGCCGGCGGCGAGCGTTGGCTTATTTGCTGTCCGCCGCGCTGGCGCTGCAGCGGCCGGCGACGCAGGCCTCTCCTGGCGGCGACATGCAGCGGTAGACGCAGCGATGCCCGGCTTTGTCTAACCGGTCTCCCAGCGCGCCCAGCTTGGCGAGCGTCTCCGCTCGGGAGGCCTTGGTGACCGGAACGAAACAACCGAAGGGACAGCTGCCCGTGACGATGGTGCAGTCGGCGGCGCTCGCGCAGCTCTGGTGCGAGGCGACGAAGGCACGAAACTCCTCTTTCGCTTCGCACGTGGCGCGGGTCCGAGCGTCGGCGGACTTGTCGCTGCAGTCGCTGGCGGCCGTCCATGGACTCGCGCCCTCCGATGCGACCGGCGCCGCAACGGCGGAGTTGCTCGGCTCGGCGGCGGAGTTGCTCGGCTCGGCGGCGGAGTTGCTCGGCTCGGCGGCGGAGTTGCTCGGCTCGGTGGGGGCCGCTCCGGTGGTGCGCGCAACGGGTGGTGAAGGGGCGACGGCCGTGTCGGCAGCGGGCGGCGGGGAGCTCACCCGTGAGCAGGCACCGAGGGCTGCGGCGATAGTGAGCGCTAGCGCGACTGCGGTTGGGAATTTCGCCATCGGGCGGAGCGTAGCTGTTCGAAGCGCCGAAATCTCCCGGCTTCACCGTTGCTTGATGGCTGCGACGTGAAAGTCGATGCTGCCGACGCCTCCACCTGCTTCCACGAGCACCTTGGCTTCGTACAGTTGGCCGAGGTTTAGGCCCTGCGCGGCCCAGGCCTTGAAGTGCTCCGTAACCGAGATCTGCCCGCAAGAGCGGGGCGTCTGCCGGAGGCTCCAAAATTGCACGAAGGTGGCGTTGCCACCGGTGATGGCGGGCTGATTTTGCTGGGTGTGCGTCAGGATGTCGTACGTGCCGCCGTCGAGCGTGACGCTGCCGACCTTCTCGCCGGGGTTGGGCCGCGAGCCATACCAGTCGTCGATGATGTAGTACTCGCGCAGCGGATTCACCGACCAGCCGTAGATGCCGATGTAAGAGAAATTGCCGGCGTTGCCCGACTTGGTCTCCGAAAATTCGGCGGTGATGGTGCCGAGCTGGTCGAATGTCTTGTTCGAGCCGAGCGATAGCCCGACTCGCGCCAAGAAGTCCCCCGAGTTGTTCCAATTGGCTTTGAAAGCGGCTTCGACGCCGTACGGTGTCATGCAGCCTCCGCTGCCGCTCGACCAGATCGTGTAGGCGTAGCCGCCCGCGAGGTTACCCGAAGCATTGGAAGAGCAGCGCTGCATGCCGCCGCTCAACGGCGTAGTCGGACAGGGGCTGGTCCCTCCGCTTCCGCCAGCGGAGCCGTTACCGCCGCCACTGCCGCTCGTGCCGTTGCCACGGCCGCCCGTCCCCGAAGCGCCGCCGTTGCTGGCGGAGCCGCCCGCTGCTTGTCCGCCGCGGCCGAAGGTGCCGCCGGCTTGGAACGAGCCGCCGACGTTGCTCGCACCCGCGCTCGGTTTTCCGGGGGTACCTCCGCTCCCGGCCGTCGTGCTGGCGTCGTCCGTGACTCCCCCATCGCACCCCGCGGAGCTGGCGGCGAGAGCGAGTGCGAGTGCCGGAAGTGCGCGTCGACTCATGACTCGGACAACATTCCCGCCCAGCGACGAACGGATCACGAACGAGTGACGGGAACCTTTGACGCGCGCCTTTCGTGCCGCTCCGCGACCGCGTTCGTTGGCCCAAGCTCGGGCGCGGTGAAAGTGCGACTTCCTGCTACTCCCGCCTCTTTCTCGGCTGCGCCACGGCTCGTGTCAGATCCGGACACATCACGAGCGATGAAGCCTACGGTTGCTTGCGGCGGACTGATCGCGTCTTTGATCGTGGGCTCGCTCGCCGCGTGCAGTGACGCGACCCCGGGCGCGTCGCCCTCGATGCCGCAGGCCGGCGCTGGGTCGATGGCAGGCTCCGCGGCGGCCGGTGCTTCGGGGATGCCGGGCACCTCCGGTTCGGCGGCGATAGCGGGCGCCAGCGGCAGCGGAGTCGCGGGCGGGGGCGGAGGTGCGGGCGTTTCGGGGGCGGCGGGCGCCGCGGGGACTGCAGCCACCGCGGGGACTGCGGGCGCGGCCGGCTCCGGCAATCCACCGGTTGGAGCCGTCCCTGCGGACTACGCGCGCGGGCGTAGCGCCGGTTGTGGCAAGCCGCTTCCAACGGGTCAGGAGCCGCGCGCGAGGTTCCGCACGGACATCGCGGTAACGCAGGTCGATCAAGCGTGGCTCACGGAGTTCAACGAGAGCGAGGACGAGTACGAAGACCGCAACTACTCGGTGAAGGTGCCGCTCGATTACGATCCGAACAAGGCGTACACGCTCAACATCATCGGCGGCGGCTGTGGGGGGGACGGGCAAGGTTACGGTGGTCAAGCGGCGTGGCCGGACAACGACGACTCGACTGTGATCCACGTGCACCCGAACTACAAAGGCGGTTGTTACCAGGACGACGGCGTGAACAACCCGGAAGAAGCCTTCTTCGACGTGTGGTTTCCGCAGGTGATGGAGCGCTATTGCATCGACCAGGAGCGCGTGTTCATGACCGGCTACAGCAGCGGCGCTTGGAACGCGATCACCCACGGCTGCTCTCGCGCCAAGCTCATTCGCGGCCACGGACAGTCCGTGGGCGGCTTGCGGGAGCGGCACTCCGAGTGCCAGGGCCCGGTAGCGGCGTTCTTCGCGGTAGACGTGCTCGACACCACGAACCCCATTCACGACGTGAACGAGGCGATGACCTGCACCGGCGGGGAGGCCGAAGGCTGCTTCCGCGGTAAGAAGATCTGCACCGGGTCGAACGACGTGAACGGTAGCGGCTGCGTGGACGAAGGCAGCGGGCTCGCCTTGAAACGCGCGCTAGAACGCAACGGCTGCGTCGGCAACGCGACCCAGCCGTGGGGCGGCAAGCTCGCGGATGGCAATTACCGCTACGTCACGTTCATCAACGACAACTTGAAGCCGGGCGACGCGGTGCCGCAAGCCAAGCTCGACTCGGTGAAAGCGTGGTTTCCGGTCGCGGCCGACGGCAAGAACACCATCCCTGCTTGCGTGAAGTACACGGGCTGCCCCGCGGCGTTTCCGGTCGTCTGGTGCACGACATACGACAACGGCCACGGCGGCAAGGACAAGATCACCACCGACCGCGGCGACGACATGATGGGCGGTTACCAGCGCTTCTTCGAGCAAGACGTGCCGCGCTACGCCCCCTGACGACGACGAAGCCAGCCCCATGCGGCTCGAAGCTCGTTCGGGTGGACGAAGGCCGGATACAGCGCCAGCACCCCGAAGGAAAAGATGCCGAGCCGCATGGTGAGCGCGATGCCCAGGTGCAGCACGACCCCGAAGCCGAGCCACCACCAGCGGATTTTGAACCGCCGCGCTCGCTCGCCCCAAACGCCGCCCCGAAGGGGAAACCGATCCAGCCAGGTCCAGAGGAAGATGAGCATAGAGCCGCCTTCGAACAGCATGGTCGACGCGGTGGCGACTTGCGTGAGCGGGTAAACGGCTCCTACCCAACCGCTATCGAAGCGCGCGAAATGCGGGTCGCAAAGCAACGTCCCGAGCGCCGAAAAGTGCCCCGTGGGCCACCACGCGGAGTCGTAGCGGTTCTGGGCCGCAGAGTTGTACATCCAGACCAGCTGCGCAAACAGCAGGTAGCGCGGCCACGCCGTGACCTGCATGACGGGTGCTTTGCCGAGCCGCCGCCAGAGCCACGCATCCACTGACCAGCGCGCGTGTGAGCCGGACAGCGCCAAGATTGGAATCGCGATGCGAAGTAGTATGTCCACTCCGCGATCGCCGTTGGGAGCATACCGCGCCAGCTCCGCGAGCAGCAGCGCCAGCGCCAGCCCGGACACACGCGTCCCGAGCCCGAGCAAAAACGTGCCCGAGGCGAGTAGCGCTAGCCCCCACACCCATTGCACGACCCTCGGCGAAGGACCGAACAGGGTCACGGCCCACGGCGGCGCGTCGCCCGTCACCCCCCAGCCGAGCCCGTCCGGAGGCGCGGCCCACACCGCGGGCACCAACTCTAGGGACCAGGCTTGCAGCAGGTCGGCCGCGACCACGACCGAGACGAGCACTCGGCAAAGCCACAGGCTGGTTGGAGCTTCACGCTGGTCCCAAAAGCGGGTCCACCGCTCCGCACGGACCGCCGCGCGCCGCCGCCAGCTGCTCACGGCTGGCCTCCGCGCCGATGCACGGTCTCGAGCACGAAGCGATTGGATGGCTGGAAGCCGCCCCCGCGCGGCAAGATCTCGCCCTCTTCCAAACGCACGCGCACGGCCGATAAATCGGGGCGCTCCCGCAGCGCGTGCTTTGCGATCCACAGCGCGAAGGCGTCGTAGCTGGCGCGGCGCCCTTTTCGTCCCACATTCCACGCCGCACGCACGCGACGATACTCCACGCTGTCCGCGAACCAAGCGTGCTCGGCGTCGTGGGGGCGGTACAAGATGGTCCACCGACGCTTGCCGACGCGCCCTTCGATCCAAAGCCGGTGACGCTCTTCTTGCGCTCCACCGAACAGCGTCCACCGTTGATTGTAGACGAGCGCCTGACGGACGATGCGGAAGGGGAGCAAAAGGCCCGCCCGAGCCCGCGACGCCAGCTCCGCCGCGCGTTTCAGCGGCGGGGAGAGCCGCTCTTTGGCGCGGCCCTCCGCTATCGCCAGGCCGTCGAGTAGGCCCACCGCCATCACTAGCGCTATCAGCGCCGCGCGCACCCGAGCCCAAACCATGCCCAGAGGCTAGCCGCGGCCGCCGGTGGCTTCCAGAAACACGAAGGAAATTCGAAGGTCATGGGTAAGCCGCTATGGAGGAAGCCCAGATGAACCATTTCGTCGCCACGATGCCAGCCGCCTACGAACGTCTCTACGCCCCGAGCGAGATGACCGAGCACGCTGAAATTGCGTCGCGGCGCGCGGGCCGACTCGTCCACGCGGAGCTGTGGCAGTCGACCCAGGGGCCGTCGCTGTGCGTCGTCGCCGACGACCGGCCGGGCCTGCTCGCGCTCGTGACCGACGCGCTGCTCGCTCAGGGCATGGGCATCCAAAGCGCGCGCGCATTCTGTCGCGTAGTGGGTCAGGACAAAGACGAAGCGGTGGACTTCTTGGAGTTGCGCACGCTCGGCGGCTCCGAAGACATTGCGGCCCAGCTCGATCTGAGCGCCTTCGCTCAGTCGCTGAGCGACCTCCTCGGCGACGACGCCGCTCATCGCGCCGCGAGCGCACCCGCGGCGCCCAACGAAGCGACGGCAGGTACGCGCGTCTATTTCGAGCGCCAAGCCCCCGCCGAGGGCCGCTACCTGCTCGTCGTGGATGCGCCGGACTCGGACGGCTTGCTCCATGCCGTCAGCGCTGCGCTCCATGCCAAGAGCATGCGCATCATGGCCTGTGAGATTCGGACGGTCGGCGGACGCGCGCGCGACCGCTTCGAAGTGGAGCCGAGCTCGCAAAGGGCGCTCGGAGATGCAGAGCTGTGCGACGTGCAGCTCGCAGTCCTCGACGCGCTCCCTTCGCGCCGTTGAGGGCGAAGAAGCGCCGAACCTACACGAGCGCCGCGTCAGACTAGTACCAAATCCGGGTCGATTTCCGGCTTCACGGTCGTGCGAATCGAGAGTCCGATTCCCGCGCGGGGCTGTAGCCCCCAGCTCGCGGAACTGCGACTTGCGGCGCGATTAAGCATGCTAGCCATCGGCCGTTGCGATGACGGTGAACGGGACACACGGGCAGTATTGGGTCAACGCGTCTCCTCTGGCCGGAACAGGACGCGTGTTCGCCGCGACCTTGAACGGAGACGACCGAAGGTTCGTCCTCAAGCGCGCCCGGGCGGGGTACCCAGTCGCGCAGGAGGTGGCGGCGTTACGGCATGAGTTCGCGGTGCTCTCACGGCTGAAGGGCACTCCGGTGCCGGAAGCGTACGAGCTCATCGAGGAACCCGTCGCCGCGCTCGTGCTGGCGGTCGCACCGGGTCGGTCCGTGGACGCGCTGATCGCCGAGGCAGCTCGCGACCTCGAGCGCTGCGTGGGCTGGGCGGTCGAGATGGCGCGATCACTTTCGCTCGTTCACGCGCGCGGTTTCGTCCACCGGGACGTCAAACCGCACCATTTCTTCATCGACGACGAAACCGGGCAAGCTCGCCTCGTGGATTTCGGGCTGGCGACGCACCTCGCTCGCGAGCGGCAGCTACCGGTGAAGCCGGACGCGATTGAGGGCACCCTCGCTTACATTTCGCCGGAGCAGACGGGAAGAACGAGCCACTCCGTGGATCGCCGTAGCGACCTGTATTCCTTGGGCGTCACGCTTTACGAGCTGTGGACGGGTAAGCGCCCCTTCGATTGCGAAGACTCGCTCGAGCTCATTCACGCCCACATCGCGCGCGAGCCTGCTCCCCCAACGCAGCATCGCCCCGAGCTCCCGGAGGCGCTCCAAGCGATCGTGCTGCGGCTCCTCGCAAAAAGTCCCGGAGAACGCTACCAGACGGCCGCAGGTCTCCTGGCGGATCTCGAGCGAGCTCGCGACGAGCTCACGCGCACGGGGCAGGTCACGCCGTTCCCGCTCGGAGCCAGCGACTACGACGGCACGCTGTGCGTTCCAGAAAAGCTCTACGGTCGGGCCGCGTCGCTCCAGACCTTGCTCGAGGCCGTGCGACGTGCGCAGGGCGGCGTGCGCTCGCTCGCGCTGATCGCGGGCCCCCCCGGCGTTGGTAAGTCGGCGTTGGTGCAGGAGGCGCAGCGTGAGCTGGTGCGGGGCGTTCGCTTCGTGTCGGGGAAGTTCGACCAGTACCGCCGCGGCATCCCGTATTCTGCCCTCGCGAGCGCCTGCAGTGAGCTCATTCGCGTCTACCTCGCTTCTCCCGCGAGCGAGCTCGCAGATTGGCGTCGTCGCCTCCGGGTCGCGCTCGGCGACAACGCCGGTGTCATCGCCGAAGTCGTCCCGGAGCTCGTCCTCGCCCTCGGTGAGCAACCGCAGGTCGCAAAGCTCGCGCCGAACGAGGCGCAGGCCCGCTTCGAGCGCACGTTTCGGCGCTTCATGGAGGCCAGCGCCTGCAAGGAGGCGCCGCTGGTGGTGATCTTGGACGACCTGCAATGGGCCGACCCTGCGTCCCTCGCCGTGCTGGAGCTCGTGCTCTCGTCGGAGAGCCAGGGGTACTTGCTGGTCATTGGAAGCTACCGTGACTCCGAGGTCGACGCGAATCACGCCCTCTCCGGAACGCTCGCGCGGCTCTCGCGACGCGTCCAGGTCGACCACATCGAGCTGCGAGCGCTGTCACGCGCGGAGGTCCGAGACTTCGTCCGCGACGCCTTGCGGTTCACGCGGCAGGGCAGCGACGACCTCGCTTCGCTCATTTTCGAAAAGACGTCCGGAAATCCTCTCTTCATGGGGCAATTCTTGGAGCGGCTGGCGGACGAGGGACAGCTGAGGTTCGAGCCCGGAGCAGGCTATACGTGGGACCTCGGAGCCATCGCTGCGCTGGGCGCGACCGCGAACGTGGTCGACCTCGTCGTCGCGCGCCTCGGCACGCTCGAGCCGCGCACCCGAGACTTGCTGCAGCTGGCCGCGTGCATCGGGCACACCTTTTCACTGCGAGCCTTGTCCGTGATCGCAGAGGACGAGCCGCGCGCCGTGCTGCGTGCGCTGCGGCCGGCGGTAGTCGGCGGCTACTTGGTGCCGCTCGGACAGAACCATCGTCTCCTGGAGGACCTCCTCGACGCGCCGGAGAGCGCGGCCGTCGACATGACCTACCGCTTCGCGCACGACCGAGTTCAGCAGGCGGCGCTGTCGGCCGGCAGCGCGACGGAGCGCTCGCGCGTCCACCTCCGCATCGGCCGCTTACTGGTCTCGGCTGCGGGTGAAGACGGCCCTCGCGAAGAGCAGCTGTTCGAGGTGGTCACGCAGCTGAACCTCGGTCGCGAGCACGTCGAAGACCCGGCCGAAAAGCTTCTCATTGCCCGGCTCGACCTCGCGGCCGCTCGGCGCGCCCGGGCCGCGTCGGCGCACGGTTCCGCGGCCGAGCTGGCCGGCATTTGCCTCGAGCTGCTCGGCGAAAAGTCGTTCGTCGTGGACTACGCGGCCAGTCTCGAGGCGCATTTCGTTGCCGCCGAAGCGTATTACCTCATGCACGAGGAGGCGCGCGCTTCGTCGCTCGTCGCGGCCATCGAAGCGAACGCGCAGCGGGTCATCGATCGCGTCCCCGCGCGGAACCTCGAGGCGACGATCGTCACCAATCGAGGGCGGCCCCAAGAAGCGACGGCGATCAGCGTCGAAACCCTCGCGCTCCTCGGGGTGCATCTGCCCGACACGAACGACCCCGCCGCGATCGGCGGCGCCCTCGGGCAGGAGTTCGGGGCATACCAAAGCGAGCTAGGGCGACGCGAGGTGAGCACGCTCTCCGACTTACCGGCCATGAATGACCCGGAGAAGTCAGCCGTGATTAGCACGTTGGCATACGCCATTCCCTCCGTGTTCCAGTGGAACCATGGGCTGATGGCGCTGCTCGTGCTGCAAGCGGTGCGCTTGACCTTGCAGCATGGCACCGCGCCCATTTCGCCCTTTTTCTACGCTCAGTACGGCATCGTGCATCACGTCGTCACGGGCGATAAAGTGCGCGGTCACGAATTCGGGCGCTTGGCGCTCGCGCTCTGCGAACGACCTGAGCATGCCGCCGCGCGAGGGGGCGTCGAGTTCATTTATGCGGAGTTCCTAGCGCCTTGGGTGCGCCCCCGAGCGGAGTGCACCGCGCACTTCAAGCGGGGCGTCAGCGCCGGCCTCGACGCCGGCGATCAACTGCATGCCGGGTACTGCCTCGCCGTGGGGGCCGCCGAGGCCCTGTATGCGGGCCGACGATTGGCGGAGCTTCAGTCGGACATCCCCTCCGGCCTTCGAGCTCTCACCGAGCAAGGGGATGTCCTCAACCACCTGCTCCTGACCATCGTGAACCGAAGCCTGTCTTGCTTGCGCGGGGAGGCGCCGGCCCTCGGCTCCCTGGACGGGGACGGCTTCTCCGAGCAGGTGTTCGAAGCGGACGGCCCCCCACCGGTGAAGGCGCATTATGGCGTCATCAAGGCGATGCTGGGCTACCTCTCCGGCGACTACGCGGAAGCCCTGCGCGTCACGGAAGCAATCTCGCCGCCCCCTGGCGTCGTGTTCAAGGTCGACTACGTCTTCTACCACGGCATGGCCTGCGCGGAGCTCGCGCGCAGCGCATCGAGCCCGGAGCGCGAAGCGTTGCTGGCGAAGGCGGACGAAGATCTCGCCTGCTTCGAGCCTTGGGTCCGGGTCGGAGCGAGCAACTTCTTGGCGCTGCAAGAGCTGTTGACCGCCGAAGTCCATGCCGCCCGTGAGCAGAGCGCCGCCGCGCTGGACGCGTACGAACGCGCGGTGGAGTCCGCCACCGATGCCGGCACCTGGCACCACCTGGCGATGACTTACGAGCGCTTGGGGCGCTTCCAGCTGCGCATGGGCCGCAAACACCTCGCGCTTCGGAGCCTGTCTGCCGCGTTCCAACACTACGAGCTGTGGGGAGCCGACGGTAAGGTACGGGAGCTCAGCCGAGAATTTCCGCGACTCCAGCCGGTGGAGACCACGCGGCGCTATGACAGTTCCGCCCAGACAATGACCGCGTCTGGCGCGAGCGGAGGCATTGCGCTGGACCTGGAGTCGGCAATGCGTGCCGTAAGCGCCATTGCCAGCGAGATTCGGCTCGAGCCGCTCCTCCGAAGGTTGACGCAGATCCTACTGGAGAACGCGGGCGCGACCCGCGGCGTGCTCCTCCTCGCCGAAGGCGACGACTTCGCGATGCGCGCCGCGCTCCGGGTCCAGTCGGAACGGTTGGTCGTCGAGGTCAACGAGCCGGACACGACGGCGGCCCTCGCTTCTTCCGTGGTTCGGTACTGCGCCCGCACGCTAGAATCGGTCGTCCTCGACAACGCGGCTCGTGACAACCGCTTCGCGCAAGACCCGTTCGTCGAACGAGTAAGGGCGAAGTCGATCGTCTGCGTGCCTTTGGTACATCAGGCTCGCCTCGTCGGCGTGCTTTACCTCGAGAACGACACGGCGACGGGCGCGTTCCATGCAGAGCGCGTCGAGCGTCTCGAGTTTTTGGCGGGCTACGCTGCCGTTTCCTTGCAGAACGCACGGCTCTACGAGGCGCTGCAGGCCGAAAGCGAGAACCTCGAGCGCCGCGTACGAGAGCGAACTGCGGAGCTCGACGAGCGAGCCCAGGACATGCGACGCGTGCTGGACAACGTGAAGCAAGGGCTTCTCACCATCGACTTGGAGGGTCGGCTCGCGCCCGAGCACTCCCGCGTCGTCGACGATTGGCTGGGGAAGTTCGAGCCGCAGACGCTGTTCTGCAGCTACCTCGCGGGCGTGGACGCGCGTTTCGTGAAGAACTTCCGCCTCGCGTTCGACCAGCTCCTCACCGGAGAGTTGCCCGAAGAGCTGCTGCTCGATCAGCTTCCCACCCGCCTAACTCACGGCTCCCGGAGCTTTCAGCTGAGCTATCAGCCGATTCATGCCCAGGAAAAGCTCTTGGGCCTGCTGATCGTGATCGACGACGTTACCGACGCGCTGCGTCGAACGCTCGAAGAGGCCGAGCAGAAGGACGTGCTCACGCTGTGCCGACATCTGTCCAAGGACCGCGCGGCGCTGCTCGGCTTCTTCGACGAAAATAGCGCCCTCGTCGAAGACCTCCGACAGGCTTCCGAAGTCGACGCCCTGTTGCAGCGTAATCTTCATACGCTCAAGGGTAATGCGTCGATGTATGGGTTCTGGACCGTCGCCGAGAGCTGCCACGCTGCCGAAGACGCCATCGCCGAAGGCACGTTCGACCCGAGCCGGCTGGACACCGTCGCGAGGTGCTTCACCGCTTTGGAGGACGCTCTCACCTCCGTCGCGGGGGACAACGCCGTGGAGCGGGTGGAGGTCTCCCGAGCAACCCTGCGCAGCCTGGCACGGGAGCTCTCCGCGGGCCTGCCGGCCGCCGAGGGCGCGCGGTCCGTCGAGCGTTTGCTGCTCGAGCCCGTGAGGCCGGTGCTCGAGAGGCTCGGCAAATATGCGCGCGCGCTGGCGGCTCGGCTCGGCAAGTCCGAGCCTCGGGTGGACGTCGTCGATAGCGGGCTGCTCGTGGACGGAAGGCTGGCGGCCCCGTTGTTCGCCTCGCTCGTTCATCTCATCCGCAACGCCATCGATCACGGGCTGGAGCCTCGCGCCGAGCGGGCCGCTTCCGGCAAGCTGGATCCCGTGCTGTCGCTTCGCGCCGCCCTCGAGGGCGATGAAGTCGTGATCTCGATCGAGGACGACGGGCGAGGCGTGGACTGGGACCACGTTCGTGAGCGCGCCCAAGCCCGCGGTCTTTCCGTCGGCACGACCGGCGAGCTCGCGACGGCGTTGTTTTCCGACGCGTTCTCGACGCGTGACCAATCCACCCGCACCTCGGGTCGAGGATTCGGGCTCGCCGCCGTGCGAGCCGAGCTGACGCGCATGTCTGGTCGCTCTGCCGTAGAGAGCGCTCCTGGCCGCGGCACGCTGTTCCGCCTCTACGTCCCGGCAGAAGCCCTGGGAATCCCTCGTGCCGACGCCTAGCACTGACGCCGCACACCTCGCTCGGCTCACTCCTCCGCGGCAGTGGGCGGCGCGTAGTAGGGGGCCTTCTTTTCAGCCGGCTCTTCGAACAAATTGTAGTCGATGAAGAGCTCCTCTCCCTCCGCAATGTCTCGGGCGGCGACGTAGCCATCGAGGTCGTCGTCCCAGACAACGTTGGGCGTTTCCGAGTGGTTCAGGTACCAACCGATGGACATTCGGTTGAAGGCGCGGGGCGCTGCGTAGACGTCGTTGGGCTTGGCGGTGCAGTAGCTTCGGAGCGACGCCGGTAGCTCGGACGCTTTGAACCGGCGCGACCGATAGCCCCGCGGAAACACCTCGAGCCAGACGCCCTTGGCGATGCCGTGCAGGGCGAAAACACCGATGCCCGCGCTCGCTATCGTCGACACACGGAGCATGAAACTGAACTCGTCGGTACGGTGACGCATGGGAGTGTTCCTCGCGCTCTTGCCTATACCCAAAACGCGAATAGCTCGCAACGTAAGAAGAGAACGATGGTCGCGGTTGCGTCATTTGTCGTTAATTGTGCTCATGGAAGCGGCTTCAGGTGGCCGGCGTAAATGAAAATGATTTTCAATCG
>JAQSWN010000392.1 GCA_029266615.1 Polyangiaceae bacterium
GCCATGGCCGTGAACATCAACCGCTCCTACAAGATGTACGGCTGGTGCTCACGCATCCGCGGCATCGAGGCGGGCGGCGCCGTGGAAGGCTTACCGACCCACACGTTCCCGACGGACGACGGCGGGGTGGACATGACTTGTCCAACCGAAATCGGCATCAGTGACCGCCGCGAGGCCGAGCTCGCGAAGAGCGGTTTCATGCCGCTCATTCACAAGAAGAACACGGACCTGGCCGCGTTCATCGGCGCGCAGTCGCTACAGAAGCCGGCCACCTACGACGACCCGGACGCGACCGCCAACGCGGCGCTCGCGGCGCGCCTTCCGTACCTGTTCGCCACTTGCCGCTTCGCGCACTACCTGAAGTGCATCGTGCGCGACAAGGTTGGCTCCTTCAAAGCCGCGGACGACATGCAGAAGTGGCTGCAAAAATGGATCACGCAGTACGTGGATGGTGACCCCGCGCACTCCAGCGAGGAGATCAAGGCGCGCCGTCCGCTGGCGGCCGCAGAGGTCGTGATCGAGGAGGATCCGAGCAACCCGGGTTACTACAACTCGAAGTTTTTCCTCCGCCCCCACTACCAGCTAGAGGGTCTCTCGGTGTCGCTGCGCCTCGTTTCCAAGCTGCCGTCCGCCAAGAGCGCCTGAGCCGACCCATGGCCGAGCTCACCCCGAAGGAGCGGCTTCAGCCTTCCCTGCTCGATCGTCTCACCGACAACGAGCCGGACCGTCAGGTTGAAAGCCGCGACCTTCGGGTGCTCTCGCCCCAGCGCCTGCGCGAGAGCGTCCGGCGCGACCTCACTTGGCTCTTCAACTGCGTGAACCTGGCTTCCGTGCAAGACCTCAGCGCGCACCCCGAAGCCGAGCGTTCGACCGTGAACTTCGGACTGCCGGATCTTTCCGGCAAGACGTCGAACAGCGTCCACGCCCCTACGCTCGAAAAGCTCATCCGCAAAGCGATTTGGGAGTTCGAACCGCGACTCACGAAGCAGAGCGTGCGCGTGCGGCTGCTTCAAGACCGAACGGAGTTCGGGCCTAATGCGCTGTGCGTGGTGATCGAGGCCGAGCTGTGGGCCCAGCCCGTGCCGTTACGCCTCCTCCTCCGCACGGATCTCAACCTGGAAACCGGCGAGGCGCGCGTCGCAGACGTGACGGGGCAAGCGGGGTAGGCTTTGGACCAGAGGCTCCTCACTTATTACAACCGAGAGCTATCGTACCTGCGAGAGCTCGGGGGCGAGTTCGCCAAACACTTCCCCAAGATCGCCGGGCGGCTCGGGCTGGACGAGTTCGAGTGCACCGACCCCTACGTCGAGCGTCTGCTGGAAGGCTTCGCGTTCTTGGCGGCGCGCGTGCAGCTGAAGATAGACGCGGAGTACCCGCGCTTCACGCAGGGCATGATGTCGATCTTGGCGCCGCACCTGCTCGCGCCGACGCCCTCCATGGCGGTGGTGCAGCTGCACCCGAACACCAAGCAGGGCAGCTTGACGGAGGGCTTTCGCGTACCGCGCGGCACCGCGCTCAAGGCGAACTTGGGCCGCGGCGAACAAACCGCGTGCGAGTACCGAACCGCGCACGCCGTGGAGCTTTGGCCCCTCGAGATAGTGCGCGTCACCCACACCGGTCACGTGGGGGACATCGGCGAGCTGCGCTTCGAATCGAAGCGGCCGGTAAAGAGCGCCCTACGCATCAAGCTGCGCACGACGGGCGCGCCGATGAACCAGCTGGCCATCGACCATTTGCCGCTTTTTCTGCGCGGCCCCGAGCAGCTCGGCCTACGGCTGTATGAGCTCTTGGCCGGTGGCGCGATCGGCCTGGTAGGCCGCGACGACAGCGGTCGCCGCGTGGGCGTCGTCACGGAATCGCCGGTCCAGCCGATGGGCTTCGCGGACGAAGAGGCTCTCCTGAGCTATGGCCTGCGCTCGTTCCAGGGCTATCGCCTGCTGCACGAATACTTCGCCCTGCCGCAGCGCTTCTCGTTCGTGAAGCTGGTCGGCCTCGCGCCCCTGCTGAAGAACTGCAGCGGGACGGAGCTCGAGCTGGTCGTGCTGCTGGACCGCCGCGACGCGAGTGTGGAGGCGACCGTCGCCCCAGAACACTTGGGCTTGTTCTGCACGCCGGCCGTCAACTTGTTCCCGAAGCGCGCCGATCGCATCCACCTGAGTGATCGCGAGAACGAGTACCACGTCATCCCGGACCGGACGCGACCGCTGGACTTCGAGGTGCACGACGTCACGAGCGTGGCCGGCGTCGGCAGCACGACCCGGCAGTTTCTGCCTTTCTACGCGTGCACGGAGCGACACGACGCGGAGGCTCAGCCCTACTTCACGCTCCACCGCACGCCTCGGCTGATCTCGACGCGGCGCGCCGCGCTCGGCCCCCGAAGCACCTACGCCGGCAGCGAAACGTTCGTCTCCTTGGTGGACGGCAACGAGGGCCCGTACCACTCGGACCTCAAACAGCTCGCAGTCGAAACGCTCTGCAGCAACCGCGACTTGCCACTTTTGCTCAGCCTCGGCACCGGCAAGACAGACTTCACGATCGAGACCGGCGCGCCCGTGGAATCCGTGCGCTGCATCGCCGGACCGTCGGAGCCGCACCCTTCCCCCGCGTGGGGGGAGAGCTCGTGGCGCCTGGTGAGTCACTTGTCGCTCAATCACTTGTCGGTGGTGGGAGCTTCCGACGGCCTCGGGCCCGCGCCGCTCCAGCAGCTGCTGCGCCTGTACGCGGACCTCGGCTCCGCGACGTTGAAGCGGCAGATCGATGGCCTGCGCGGCGTCGTGGCGGCGCCGATCACCCGGCGCCTACCGTTCGATGGGCCGGCTAGTTTCGCCCGCGGTTTGGAGCTGACTCTCGACTGCGACGAAACGTACTTCGAAGGCGGCAGCGCGTTCTTGCTCGGCGCGGTGCTCGACCGCTTTTTTGCGCGCCTGGTAGGGCTCAACGCCTTCACGGAGACTCGACTCAAGACGCCGCAACGCGGAGAGGTCATGCGATGGCCAGCGAGACTCGGGCAGCGTTCGAGCGGGTAGGCTGGCTCAAGGCGCTCGCGGAAACGCCGTACGCCTTCGATTTCCACCAGGTCTTGCGCCGCGTGGAGACGACGTTTCGCGAGCTGCCGCGCTGGGGAGAGGCGCAGAAGCCGCGCGACGAGCCGCTGCGGCTCGGTCAAGACCCTTCATTCGACTTCGTGCCGTCGGCCGTGCGCACGTTCACGCCGCCCACCGACACGCGCGCGGCGCGCCTGGCGGTCGGGTTCTTGGGCATGTTCGGCGCGCAAGGCCCGCTGCCGCTCCACCTGACCGAGTACGCGCGCGAGCGCATCCGTCAAGTCGGCGATCCCACCTTCGCCGCCTTCGTGGACCTATTCCACCACCGCATGCTGGTGCTGTTCCACCGCGCGTGGGCGCGCAGCCGCGCGGTCGTGAGCCGCGACCGTCATGAACGCGATCGCTTCCGAACCTACGTCGGGGCAACGTTCGGACTCGGCGCGGAGACGCACCTTGGGGGCTCGGTCCCGGATCGCGCGGCGCTGCAGTTTGCAGGCCTGTTCGCGATGGCGTCGCGCCCGCCAGAAGGGCTGCAAGCGATTCTGCGAGGGTATTTGGAGCGACCGGTCGAGGTGCGCGAGTTCGTCGGCGAGTGGCTGACGATTCACGAGGACGAGCGGTTCCGGCTCGGTCATTCGGCGAAGGTGAGCAGCCTCGGTCGCACCACCGTGCTCGGCGCGCGCGTGTTCAGTCGCAGCCACAAATTTCGCGTCCGTTTGGGCCCGCTTCGGGAAGCGGATTTCCCACGCTTCCTGCCTGGCGCAGACGGTCTGTCGCGC
>JAQSWN010000393.1 GCA_029266615.1 Polyangiaceae bacterium
CCGGAAGCGGGCGCGGGCGGAGGCGGCGGGGCGCCATGACCTGGAAGCGCACCTTACTGAAGGCGACGGCCGGAATTGGCGCGATCGCCGTCCTCGGCACGGCTTTCATCGGCGTGGCCCACACGCCTTGGGGGAAGCCGCTGCTGAAGCTGCCTCTCCTGAGCCTCATGGCGAAGAACGCGGGATGCCCGGTGGGAACCATCGAGCCTACCGCGTTCGAAAAGGTGCGCACGCAGCGACTCCAAGGTGACGTCGGGACGACGGAGGCGAAGAGCCACCCGGCCCTCGGCTTCACGCTCGGGGCAACGCGGCGCACGGACGTGAACGCCTGGGCAGAGCGTGAGCGGCTCGACTGCAAAGCGGGCTTCGTTGCGTCCGTGCTGGAGTGCGAAAATGTCGCGACACCTGGCGCACCGAAGATCGCGCGGCTTCGCTTGCAGTTCGACGGCGAGGAGCGGCTCGTTTCGGTGGACCTGTTTCGGAACGAGGGCCCCGCGGAGCTGGTCTCGCGCTTCGAGCAGCTCGGCAACGAGCTGGATCGAGCCGTGGGGCCCGCCACCGCCGCCGTCGGTACGCCGACCCTCGAGTTCGTCACGAGCAGTCCGCTCCAAACGGTGCTCCGCTCCTACAGCTACCGGGACTACGTAGCCAAAGCCACGCTGATGAACTTCGGCAAGCGTGGCGTTCGGTTGCGTGAAACGTACCAGTGGCTCGCGGCGCGGCCGCCAGCCTGACCCCGCGGGTGTAACGGCAGTCGCAAGTCGGGCGGAGCCGCGCTAGGCTCCGCCCGCTTGTCTATCGTCGCTGCTCACGGCCTGCAAAAAGGCTACGGAAATCATATAGTTCTTCGTTCCGCGGACCTGATCATGGAGCCCGGGGAGCGGGTGGGCGTCGTGGGATTGAACGGCGCCGGCAAGAGCACGCTCGGCAAGCTGTTGGCCGGCGTGGAAGCCCCGGACGGCGGAACCATCGCCCGGCGGCGCGGCGCACGCATCGAGTACCTCGAGCAGGTGCCGCAGCTGGACACGGCCCTGACCGCCGAGCAGCTGGTCATGCAGGGGCTCACGGCGTGGAACGACGCGGTCTCGCGTCACTCCGCGGCGAGCAGCGCGCTTGCCGACCCCAACGCCGACCACGAGCGGCTGTTGGAGGAGCAATCGCGCGCGGCGGACGAGGTGGAGCGCCTGGGCGGTTGGGACCAGTCGCATCGCGTGCACGCGGTGCTGAACAACCTCGGCATCTCCCAGCGGGACGTACCGGTCAAGAGCTTCAGCGGCGGCGAGCTGCGTCGGGTGGCACTGGCGCGTCTGTTGGTGTCGCGACCGGACCTGGCCATCTTGGACGAGCCGACCAACCACTTGGACGCGGAGACGGTCGAGTGGCTGGAGCAGCATCTCATCGAGGAGTTCCCGGGCGCGGTGCTGCTCATCACGCACGACCGGTACCTGCTGGACAACGTCGCCCAGCGCACGGTGGAGGTCGCGGACGGCGAAGCCTTCAGTTACGACGGGGGCTACGAACGATACCTGGAGCAAAAGGCGGAGCGGCTGTCGCTCGCCGCGCGCACCGAGCAAAATCGGCAGAATTTCCTCCGGCGCGAGATCGAGTGGCTGCGACGCATGCCCAAGGCTCGCACCACGAAGCAGCAAGCACGGATCGACCGCGCGGAGTCTGCCATCGCCGCGCCCAAGCCGAAGCAAGAGCAGAAGGTCAGCCTGGAGCTGGACGTCTCGCGGGCCGGCAAGACCTTGCTGGAGCTGCGTGACGCGCGGGTGGTCGTGCCCGGTCGCACACTGATCGAAAAGCTTACCCTCTTCGTCGTGCAGGGCGAGCGCATCGGCATCGTCGGGCCGAACGGCGCTGGCAAGACCACGTTGTTCCGCGCCATCTTAGGGGACCACTCCCTCGAGAGCGGCACCGTCAACGTCGGCAAGAACACGAAGGTCGCGTACTTCGATCAAAAGCGCAGCGGCTTGGACGACTCCAAGTCCATTTGGGACAACGTCACCGGCGACCAATCTCGCATCGAGCTCGGGGGCGAGGTGATAGACCCTCGCTCGTACCTGGAGCGCTTCGCCTTCGACAGCCACAAGCAGCGGCAACCCGTTGGCTCACTTTCGGGCGGCGAGCGCGCCCGCGTCGCACTGGCTCGCCTCCTGCGCCAAAGCGCGAACCTGGTGCTCTTCGACGAGCCGACCAACGACTTGGACGTCGCCACCCTCGGCGCGGTGGAGAGCATGCTGGTGGATTTCGGCGTCACCGCGCTCATCGTCACGCACGACCGCGACTTCTTGGACCGCGTCGCGACGTCTATCCTCGCGTTCGAGGGCGACGGGCAGGTCATCCACTATCCCGGCAATTACGATACGTTCCGCCGACTCCGGGCGGAAGCGCGCGACGCTCGGAAGGCGGCCGCGAAGGCCGCTCCCGTTGTCGTCGCCGCGCCGGCTGCCGCGTCGCAGCGCCCTAGCAGCAAAAAGAAGGCGCTGAGCAACGCTGAAGAGCGTGAGCTCTCGAGCTTGCCGGACAAGATCGATCAGGCCGAGCAGCGCGCCGCTGCCATCGCCGTCAAGCTGGGAGATCCTGCGACCTACGCCGGCGGAGGGGACGTTGCGGCGCTCAACCGCGATCTTGCCGCCGCGCGCGCCGAAGCAGAGAAGCTTACGGCGCGCTGGGAAGAGCTAGAAGCGAAGAAGAGCGCGGTTACTTGAGCTCGAGCAGCTCCACCTCGAACAGCAGCGTGGCGTTCGGCGGGATGACGCCGCCCGCGCCGCTTGCCCCGTAACCGAGGCCGGGCGGGATGAGCAGCGTGCGCTTGCCGCCGACCTGCATCGAAGCCACTCCTTCGTCCCACCCCTTGATGACGCGACCCATCCCGATGGGAAATGAGAACGGCCGCCCGCGATCTACGGAGCTGTCGAACTTGGCGCCCTTCGCGCCGTCCACCCACAGCCAGCCCGTGTAGTGCATCACGCAGGTTTGGCCCTTCGTGGGGCTCGCGCCGGTGCCGGGCTGAGTGTCGTCGTAAGAGAGGCCGCTCGGGGTCGTGGTCATCGCCATGGCCGGGACTGTAGCCGCAGCCATGGCGTTCGTAAGGGCTAAATTATGCGGCCTGGCGGCGCCGGCGCGCACCGAACAGCACGACCGCCACGCCACCGAGGAGGAGCGCCGCCCCACCGGCCGGCGAGCGCCCCACCACGTCGCACGCGCAGCCCGGGTCCTTGATGTTGGGCTTGCTGCCGTTGCCGGAGCCGTTAGCACCCGTACCGTTGCTGCCGCCGAAGTTCAGCGAGCCACCGATGATGATACCGCCGTCCGTGCCGCCCGCGGAGGAGCCGCCCGCGCCGTTTCCGGGTGTGCAGCTGCCGTTCACGCACACGCCCATGTTCGGGCAAACCACGCCTTCACAGGCGTCCACGCACGCGCCTGCGGCGCACTTTTTCCCCGCTTCACACATCACGTTCGCGCAGGCCGGATCCGCGCATTTGCCGTCGGTTCCACACACGAGGCCGTCCTTGCAACCGCGGCAGCTGCAGTCCGACACGCACAGACCGCGCTCGCACACCTTGCCCGCCGAGCACTCCACGGCGGCACACGGGTTCACGCAACGACCGAGCTGACATTCTTCGCCGCTCGGGCAGACGACGTTCTCACAAGCGCCCGCGCAGACGCCCTTACGACAGACCTGGCCGGGATCGCACACGACGTCCACGCAAGCGTTTTCGATGCAGCTGCCGCTCTTGCAAGTGAACTCCATCGGGCAGCGGAACTCACCGGTACCGCACGCTTCGATGCACTTGCCCTTGTCGCAGACTTGCGTGCC
>JAQSWN010000016.1 GCA_029266615.1 Polyangiaceae bacterium
GCCCGGTCGAAGCTTGAGCGGCGGCGGAAATAGCTTGAGCCCGAGCGGCCCTGCGAACACTTCCGCCACGCGGCGGTCCAGTGCGGCCACGTAATCCGTCTGCGAGACCAGCACCGGCACGGTCAAAAAGTGGGATACGCGCGCTCCGACCCGGCGCTCCTTGCCGAGCGCCGCCAGCGCGCGGTCTACCGAGCCTAAGCTGTCCACACGGGAAGAGACGAGCACGTGCGACAGCTGCAGGTATTGGGTCAGGGTGAGGCGCGTCTTCACGGTGGGGTGGCGTCGGCGCACCACGCAGACGTACTCGTCCGAGAAGAGCGCCTGTTCGTGGTGGTGCGGCGGGAGCTTGTCGTAAAAACCCAGCATCAGGTCGGCCTCGCCACGCAGAAGCTCGGGTGGCGCTTCGTGTAAGCTCCATGGCCGCAGCGCGAGCCGCACACCAGGCGCGTCGCGCTCGAGGCGACGCAAAAGGGACGGCAAGAGCACCAGCTCCACGTAATCACTCGTGGAGAGGACGAAGCGGCGCGTGCTCGTCGCCGGCACGAAGCTCGAGCCGCTGAGCGCGCCTTGTAGCAAGCTCAAGCCTTTACGGATCGGCTCCGACAGCTCTTTGGCGCGCACGGTGGGCGTCAGCCCGGTGCGATGTCGAATGAAAAGCGGGTCGCCGAAGAGCGCACGCAGCTGAGACAGTGTGTTGCTCATTGCCGGCTGGGTCACGCCCGCGCGCCGAGCCGCGCCGGTCACGCTCTGCTCCTCGAGCAACGCCTGGAACGCGACCAGCAGGTTCAAGTTCACGGCGCTGATATTCATCCAGGGTATATCTCACATTAGTAACATCAGTTCGACTGAATATCCTGGAGCGCGCATGGTCTGGGTCGAGAGGCGCTGTCGCCTCCGCCCCGAAAGGAACCTCCGATGCAGATCGAAACCGCCCCTCCCGCTTTCCGCATTTCAATCGATACCGAAGAGCTGCGCGTGCGTCTGGCCTCGAGCGCCCCGCCCGCCGTCGCCGAGATCTTGGGACCGCAGCACTTCTCGACCGGTCACCTCCCCGGCGCCGTGAACCTCCCGCTGGAAGGCTTTGGCGAAAGCGCGGCGCGAGTGCTCCCAGACAAGGACGAGGAGGTCGTGGTGTATTGCGCGAGCGAGGCCTGCCAGAACTCGGACCTGGCCGAGCGCCAGCTGCGCGCGCTCGGCTACTCGAAGGTTAGAGTTTACAGGGGTGGCAAGGCAGCCTGGAAAGCTGCCGGGCTCAGCCTAGAAACGTGAGTGGAGGGCTCGAACGTCAGCCCGCGAACTTCGACAAATCTTCCTCGGACACGTCGAAATCGCTGAACACGTTCTGCACGTCTTCATGGTCGTCGAGCGCTTCGACGAGGTTCAGACATACCTCGGCATCGCGCTCAGTGACCGTCTTTTTGTTCTTCGGCACGAAGGCGGCTTTGCTGGACTGAATCGGCAGCTTCGCCGCTTCCAGCGCGGCCGTGACTTTGTCTACCTCGTGGGGCGGCGTGTACACCGCCCACACGTCGCCTTCGTCCCGGTAGTCCTCGGCGCCCGCTTCCAGTGCCGCTTCCATGAGCTGGTCTTCCGTGACCTGGCTCTTGTCCAGAGTGATCACGCCCAAGCGGTCGAACGCCCAAGCCGCGGCGCCCGAGCCGCCCATGTTGCCGTTGTGGCGCTCGAAGATCTTCCTGATCTCGGCGGCCGCACGGTTGCGGTTGTCGGTCATGCCTTCGACCAAGAACAACGTTCCGGCGGGGCCAGTGCCCTCGTACAGAACCTCGTCGTAGGAGGCGCCCTCGATTTCCCCCGTACCGCGCTGAATCGCGCGCTTGATGTTGTCCGCGGGCATCTGCTGCGCCCGGCAGTCCAGCACCGCCTTGCGCAGCCGTGGGTTGGAGTCCGTGTCCCCACCGCCGATACGGGCCGCGGTCACGACCTCGCGAATCAGCTTCGTGAAGACCTTGCCTCGGGCCGCGTCGGTTGCGCCCTTCTTGCGCTTGATGGTTGCCCACTTGGAATGGCCGCTCATGCGGCGCCGTGCGTACCACGCCTCCAGAAGAAAATCAGCCTGCAACGGAAAAACGCCCCCCGGGGCCAGGTGCGGCGGACGACCGGTGCTACGCTCGGCGACATGGGACAGGGTCGATTAGGCGGAGCTATGAATGGGAGTCAGGCCGGGGGCGGCCTGGCGCGATATCGAGTCCACGCGCTGTTCGTGATGACGGCGCTCTACGTCGGGGTAAAGACGTTTGCGCACGACTACTGGTCAGTGGGCTTCGGTCTCTCGGTTCTGAGCATCATCCTTCTTACGCCGGAGCCAACGCACGAGCGCGAGCCCTGGCGGGGCCACGCGCTCCGCGTCGTATCGGCCTGCTTCGTGGTGGTGACGCTGGCGTCCATCCTCACCACACTGAGCGAGCTCTAGGCGGCGGAGTCGGGGTCTGGGCGAACCCGCACCAGCGATACTGGTGCGGCGCATGCCGTGCAGCGGACAATCGCTGACGGCATGTCACCTGGCTTGGACTCGCCTAGCGGCTCTCTAGCCTGTCTTTGCGCAGGTAAGCGATGAGCTGCTTTTCCGATGCGACCATCGTATAGCCCTGCTCCAGGAAGGCGGAGAGCTCCGCCCACTCGTCTAGCGGATCTCCCCCCATGTCGTGATGGTAGGTGGACCAGAGAATGAGCCCCGGCGGCCGGCGCTCGAGCTCCGCCATGAAGCGTCGAGTCACCTCACCCTGGCGGAGCTCCAAACGCCCGTAGCCGCGGTTGCAGGTGTTCGTGTTGAGCGTCGTCACGGTGCCTATCGTCTTGTAGACGGGACCGGGGGCGGGGCGGTGGCAGTGCTCGTAGACGCTCCACGCCTGCCAACCCCAAGCGAGCACCGTGTCGTCGGGGCGCAGCAACGGCTCGAGCTTGCCGCACATCCTCGCGACCTTGTGGTCGTTTTGCACGAAGTACCAATGAAGCCAAAACCGCTCGTGCAATCCGGGAATTGCCACCGCGAGCCCTAGCAGGAGCGGCAGCCAGCGCACCCACCCATCCCGGCCGCGTCTTTCCAGTGCCCCGAACATCCTTCCCACGAGCCCGCTCGGGCGGAGTCCGATCACCGCGAGCGCCGGCCACAGCTGAGCGTTGTCGTGAGTGAAGAACCGTAAGGTCATGCTCACGCCGATGAGCGATGCGAGCAGGAACAACCACGGTACGAGCGCGAGCCGGGACCTTCGCACGTCGAAACGCCCGGGGAGAATACCGAGCGCGCCCGCGACCAACATTCCCGGCATCTGGTCCGGTAGGCACTGCATGCCAATACCCACCGCGTTCAGGTACCCGCCCGTTCCCTTCACGACGAGACCCACGTACTCGGCCCCGAAGCTCTGCACGTGACTGAGCCCTCGTCCGAGCACGTCCAACCGCCCGTGGGCCCAAAACGGCAACGCCACGAGCAAAGAAGCCAACAGCGCTCCGCACAGTCCCCAAGCAGGTAGCGCGAGCGCGCGCACGAAATCTCGCCGCCACAGCTCGCGCAGCCACAACGCCCCGAACAGCAAGACCACCGGCCAGGCCGACGGCTTGATCGATACGGCCAAAAGCGACAAGGCGCCAGCGCTGCTCCAGCAAGCGGCGTAGTGCCACTCGCTCTTCACGCGCGCACTTTGCGCCGCTAGCGCGGCCGCCAACGTGAACGGCAGCGCCATCCAAAACGAGTAGTTGATGTCCGCGTCATTCGCGACAACAGAGGCGGCGGCGTGCACGATCGCGACGCGACGCCCCCAACGATCTCCGTAACAAGCCTTGGCAAGGCCGCCCGCCGCCAGCGAAGTGAGCGTGCCCCACACGACCCCGAGCAGCCAGACGCCACGCAACCCGAGCAGCCCGAGTGCGGGCGCCAGCAACACGAACGCGCCTGGCGGCTTCACCTCCGCCGAGTCCAGGTATGGCAACATGCCGCTCAGCAGCAGCCGCGCGTTGTAGACGATGCCCGTGACGTCCAGGTTTCTAAAGCCTGGGTCCACGACTCCGCGGCCGAGCCACAGCGCATTCAGCAGGAAGATGCCGAGCAGCACCTTGCGCCAGCTACCGCCAGGGCGGCTGGGCGGGACCGAGGAAGCGGAGGCCAAGTCGGAGGCCGGTTACCATGATCGATCGCGAGGGCCGAAGATTTTCTTCCCTCGCGGACCGATTCGGGTCCGACCTAAGCGGCGTTCAGCTTGCGAGTGGGCCGAGACACCGAGGCAGGCGGCGAGGGAGCTTGGGGCAACGCGGTCGCGGAATGATCGGCCTGGCCTTCCAAAAAGCCGATGAGCCGCTCGCGTAGCTCGTAAAATTGCGGGTCGTCGAGCACGGTGTGGCGCTCGCGCGGGCGCGCAAGCGCGACGTCCATAATCTCCCCCACCCTCGCGCGGGGGCCGGAGGTCATCATCACCACGCGGTCCGAAAGGAACACGGCTTCATCCACATCGTGCGTGACGAGCAGGAGCGTCTTCTTGTCCTCCCGCCAGAGCTGGAGCAGGACGTCTTGCAGCTCGCAGCGAGTGATGGAATCCAGCATGCCGAACGGCTCGTCCAGCAGCAGCATCCGCGGGGACAGCGCGAAGGCGCGCGCCAGCCCGACGCGCTGCCGCATTCCGGCCGAGAGCTCTGCCGGCTTCTTGTGGAGCGCGTCCCCCAAGCCCACGCGGGAGAGGTAATAGCCGGCCTTCTCCTTGCGCTGAGCCGACGTTGCCTTGGGCATCGCTTGCTCCAAACCGATGACCACGTTTTCGAGCGCGGTCATCCAATGAAACAGGCACGGCGCCTGAAACACGACGCCGCGATCCGTGCCCGGCTCGGTGATTTCTCGACCGCCCATGATGACGGTGCCCTCCGTGGCGGAAGTCAGGCCTGCCACGATGGACAGCACCGTCGACTTACCGCAGCCGGAGTGGCCAATGAGGCTGATGATCTCGCCCTCCGCCACGGTGAGGTTGAAGCCCTCCACCACCGGCACTTTGCCGAGCGGCCCGGGAAAAGCCTTGGCGAGGTTCCAAATATCCAGGAATTTCTTACTGTTGCTCATGGTGATACCTCCGCGACCTGCACGGCTTCGGCTTGCGGAGAGGCGCCGCTGCTCTTGGGTGCTGCTGCCTCTCGCTCGGCCCGCTTCTGCTTCCCGGACTCGAGCAAATACTCGAGGACGCCCAAACGAATCTCGCGAAAGCGAGGATCGTGGTTGAGCTCCTTGCGATCGCGCGGCCTCGGGATGTCCACCACTGTCGCGGGCCCGAGCGACGCGCGCGGACCCGCGCCGAGGGGGATGATGCGATCCGAGAGCAAGATGCCCTCGTCCACATCGTTCGTGATGAGGAGCATCGTCTTGCCGCTCTCCTGACTGATGCGCTGAAGCTCTCCTTGCAAGACTCCGCGCGTGAGCGCGTCGAGCGCGCCGAATGGCTCGTCTAGCAGCAGCACTTCCGGCTCCATCGCGAGGGCGCGGGCCACTGAAACTCGTTGCCGCATACCACCCGAAAGCTCCTTCGGGCGCTTGGCGGCGGCGGGACCGAGGTTCACCATCTCCACGAACTTCATCGAGCGGGCGCGGCGCTCCGCCTCCGTGAGCTTGGGGAACACTTGGTCCACGGCGAGCTGAACGTTTTCCAGCACGCTGAGCCAAGGCAAGAGCGAGTAGTTTTGAAACACCACCCCTCGCTCGGCGCTCGGCCCCGTGACCACCTTGCCGTCGACCTTCACCGTGCCCTTATCCGGGAAAATCAGCCCCGCGAGGAGGGAGACGAGCGTGGTCTTGCCGGCGCCGGAGTAACCGACGATGGACACCAGCTCGCCTCTTTCGATCGAGAGGTCGACGTTCTCGAGCACGTGGGTGCGCTCTTTGCTGTTGCCGTACCCCTTGTAAACGCCGGACAGCTCGATGAACGCCATGATCAGGCCACCTTGAAGCGACGCTCCACCAGGCTCATTACCCGGTCGAGCAAAAAGCCGATGAAGCCAATCGTGAGGATGCACAAGATGATGTGCTCGTAGATGAGCGCGTTGTACTCCTGCCAAAGGAAGCCACCGACACCCGGCGCGCCCGTGAGCATCTCCGCTGCGACGATGACGAGCCACGCGATACCGAGGCTCAACCGAAAGCCCGTGAACATGTACGGCAAGGCCGCCGGGATCGTCACCTTGACGAGCTTCTTCCACGGGGAGAGCCGCAGCACCCTCGCCACGTTGATGTAGTCCTGCGGAATCGACCGGACTCCGAGCGCGGTGTTCATGACCGTCGGCCACATTGAACACATCGCGATCGTGAAGATGCCGGCTGGCTCCGGCTTTTGGAACAGCACCAACCCGAGCGGCAGCCATGCCAGCGGTGACACGGGCCGCAGCACCTGGATGATGGGATCGAACGTGTCCGTGAAGCCCTTGGACATGCCCAAGAGTAGGCCGATGGGCGTGCCGATCAGCACGGCTAGGGTGTAACCCTTGGCCACGCGAATCAGCGAGTACCAAGTGAAACGCAGAATTCCCTGGTCGAGCTCGCCCCGCTTCTCGAAGGGCTCCAAGACATAGGGCTTGCTGATTTCCCATGTCTTCAGTGGAGACGGGAGGTTGGGGGCCACGCTGGAGCTCGCGATGGCCCACAACAGGACGACGCAGCCTGCCCCAACGAGCGGGAGCAGCACGTACTTGACGAGATTCTCGACCAGGTTGCTCTTCATCGGGTTCCTCCGAGCTCAACTCTTCATGGAGTGCACAGCGAACGAGGTGGCGAACTTCTCCGGCTCTTTGGGATCGAAGACGGCGCCGTCGAACAAAGTTTCCGGCGCGTCGCTCATGCCCCCGTGCGTGACGCCGAGCTCCTTCATCGCCTCTTCGTAGATGTCATGGCGCATGACCTGCTTGGCGACGCCTTCGTAGTCCGGGGCGCCCGTTACCATTCCCCAGCGGCGGAACTGTGACAGCCAGAACTTGGCGTACTTGGGCTGCGGGTAGTTGCAGTTACGGCTGCTGAAGATCATGTAGTTCTCGTCTTCTTTCTTGCGGCCGTCCCCGAAGTCGTAGTGACCCTGCAGCCGCGGGAGAATCAGCTCGGGTGCGCAGTTGATGTAGGTGGCTTTGGAAACGAGGGCGGCTTGCTCCGGGCGATTCTTCATGTCGTCCAGCCATAGGCTCGCCTCGTGAAGGGCCTTGATGACGGCCTTGACCGTCTTCGGGTTCTTCTGCGCGAACTCCTCCGTGAAGGCGCACACCTTTTCCGGATGATCCTTCCAGATGTCTTGCGTGTTGATGGCGGTAAAGCCGATACCATCCGCGATGGCCCGCGCGTTCCACGGCTCTCCGACACAGAAGCCGTCCATCTTGTCCACCTTCATGTTGGCCACCATTTGCGGAGGCGGGACAGTGACGAGAGCAGTGTCCGTATCCGGGTTGATGCCGCCGGCGGCGAGGAAGTAGCGCATCCACATCGCGTGGGTGCCGGGCGGGAACGTCATCGCGAAGGTCATTGGCGTGCCCTTCTTCTTCGCTTCGTCCACCAAGGGTTTGAGCGCTTTGGGATCGGCGGCGACCTTGCCCTTGAGTGCCGTCTTCAGCGTGATGGATTGCCCGTTACGATTGAGCATCCACGGGATGACCATTGGCTTCTTGGGGGAGCCGAGTAGACCCATGGTCGACGCGATGGGCATGCCGATGAGCATGTGAGTCGCTTGGATATCCCCGTTCGAAAGCGAGTCGCGAATGGCAGCCCAGCTCGCGCCCTTCACGATGGTAGAGTTGATGCCGTACTTCTTGAACAAGCCTTTTTCGTGGGCAATCACGATCGGAGAGCAGTCGGTCAGCGCGATCATGCCGAAGCGCAGGTCAGCGACTTCCGGCTTCGACGCGTCGACTACTCCGGCGCTCGCCGACGCCACGGGCGATCCGGTCGCCGCGTCCGACTTGCTGCAAGCGGGCAACGCGAGCGCGGCCGGCAGCAGCGCTCCTGCTTTCAAAACGTCACGTCTTCCAAACGTCGTCATGGTCCCTTACCTCCTCGATACTATCAAAACGCGACGGGCAGATCGAGCTGCACGACTTTGTATTCGAACTTGGACATCGGATCATCGATTGGCATCGAGAACGCGACGCCAGGACGAAACCAAATGGACTCACCCAACTTGAAGTGCGCGCGTGGGCCAATCGCCCACGTCGTCTGATCGCGCAGACCGATCGGCGTCGCCGCAGCTTCGTCGGCCTTTACCGCGGCCGGCGTGCTCACGAAACGTTGGTGTCGAAGCTCGGCGCCCACGGAGAGTTGCGGGATGAAGAAGTATCCGACGTGCAAGCCCATCGTCAGATTGGTCTTGGATGAATCCGGGTTCTTGGGGGCTGGTCCGCCGTCGCCTTTGACGCGCATGAGCTGGAGCAGCGTGGCCTCGACCTGCACCGTAAATCCGTGAGAAACGTAGGCAAAATCGACGCCGGGCAGGATCGTGAAGTCGTTCGGCGAGAACATGGCGTTGTCCATCGCCGACCGCGTGCGAATGCCGAATGGACTGTTCGCCTGGATGTTGTTGAGCTTCGCGTCGTCACCGCCGCCGGAGCCGATGGGCAGCGTGACTCCGAGAAAGAACGCGAGTCGCAGCGGCTTCGCCGGTTTCATCGCGTAGGTGACGCCGAGCACTGGGTTCAGGAAGTTCGTCGCCGAGTCGACGTCCTGCATGTTGACGCCATAGTTTCGCGGCGGGCGCATCGACGCCACACCGAGTCGAATCATCGGCGCAATCGCGTCCGTCACCTTGTAGCTGAAGAGCAACATCGACGCGACGCTCGCGCCAGACTCTTTGCCAGCTGCATCCTTGAAGAACGCCCATGCCGTGTCCGAGCGCACCACGCTCCCGGCCACGACTGGACGCAGTTGCCACGGCAGTGAGTAGGGCGGCGGCTTCGGCTTCGCAGCCGCCGGCGCGGGCGCCGGCTCCGCGGTGGCGATGGGCGCGGGCTCCGAGGTGACGACGGGAGCGGGCTCCGTCGCGACCGGCGCGGGCTCGGCAGCGGCCGGCGCGGGCTCGGCAGCGGCCGGCGCGGGCTCGGCAGCAGTGGGCGGGTTTTCTTGAGCAAAGGCAGGAGTGCTGCTCGAGATCGCGAAAGCGAAGGTGAGCTTCAGTGAGCTCCGGGGAAATCTAACCATCTAAGTGTTCCTTGAAGCTGGGCGCACGTCGGCGACGGCCCGGTGGTCCCGGGATCGGTAGGGAGCACAACGTCCAGCGCTGGGGCCGTCTCGAATGAACGAGAGGGGCACTTGGCGACTTCGTTGTGTTGAATTGATAATCCCAAACACCCACATCCCGATCAACCCGCGCGCTCGGCTATTTGCGTTTCCCGGCCGTTTCTGAAACTCCCGAGAAATCGGCTATCGACGGCATGAAACAAACCTTCGTCAACCGATGGGGTTACGCGTCACGGCGTGCGACGGCTCAGCGTTTCGGCGCCGCGCGCAAGCTCAGTAGCCGCCCACCTTGCCCTCCCGCGCCTCGCGTGGGTCACGCGCCTCGCGTGGGTCCCGCGCCTCTTCCCCTACGCGCTCGGCATTCTAGTCGCACTCCGCGCTCCATCCACGCGGGTTGCGGAGAACCGCGGCGCATACCGCACGCTGCGACCCCGCCTGACCCGAGGGACCCCTCGCACCTCCGATCGTCTCCTGCTTACCAAGAGGCACGCTGCGGGTGCCAGGGGACACGCCGCGGGTGCCGCCGCCAGACGCGTCCCGAGGAACGTGCTCCCACGGGCGCGGACGGGAACGCCAGCTGCCTCTGGACGGTCGCGGGGCGCGGTCAGCCCGAGATCACGCGGCCGCGGTAGGTGCGGGGGACACCGTGAGAACCGGCGACGCTCGGCGGCGGTGGAGTAACGCTGCTGCGCGACGACGCGACGGGTGGCGCGGGGCTGCGGAGCAAGGCGACGATCTCCGGCTCCAGCCGCCGCGTCGTGAGCGTGAGGGCCATGCGGAGCGCAGCCGCATTGATGTCGTTCGCGGTGATGACGGCGAGCAGGCCATGGGCAAAGCGTGTGACGTAGAGCCGATGCTCGTCGAAGCGCAAGATGGCCGAGGACACTTCGTCCCCGTCCGCCGCGAGCGTCTCCACGAACCGCGAGAGACGGGCGCCGACTTCCACGAAGAGCTCGTCATGAAACACGGCGGGCAAGTCTTTGCCGATGAGCTCGCCGCTCTGCTGAAGCACGAAGCTTCCGTGCACACCGGCGACGTCCCGCAAAGCCGCGAGTGCGCGAGAGATGGCGGCCTGGTTCATAGCCCGAGCCTCTCTCGTACTTGCGATAGGTCCGCGTCGGGCGCGGCGGTGAGGGCAAAGGTGTTGCCGCTCTTCTCGCGATAGATGAGCGTGCGTGAGCGCTGCTGCGTGACCTCCACGCTCACGAGCCCGAGCATGCCGAGCCCGTCCCCCACCAGCTCCGCGAGGCGTGCCGCGTAGGCGGCGACCTGACCGAGCTCGGCGGCTTCGCCCTTCGAGCTCACGACGTTGCCGCTTTGATCGAGACGCACCGCCGCGCGGACTTGCGCGAGCATCGGCGTGGGTTCGGAGCTCACGTTTCCCTCCAACCTAGAAGAGCCAGACGTGGGGGCCGACGACGGAGGTGGAGGCGACGTCGTGCGCGTCACCGCGGTCCGCGTGCCCGGGAATGCGACCAGGTTGTGCCGGCCCGACTCGTCACGATGCTGCGCCGCGATGAGGAGCAGATTCTGCCAATTGGAGCTGATGGAATCGCGATCGGGCCAGCCCGCGCTACACGGCTCGATGCTGCCGTCGTTCCAGCGAAGGATCTCGAGCGCCGCGCTCTCTCCAATGCCACGACGACTTACCGCGTGGACGATTTGCCCAGCGCGAAAGTACAGGTAGCCAACCTCGTTGCCCGAGCTCACGCGTAGTACGCGCTCACGCCCCGACAAGCACTCCATCTGCACGAGGTCCGCGAGGCTCGTACCGTGGAGGCTGGCGCGAAAACCGCTTTCGCGCATCGTGTTGGGAGACTCTTCGCCACTGTTCATTGCAGGCATTGTGACTCCGAAGCGCGCAAGCCGCGCGCCGTGGGATGGACGATGAACTCAGGACCACGGCTTTTCAAGGACGATCTGACGACTCGGATCCGTTCCTTCGCTCATCGTTCCCAAACAGGATGAGTGAGCAAGTCATCGTTCGGCATTCCACGAATCGGTACGCGTAACGCGCGACAAAGATCGCAAATCGACGAGAATTTTGCGGAGACATGCGCGCGAAACAGAAGCGAAATGCGCGCCCGAGGAAGCTCAGAACATCGAGGCACGTGCCGCAACGCGCGCCACGTCTGCAGCGCACATGTTGGATCCAACAACCCTTCAGGAAGTTGCCAAGCAATCGGCGGACACGGCGCAAGGCCTCGGTCAGTTGACTGTGTCGGCAAACCTCGTTTGGACTTGTTTGTGCGCCTTCATGGTCATGTTCATGCAGGCGGGGTTTGCGCTCGTGGAAACCGGTCTCACCCGCTCCAAGAACGTCGCCCACACCATGGCGATGAATTTCTTGGTGTACGCCATCGGTATCATCGGCTTTTGGGCCATCGGCTTCGGCCTCCAGATGGGCGGCGTCGGAGCGATGGCAACTTACGGCGGAGACGCCTCGCTGTCGCAAGAGTTCACCGTGAACGTCGGCGGCAAGCAGTGGGGGCTGTTCGGAACCACGGGCTTCTTTCTACCGCTCGCGCAATACACACCCGCCGTCGCGACGATGTTTCTGTTTCAAATGGTGTTCATGGACACCACCGCGACCATTCCGACGGGCGCATTGGCCGAGCGTTGGAAGTTTGGAGCGTTCATCGCATTCAGCTTCGTGATTTCGACTGTCATCTACCCGGTCTATGCTAACTGGGTTTGGGGCGGAGGGTGGCTCTCGCAGCTAGGCCACAACTACGGTCTCGGCCACGGCCACGTGGACTTCGCAGGCTCCTCCGTCGTGCACATGACGGGCGGCGTCACGGCCCTCATCACCTGTAAGCTCCTCGGGCCACGCCTCGGCAAGTACAACGCGGACGGCACGCCCAATCCCATTCCGGGCCACAACATCCCGATGGCGGTCTTGGGCACCTTCATTCTCTGCTTCGGCTGGTTCGGGTTCAATTCCGGGTCGACCTTGGCCGCGAGCGACAATCGCTTCGCGATCGTGGCCGTAAATACGATGCTCGCGTCGGCGGCGGGCGCGCTCGCGGCGACGTTCTACGGCAACCTCAAGTTCGGCAAGCCGGATCCAACGTGGATGTGCAACGGCATGCTCGCGGGGCTCGTCGCCATCACTGCGCCCTGCGCGTTCGTGAGCGCCGGCACCTCACTCTTCATCGGCGCGGTGAGCGGCTTCCTCGTCATCGCCGCCGCCCTCTTCGTCGAGACCACGCTCAAGATCGATGACCCCGTCGGAGCCATCGCCGTGCACGGGTGCAACGGACTTTGGGGGATCTTGGCGGTCGGCTTGTTTTCGAACGGCACCTACGGCGAAGGGCTGAACGGCGTCACGGGCCCGGTCAAAGGATTGTTCTACGGAGACAGCGGCCAGCTCTTCGCATCGCTCATCGGCATCGGCGCCAACATCGTCTACGTCGGCCTCCTGGCGAGCGCCTCCTTCGTCGTCATCGGCCGCATGATGGGCGGGCACCGAGTCTCGCCCGAGGTCGAGCTCGCGGGGCTGGACGTGCCGGAGATGGGAGTCGACGGCTACGTCGGCGACCCGGGAATCATCCTGCCGGACGAAGCCGCCACTCAACCCCCTGCCCTCTACCCCGTGCATACCGCAGGCAGTCAGTAGCAGCGCCATAAGATCACCATCGGCCGGAGGGACTCCTCGCCCAAAGGCCACTCACGACAGCAGACAGACCGAAAACAACCCAATACATACGCGGCAACCGACTGCCGCCGGGTTCACGCAGCCCGGCGGCAGTCACTAATTTGGGGCTTTGCCCCAAATTAGTGAGCGGGGTTTTCATTGCCATGGGGCTGGTGATAGCGCCTGGCGTCTGTCGCGTGCCAAGGGCGCGACGGGCGCTGGTCTCGCCAGTTCTTACACTACGGTCCTCGGGTGCCGATCGTGATCTGCTCGCGCCAAAGTCGGGGGACGTGGTTCCGGCTCGATGCGCCGAGGCGCCTCTCGCGACCCTTCGTAGCAGCAACTTCGAGCGAGAGAGTGTGTGAGAGTGACGGGAAAGGGGCGGAACTGGGCGCGTGTCCAGCCAGTTATTTGCACTACAATCTTCATGTGCCGCTCTTGACCGGCGGCCGGCGCCAGAGTCGGGTGATGTCGTTCTCGCTGAAGCGTGGGCGCGGGCTCGCTTTCGAGGCAGATCGCACCGCCTCGTCGCGCTGTTGCTGGCAAAGCTCGGCATCCAAGAGGCCGTGACGGCTCGAAGGCGGAGCTAGAACGGCGCGACAGGTTGTCATTCATGCTTCGAGATGCTTCGCTTTCGGATCATGGACGACCGCGAGTGGCTGGCCCGAAGCTTCGAGAACATGCTGGCGCCCGATCACCTGGATCAGGCGTTGTCTGAGCGCGCCTACGCGCACTTCAACGCGTTGCTGCTCAGCTACGGCACGGAGGCGAGCGTTGACCCAGCGATGAGCACGGACGCGGACGCCGCGTTGCAGCTGGAGACGACGCTACGCCGCGCTACCGCGCGCGCCATTCGCGAGACCGCGGCCGCGCTCCGCAGCGGCAAGTTGTGAGCGCGCTCAGTCTTCGTGGGTGACGTCGACGGCGACGTTGAGGCTGTGCTGGCCGCCGCCCAAGACGATACCGCGCAGCGGGCTCACATCCGAGAAGTCGCGGCCCCACGCCACCGTGACGTGACGCTCACCTGGAAAGACAGCGTTCGTGGGATCGAAGTCAATCCAACCCAGCGACGGTAGAAACGCGGCCGCCCACGCGTGCGACGCGTCTGCCCCGACCAGCTTGGGGCGACCGGGGGGCGGCTCCGTTTCCAGGTAGCCGGAGACGTAACGACCGGCGAGGCCGAGCGAGCGCAGGCAGCCCACGGCGAGCTGCGCGAAGTCTTGGCAGACGCCGCGACGCTCGCGGAGGACCTGCGCGAGCGGGGTGCTCACGTCCGTAGCGAGCGGCTCGTATTTGAACTCGCGAAAGATGCGCTCGGACAGCTCGCCGATGGCGTCTACGAACGGGCGCCCGGGCGAAAACGTCGGCGCTGCGTACTCGGCGAGCATCTGGTGGCTGCGCACCAGCGGCGAATCGAAGCAGAACTCGCGCGCGGCGAGGAACTGACGATCTTGCTCGAGTTGTTCGCGCACTTTCTCCCAGGAGAGGCGCGTGGCGGGCGTGAGCTCGAGCTGGGGTGGCGCGACCTCCACCCGAGTTTCGCTCTTCACTTCCAAGACGTCGTGCGGGGCCAATACCTCGCAGAAATGCGTGGGATTACCGAAGTAGTCGCGCCCCGCTTGCAGCTCCGCTTGTTCGGGCGAAACGGTGATGCGGCTCTCCAACACACGCTGATGAACGAGATTGCGCGGCTCGAGGTGCATCGCGTGGGTGGCGTGCAGCACGGGGCTCTCGTACTCGTAGCGCGTGGTGTGCGTAACGCGGTAACGCCTCACGTGGCCTCCAAGTCTTCGTTGACCCAGTGCGGAGGCGAAACCGCGCGCTCCTTCGAAAGGTGCGAAAACCAGGTCGCGCTGATGTCGTCCGACAGTTGCCAGAACAAGACGAGGACCTCCTCCAGCAACTGACGGAGCCCCGCGCCGTCTCCGGCGCAAGCTTGCTCGATGTCCGCTGTGAGCAGGCTGCTGTCCAGCGCGATCACGCGCCGCTCGGCCCGACTGCGCACGACCCCCTGACGGCCCGGCAAGCGGTGCAGGTGCTCTTTGGCGAGCTCCACCTGGAAGGCGACGGAGCGAGGGTTGGTGGAGTCGGTCAGTAGCAGATCGACCACGGGCGCCGCTTGCAGGCTCGATAAGTAACGCGCGCGGTAAGTGAGCAAGCTGTCCGCGATCTCCAGGAGCGCTTCCATGTGTAGACGCGTCGCGCCCGGCGCGAGGAACGCCTGCAAGAGCTGGAGCATGTAGGTGCCGCGCTCGATGCGACGCCCTAGATCCAAGAAGGTCCACGCGTGACCGCGCACCATGTTGTCCAGCGTCGTGCCGCTGACAGCGGCCAAGCCGAAAATGAGCTGGTCCAGTGCTTCGATGGCGACCACGGGGCTCGTGAGCGCGCGGGCGTCCAGCCCGCTCAAGGTGCGGGTGAGGCGCCGCAGGACGTGCCACGCGTCGCGCGACAACCGGCTACGCACGCTGAGGGTGAGACCATGGATGCGACCGAGCATCGACGGGAGGCCTTCGGTGGCGACCCGATCCGCGACGAGGCCGTAGAGCAGCGCCTCCGCGGGCGTCGCTTCTTGCGTAGGGTGTGGGACGCCGGCGTTGCCACCCGCGGTCCGCGGGATCACTCCGAGCCGACCGAGCGTGTCGATGATGGCCGAAAGTACGAACGGCGCGTCCGGACCCGCTTCCGAGCCGATGCGTTCGAAGCCAGCGCGCGCCAACCGCGCCGTGGAGTCAACGCGCTCCACGTAGCGTCCGAGCCAGAAGATGTCGTCCAGCAAGCGGCTCGGCAAGTCCAGACCGCCGCGCTGCAGCTCCACGCGCTGGTCCGGCATGGCGGGGAGCGCTGGCTCCGCGCTGCCCGGAGCCGCCGGGATCCATACGTCTTTGCTGTGCGCGTTGCTCTTGATGGCGAGAAACAAGCCGTCCGGAGCTTCATTGATGCGCGCCAAGCCGCCGGGCATGACGTCGTAGTCGTCGCCGTCTCTTACCAAGAAGGAACGGAACGCCACCGTACCGGACGAGAGCTCTCCGCGGTCCAGCACCGGCAAGGCCGAGAGCTCCGGCCACCGTTCCGCCACGAAGTCGCCCGAGTGCACCCGCAGTCGGTCGAACAGCTCGCGACGGGCGTCGGTCGAAAGATGGCCGGGGACGAACGGCTCCCCGCGCCGATCGCTGAAGGCGGGCTTGATGACGAACTCGTCCGGGTGCGCGAGGACCTCGCGGAGCGACGCCGGATCTCCGCACCAGAGCGTGGGCACTGACTCCAGCAGCAGCTCCTCGCCCAGCAAATGGCGGGCGAGCACCGGCAGGTAGGCCTTCAACGCCGGAGTTTCGCCGATGACGGCACCCAGCGGGTTGGCCAAGCCGACGTTGCCGGCGCGCGCCGCGAGCGTGAGCCCAGCGACGCCTCCGAGCGAGTCCTCGCGCAGCTCGAGGGGATCCGACCAGGCATCGCCGACACGGCGCAGCACGACGTCCACCTTGCGCAAGCCGGACAGGGTTTTTAGGTAGACGTAGCCGCCCCGTACACTGAGGTCCCGGCCCTCCACGAGCTCGTAACCGAGGTAGCGCGCCAGGTAAGCGTGCTCGAAGGAGCTTTCGTCCCGCGCGCCCGCGGAGAGCAAGACCACGCGCGGCTGCCCGCGGGTGCCGGGCGGCGCGAGGCTCTCCACCGTGCGGCGGAGCTTGTTGAAGAAGCCGGCGACGCGCTCTACGCGATATTCGCGGAACAGCTCCGGCAACGTGCGCCCCAGCACCAATCGGTTCTCGAGCGCGTAGCCGGCGCCCGTCGGCGCCTGGGTGCGGTCCGAGAAGACGCGGAAGCGGCCTTGCGGGTCGCGCCCCACGTCCGCGGCGTAAAGATGCAACCACTGCCCGCCGAGCGGCTGCCAGCCGTGACAGGCGCGCAAAAACTCCGGATGCCCGAGCACGAGCTCCGCCGGAATGAGGCCGTCACGCACTAGTTGCTGGGGGCCATAACAGTCGCGGATGATGGCATCCAGCAAGCGCGCGCGCTGGCGAAGGCCCGCCGACAACGCGGCCCACTCTGCGCGGTCCAAGACGAGCGGCACCGCATCCAGCTGCCAGGGACGATTAGTCCCCTCGGGCACGCCCAGGATGTTGAAGGTGACCTCTTGCTGGGTGATGCGCTGCCGAACGAGACGTCCGAGCTCCTCCAGGTCCTTCGGATCTTTGCTCTCCAGGAACTTCGCGAGTGGGCGCTGGTGCTGGCGAATTTCCCCCGCGGCGTCGCGCAGCTCGTCGAAGCTCCCGGCGCGCCGCGATGGCGGAATACTCGAGCGGCGCTCCTGAGACTGCTCCACGCTGCCTCTTGTAAGCGAAGAAGCAGGCGCCTGTCGATTCTGGCCCTGGATCACTGGATCCAGCGCAGATCCAGCGTCATCGGAAAGTCAGGATTCACCCGCACCTGTTGCGGCGTGAACGACCCCTGCGTGTGCCCGAAAGCGTTGAATCGCGCGATACGTCGGCCCTCAGCGGCCGCGGCATTGACTGGCCGGTCGAAGGCGGCCCGGCCTCCCGCATGGACGATGTGGTAGGTCGCGCCCGCGATCGAGCGCTGATTCCAGCGATCGTACAAGTCGAAGCGCAGCGGACCGTGAGTCCCGATCGTCGGGTGCAAGCAGGAGGGAGGTTGCCACGCGCGGTACCGCACGCCGCACACGTACTCACCGCGCACGCCGGTGGGGGTGAGCGGTAGCTCCACTCCATTGACCGACACGTGGTGGCGCTCTGGCGCGACCCCGAACACGCGCACCTGCAGCCGTTCCAAAGACGAGTCCACGTAGCGCGCCTGGCCGCCCGCGCCGCTCTCCTCACCCAGCACGTTCCACGGCTCCAGCGCGCCGCGCAGCTCCAGCTGAGTCGTGTCTTTCACGACTGTACCCAAAAGAGGAAAGCGGAACTCGAAATGAGGCTTGAACCAAGCCGAATCCATGGCCACGCCGCGACGAGACAGCTCGCCCAGCACGTCTTGGAAATCCACATCCACGAAGTAGGGCAGGAGAAAGCGATCGTGGACTTGAGTGCCCCAATGCACGAGCGGCTGCGTGTAGGGCTGCTCCCAGAAGCTGGCGAGCAGCGCGCGGATCAACAGCTGCGTGGCGCTCGACATGCGCGCGTGCGGCGGCATCTCGAACGAGCGCAGCTCCACGAGGCCGAGCCGCCCCGTCGGACCGTCCGGCGAGTACAGCTTGTCGATGCAGATTTCCGTGCGATGAGTGTTGCCGGTGAGGTCCACCAGCAAATGCCGGAAGATGCGATCCACCAGCCAGGGCGGACAATTCACGCCTCGCGCCGGAAGCCGTGAGATCGCTAGCGAGAGCTCGTGCACGGACTCGTCACGGCCCTCGTCCGTGCGCGGCGCTTGCGACGTCGGGCCGATGAAGCGACCAGAGAAGAGGTACGAAAGCGACGGGTGATTGTGCCAAAATGAGACGAGGCTCGCCAACAGATCGGGCCGTCTTAAAAACGGGCTGTCACCTGCGGTCGCCCCGCCCATCACGAAGTGGTTCCCGCCGCCGGAGCCGATGTGAGCGCCGTCGAGCTCGAACTTCTCCGCCACGAGGTGCTCGGCGCGCGCTTCTTCGTAGAGCAGCTCGGTTTGGCTCACGAGCTCCGGGAAGGAGCGCACGTAAGGCACGTTCACTTCGATGACGCCCGGATCCGGCGTGACCTTGAAGTTGCCGAGGCGCGGGTCGTCCGGCGGCGCGTACCCTTCGAGCTCGACGGGAATGCCGAGCTCCTTCGCGCAGACTTCAATCGCCGCGACGAGCTCCAGGTAACCTTCGAGCGTCGCCACTGGCGGCATGAAGATGTGCAACATCCCCTGACGCGGCTCCGCCACCAGCGCCGTGCGAACGACGCCAGTCGCAGACTCGAACGCGCTCGGCGACGTGCGGCGTACTCCATACGGATCCAACGTGGCTTTGGGCGCGGATGGCGGCTTGCTACCAGTGCCGCCATCTCCCTCACCGCCCGCGCCGCGGACGCGGCCACGATCGACGCGCGTCGGCTCGGCGCGGCCAGAATACTGCGGCGGTCCGGCTTCGCCTCCACGCGCCCCGACCGGGAAGGTGAACTGGCGCGGCAGCGGCGGGCGCTCCGCGAACGTATCGAGGGGCGGCTCGAAGCCGCGATCTTGCTGCTCGGCCCAGGGCTGCGAGTCCAACGGCAGGCGGAAACCAGCTGCCGAATCTCCCGGGATGAGGAAGCAGTGCTCGTCCCTCAAGAACCAGCGCCCGCTCACCCAGCGCCGGTCCCAATGCGCCAGCGGCAGCACGTAACCGACCACGGTGTTGAGGCCCTGCTTGAAGACGCGCGCTAGCCGCGCGCGCTCGATGGGGTCGTCCAGGCGCGACTCCAGCGGGTCCACGTTGGTGGGAAGGCGTCGCTCACGCCAGAGATGGTACCAGGCGTCTTCGAACGCCGGCATGGTGCCCGGCTGCTCGACGGAGAGCAGCTCCGTGAGGCGCTTGACGAAGCGGCTCGCCTGCTCCGGCCCGTGGCCATAGTTGGTCCCGGTCATCGCGATGAGCGACGGGTCTTGCCAAGTGGGCACGCCGTCGTGCCGGAAGTAGCAAGCGAGCGCCCAGCGCGGCAGCGGCTCCCCGGGGTACCACTTGCCCTGACCGTGGAACAAGAAGCCTCCCGGCTGCCACGCACCGTGCAAGCGGCGCAGCAGGCGATCGCCCATTTCCTGTTTGTTCCCGCCCAAAGCAGCGGTATTCCACTCTGGCGCGTCCGGCTCGCGGCTGCTCACGAACGTGGGCTCTCCGCCCATGGTGAGCCGCACGTCACCTTCGAAGAGGCGACGGTCGACCTCGTTGCCGCAGCGAACCAGCGCCTCCCACTCCTCTTCCGTGTACGGCTTGGTGACGCGCGGGCGATCGATCACGCGCTCCACCTTCATCTCGAAGCCGAACTCGGTTTCGATTTCCTCCGCCGTGAGGATGCCGCCTTCGATGGGCGCGGCCGACGCGGGCTCCGGGGAGCAGGCAAGCGGGATGTGCCCTTCCGAAGCGAACAACCCGGACGTGGGATCGAGCCCAATCCAGCCAGCGCCAGGGACGTAGGCCTCGCACCACGCGTGCAGATCCGTAAAGTCCGACTCTGGCCCCGTGGGACCTTCGAGCGGCTTTTGGTCGGGGACGAGCTGAATCAAGTAGCCGGACACGAAGCGCGCAGCGATGCCCAGCTCGCGCAGGACATGTACGAGCAGCCAGCTCGAGTCCCGGCAAGAGCCGCGGCCTTTTTCCAGCGTTTCTTCGGGCGTTTGCACGCCCGGTTCCATGCGAATGACGTAGTCGACCACCTCTCGAACGGAGCGGTTCACGTCTACCAGGAAGTCCACCGTGCCGCGCGAGCGCAGGTCCAGCTTCGACATGAAGCTACGGAAGGCAGCGTTGCGCTCGCCCTTGGCGAGGTACGGCGCCAGCTCACGCTGCAGCGCAGCCGCATACTTGAACGGATACTTCTGAGCGCTGTCCTCCAAGAAGAAGTCGAACGGATTGATGGCTTCCAGGTCGACCACCAAGTCCACGTCGACCGAAAACTCCTTCACCGGCTCCGACACCACCACGCGGGCCAAGAAGTTGCCCTGCGGGTCTTGCTGCCAATTCAGGAAATGGTCACGCGGCGCGATGCGCAGCGAGTAACTGAGCACCGGCGTCCGTGTGTGCGGTGCGGGCCGGAGCCGCACGACCTGCGCCCCGAGCAGCACGGGCGTGGCGTAGCGGTAGCTCGTCTTGTGAGTGAGCGCGACACGAATAGCCATATTACGGACCTAAGCTAAAATTCGAAAAACTGACTCTGAATTGCGGAGCCGGCTTCGTTGAGCTGGCCCTGCAAAGAATCGACGTACTGGTGAAGCCCAAGCTCCATGATTTCGTCGATTTTCGCGTAGTCGAGCTCGGAACGGAGGCGTCCGAGCAAGCGCTCCGCTTCGCTCTCGAAAGAGCCGAGCGGCGCGCCGGAGATGCTGTGCAGGCTTTCCTGCGCGCGGCGCACGCAGCGCAGGATGCTGCGTGGGAAGTGGCGATCCAAAAGCAAGAACTCGGAAACGGCCGCCGGCGTAGTGACGTGCCAGATCTGACGGTACATCTGCAAAGCGCTCGCGGAGTTGAGCAGCGTCGACCAACCGACATGATCCACCGCGACGCTGCCGTTCTGGGCTTGAGTCTGCGTCTGCCCCCGCCCCGGCGTTGCCGTTTGCGCCTGGGTCTGCGTTTGCGTCTGGTCCTGGGTCTGCGTCTGCGTCTGCGTCGGGGTCAGCAAGAAGTACTTCACGTCCAAGATGCGTGAGGTCTTGTCCGCTCGCTCCAGCATGCGCCCCAGATTGGCGAAGTGGTAGGCTTCGCCCCGCGACAGCGTAGCGTTGGTAACGCCTTCGAAATAGATTCCGGCACGTTTCACCTTGGCGCAGAAGTCGATGAGGTCCTCCGGCTGCGAGCCAGGGCGGGCCGCGTGCACCACCATCAAGTAGAACTCGTTGAGCTCCTGCCACATCTCCCGAGAAATGATGTCGCGGACACTGCGCGCGTTTTCCCGCGCTCGAGACACGCTCGTGAGAATGGAGCTGGAGTACTCGTCGTCGAACGTCAGAAACTGGGTGACGTTCTCGGGCGTGGCCTTCCCGTACTTCTTTTCGAAGAACTCTTGGTCCCCGGTCGTGTGCACGAGGGAGGCCCAATCGCGCTCGCCGTGAGCCGAGCTCTCCAGCATCAAGTTCAGGCTCACGTCGACGAAGCGCGCGACGTTCTCCGCGCGCTCCACGTAGCAGCTCGCCCAGTAAATGGCGTCAGCGACGCGGCTCAGCATTTGGCAGCTCCCCGATCTAGTGGCGCGGTCACGAGGCCAACACCCAGGTATCTTTGCTGCCGCCACCTTGTGAGGAGTTGACGACGAGCGAGCCCTTCTTCAACGCCACGCGCGTGAGCCCCCCGGGGCTGACCTGGATTTCCTTGCCGTAGAGCACGTAGGGCCGCAGGTCCACGTGACGACCCTCGATGCGATCGCCGACGATGGTTGGCACGCGCGAGAGCGATAGCGTCGGCTGGGCGATGTAGCCGCGCGGGTTCTTCTTGATGCGCTCGGCGAAATCCACCCGTTCGGCTGCGGTGGAGTGGGGCCCCACGAGCATGCCGTAACCACCCGCGCCGTCCGTCGCTTTCACGACCAAGGCTTCTAGATGAGACAGCACGTAATTGCGATCCTCTTCGTGCGTGCACACGTAGGTGGGAACGTTGGGGATGATGGCGTCCTGATCCAGATAATATTTGATGATGCGCTCGACGTAGCGGTAGATAGCCTTGTCGTCTGCGACTCCGGTGCCAGGCGCGTTGGCCAGCGCGACGCGCCCCTTCAAGTAAACGTCGAAGATGCCCGGTACGCCGAGCAGCGACTCGGGCCGGAACGCGAGCGGGTCCATGAAGTCGTCGCTCACGCGTCGGTAGACGACGTCCACCCGCTGGAGGCCGGCGGTGGTGCGCATCTGCAAGAAGCCGTCGCGCACGACCAGGTCGAACGGCTCGACGAGCTCCACGCCCATTTGCTGCGCTAAGAAGGCGTGCTCGTAATAGGCGCTGTTGTAGCGCCCAGGGGTGAGAACCACGACGCGCGGATCCGACACCGCGTCCGGCGCAAGGTGCCGTAGCGTCTCCAGCAGGCGCAGCGGGTAGTCGTCCACCGGGCGCACACGGAGGCTCTCGAATATTTTCGGGAAGGTGCGCTTGAGCACCTGGCGGTTTTCGAGCACGTAGCTCACGCCGGAGGGACAACGCAGGTTGTCTTCCAAGACGTAGAACTCGCCGTTCTTGTCGCGCACCAGGTCCGAGCCGGTGATGTGACACCAGATTCCGCGTGGAGGCTTCACCCCCTCACATTGAACACGGTAGTCCGCGCAGGTGTGTACGAGGTCCGCCGGAACGACGCCGTCCTTGATGATCTTCTTTTCGCCGTACACGTCGGCGATGAACAGGTTCAGCGCTTCGATGCGCTGCTTGAGGCCGCGCTCCAGTCGCTCCCACTCTTTGGCGGAGATGATGCGAGGAATGATATCGAACGGGAAGATGCGCTCCCCTTCCCCCTTGAGCGTGAAGGTGATGCCCATGCTGAGCAGGGCGCGCTCGGCGGCGGCTTGCCTTCCGAGTAGCTCTCCCTCTGGGAGGCCGTTGATGCCATTGACGAGGCGCGAGCAACCGGGGCGCGGGGCGTCCGTTGCTTCGAAGATCTCGTCGAAAAAAGGGCCAGTCTGCGGGTCGTAACCGTGGAATTTCATATCCCTCGGGCTTTCCTGCGCATCCAAACTTGGTCCCTGGTTCCCAGGAGCTTCGCGAATATTTCAGGTTTGTTTCGCACTGAACAGCCTCGTGTCGCGCCGCGTCCGCGAATCTCGCTCATCACGTCGCGAAGCTGCTCCCGTCGCCGCTCGGGCGCCATGCTTTTGCCAAAACGTCGTTCACATCGGCGCAATTCACGGCTTCGACCCTCAGGCCAATCGAGCGTAGCCGGCGCAGACGACCCGCACCACGGCCGGCCAGGCTTCGTGCGCACCCTCGAGAGAGTCGCACCGGCGTGTCGTTCCGGTGGCCGCGCGATCCATGCCCAGGGCGCTGGCAGCCGCTGCAGCCACCACCCCGAGGTCGCGATCGACTCATGCGACTGCGCCCGAGGTAGACGAGGGACGACCTTGCATTCATCGGGGCGGGGCACGCTCCGCTATCCCGGCCCCGCCGATCATTCTGTCAAAGCGGGTTGCTCAAGGCGCGCGCCGCTGACGGAAATGCGGCTCCGCGGCGAGTGACGCGAGGTAGTCCACGAAGCCCACCTGACGGTCGATGAAGGCGCCGCGCTTGGTCTCGCCCAGGCACGCCTCCGCGACGCCGTTCACGTAGGTGGACACGAGGCCGGTCGTGCACTCGTAGGGAGCCTTCTGCGCCGCGAGTCCCTGCGCGAGCTCCTCTTGGCTCGCGAACTCGAACAGGTGCTGCGCCGGATCTGGGTAACCGGGCATGTAGCTCACGGCGTTGATGGGCAGACCGCCGTCCAAGTCGCGGTAGCGCCCCGTCTCGTCGAAATGCTCGAAGCCGAAGCCGATGGGATCGAAGCGGGTATGGCAGGATTTGCAGCCCGCGTCGTTCAGGTGAATCTCTTCGTAGTGCTGGCGCGTGGTGAATTGGCCCGGCATCGGATCGCTCAGCTTGGGCACCGTCGGCGGCACCGGCGGGACGACTCGACACAGCAGTCGATCCATCACCAGCACGCCGCGCTTCGTCGGGGACGACGCCTTCGGTCCCGACTGGGCAGCGAGGATCGCCCCCTGGGCGAGGATTCCGATGCCGCGCCCCGCGGGTCGCGACGTGACGGCGAAGGATGAGGCCGGCGCCGGAAAGCCGTAGAAAGTGGCGAGGGTCGGCGTGGGCGTCGTAAACGGTGCGGTGAGCAGCTCGTTCAACCCACCGTTTTGGGTGACGACGACCTCGCCGATGAAGCGACGCGTCTCGGCAACCATCTCGTCCCGCAGAGTTTCGAAGTTGGGGATGTTCGCCTTCGTGACGCTCGCGGTGCGGCCGTAGTGCAGCCAGGCGTCGAAGAAGCGCTCTATCGTACGGAGGCCCGGTTCGCTCAACAAGAGCTCGCGCGCGGTTGCTTCGAGCGCCTCGGGCGTCGCCAGCTGCCCCGCTTCGGCCTTGCCCAATAGCGCTTCGGTGGGGGCGGTGCCGGTGTAGTCGTACGCGAGCTGGGTCGCGATCTCCGCGGGCGTGAGCTGGTACGTGCCGTTCTGCGCAACGCCGATCTCGCGCCGGTAAACGGCGTGAGGCGACTGCACGAGCGCGCGTGTGAGCCACGCGATGCCCGCCGGAAAACCCTTCGCCGTCGATGCCTGGGTGAAGAGCGCGAGGTACTTGGTCTTTTCGTCTGGGGTGAGGGCGCGCCGGAACAGGCGCTTGCCGTACTTGTCCAAGAATTGACCGGCACACGTCGCGTCCGGCGCACTGGTGGAGCACGGCAACATATTGGCGAGCGCGGGGCCGCTCACGGCAGCTCCCGCCGCCTTGCCCGCTTCGTCGAGCTCACCCGCGGTCTGGTTACTGACGCTGAGGAGCGTCGCGTCGTTGTCGAAGCCGTGCTTGGAGATGGGATCCGCGCTGAGCTTGAGGGTCCACGCGCTCTTCGCCTCGGGGAAGACGTCTTCGAGCGTGTGCAGTAGCTCGTCGCGACTGAGCCGACGCAAGCGAGGCAAGCCGATCTTCGACTGACCGCAGACAGAGCTCGGATCGGGGCCGGGCTCGGAACCGCCGACGCCGGACGTACCGGCCATTCCCCCGGGCTGCTGGGAGTCGTTCTTGTCGCCGCTTCCGCCACAGGCGGCGAGGGTGAGCAGGCCAATGAGACCGAGGAGGCGCCTCATGCCAGCACCTCCGCCATCATGCCGGTCGAGTCTGGGAACGTGCCGGTGGTGCCCATGGCTTGGCACAGCGAACGGTACAGGTCACCCGCCGGACGGTCCTGCGGGAACGTCACCACGCGACCTGGTTTCAAGGCGCCTCCGCCGCCGCCAATGATGACGGAGGGGATGTACGTGTTCACGCCTTCTGCGCCTGACGTGGTGATTAGCTTGGTCTCGGTCGTGTGCCACGCGCCGTCGCCAATCTCGCTCATGACGTAGACGATGGTGTTGTCGATGACCTTCTTGCTCGGGTCCGCCGGATCCGGCTCCAACAGCCCCGCGAGCGCGTGCGTGTAGAGCTGCTCCATGAACCAACGCTGGCACTTGGCGAATGCCTGGCGCGCCGTCACTTGCAACGTTTTCGCCGGATACGCATCCGCCTGCGGCGTGGTGTGCGACAGCAAGCTGTGGTGAGGCCCCGGCGACTGCATGAATTTGAAGTCGAACTCGCAGTTCGTGTACATCGGCTGAACGGCCACGACCTGACGCGCGTTGCACTTGATGGCCGCGCCCGCGACCGCCAGCTGCGCCGCGAGCAGCATCGGGAAGTTCTCCTCCTTGAGGAAGAACTCGTCCGACTGCCCGGCAGCGGCGGTGCGCAGCGCCTCGAGCGCGGGTAGCGAGGGCGCGCTGTCGCAACTAATGGCGCCGCCGCCTCCTCCTGCCTTGAGCGACGCGATGGCGTCGAGGTGCTTCTTGAGCTTGGTTTGCTCTTCGGTGAGGCCGTTCAGCTCCTGCGAGAGCGTTTGCAGCTCCCCTTCGGTCAGAGAGCGGAGTGAATTGGTCAGCTCCACGTCCGGATCCGGACCGGTGTCCGGCTTGGGGGCGGAGATGCCACTGAACACGGCGTCGTACGCGGCGAGCGGGTTCTTCTCTGGAACGACGGGGGTGCCGTCCCACATCAGCTTGCCGTCTTTGTCCAAGCCGAAGGGGCGGTGCGCGCAAGCGCCGAGAACGAGCGGCTTGACGTTGAGGCCAGCGGCGATTTGATGCTCCAGAGTCACGCGCGGCGCGCCTTCGTCCGGCAGCTTCTCGTCGGGCCCGCTCAAGCCCGAAAGCGCTACGGCGAGCGCCTCGTGGGTTTGGGCACCCTTGGGGTAGCGAATGCCCTGCACGACCGTGGTGTAGGCCTTCAGCTGCTCTTCGAACGGGCCGAGGATGCCGACGCCCGGGGCGCTGAGTGAGAACTGGGTCGGGTCGTTCGCCATGACCTGGGGCGAGAAGTGCTCCGGGGGCGCGCCGTGCGGCATGTAAAACAAGAGGAACCGCTTCGATGCGGGTGTCGCCTGCGCCAGCGCGACGCTCGATAAGCGCGACGCCGCCGCGGCCGAGAGTCCCACCCCTAGCGCGCTGAGGAAGATGCGGCGACGAACGCGGAAGGCAGCGTTGCTGTGACCCATGATGTCCTTTTGTCGTAGCACGAGGAGGTCACTCAGCCAGCGTAATGCTCGAGAATTTCGGGCTTGGTACCGCTCCCATGCGGCACCGGTTTCAGTATCGATCCGCGCCAGCGCGGTGGAAAGTGATGGCGTCCTTGAACGAGCCTCGCCGCTTGCACGTTTTCGTCACGCCCGCGCTCGGGGCGGCTCGGGGGAATGCCCCGCATTGAGCCGCTGAGAGTAAGGGGGCAAGCCCCTAGCCCACGGCCCCGAGTCAGCGCCAACTCTGCAGGTCGAGGTCGCGCGTCTCGCGTCGCGACGGCCCAGGGCGCGCTCGGAAGCCGCCGCGTTCGACCGCGCTCGACCTCTCACCTCCGCTCCAACTGTTGGGAGTGGTGATGGGCGGCGGGCGACGCACGCGGATCGCGCAGGCGGTGTAACCGCTCAAGCTTTCCCGCATAGGGCCGCTATGAGCCCCGCTACCGCTCTCGGATGCCTCCTCGCTTGCCTGCTTCTCGTGGCCGGCTGCGGTGACAATCAGGACGACGCGGGCGCGAGAGCCCTGCTGCAGAAGATCCGGGCGGACGGCTACACGACGTGGGACCGCGCTCCCGGCTACGAGGAGCGGAGGCCAACCAATGCTCCGCATTCGGAGGCCGTCGACATCTACGTGAACGACCGCGTGGCCGAGGTGCTCGCGCTCGGCGAGCCGACTACGAGCTGGCCGGTCGGTTCCATCATCGCGAAAGATGGCTTTGACGGCTCCAAGCTCGAGATCATTGCCGTGATGGAGAAGCGGGCCGACGGCTGGTATTGGGCCGAGTACGACGACGACGGCGACCCAGACTACTCCGGTCGGCCCGAGACCTGCACCGACTGCCACCGGAGCGGCAGCGACTACGTGCTCGCTTTCGGGCTGCCCTAGGCGGCAAGGCCGGTCACGGCCGCGAGCGAGACGTACGAGGACGTTGACGTTGACCCGGTGGTGCCGTCGCCCGGTTGGTAGCGGGGCGGGCCCCAAGCTCGAGGCGCTCACCCGCAACGAACGCACGCGCTCGCTCCGCGAACGTGTACCAGCGCGCTGACGGCTCGTTCACCACGAGCCAGCCCTTCATCACGCGGCCGGGTCCCCTCGCAAGCGGCTCACCGTGGCCCGCTATCGTCGCCGACTCGACTTCCGCGGGCGGGAGCTTCACCGCGAGCGCCCCGCGAACCAACATCGCAAAGATCTTCCCGTCGACCTTGAGCGCGTTTCTGCCGAACTTGCCGCGCTTCTCAGCGGGGAGAGTGACGTGCGGCTGGCCTGCGAAGCGGCGCGCGAGCGCTGCGTACGCCGCCTCCACGCCTGTATCCGAGGGCGCGGCGCCAGGAGGCCCCGGGCGCGGGACCGTCTTTCGCGACCGCGACGGGCCCGGTAGGCGCAAAGCTTTCGTCATCACTCGACCAGCTCTCGAGCTGCCAGGGATTGCTGAACCACGGTTCCTCCTTCGTCGCTGACGACTGGTAAGGTGACATACAAGCGGACAGTTGTACAAGCGCAGACTTGTGTGTAGCGCCGCGCCGCACTACGGTTCGCACATGGGCAGTGAAGCCATTCTCAGAGCGCTCGCGGAGCCGCGCCGGCAAGCCATCCTCCGGCTCGTGCGGGACCGACCGCGCTCGGTCAGCGAGATAGGGGCCCATTTCGACATCAGTCAGCAGGCCGTGTCGCAGCACTTGCAGGTGCTCGCCGAAGCGGGGTTGGTCGTCGCCCAGCCTTCGGGGCGGCAGCGGCTCTACGTCGTCGATCCGAAGGGGCTCGAGGTTCTGGAGCGTTTTCTGGCGGAGCTGTGGCCCAAAGGGCTGGACCGCCTCAAGCGGGCGGTGGAGACACGCCGTGGCCGATGACGTCTTCGAGGGGTCGGTATTCATCGACGCGCCGCCGGAAGAGGTCTTCCGGTACTTCACCGAGGCGGAGGCGCTGGCGGCGTGGATGGGGGACCGCGCCGTGGTCGAGCCGCAGCCAGGGGGCCGTTTCATCGTCCACCTCGAGGACCGCGTGGTGGAGGGCCGCTACGTCGCCGTCGAATTTCCGCGCCGCGTCGTCGTTACGTGGGGGCGCCATGGCTCCGTGCGTCTCCCTCCCGGTGGCAGCACGCTCGAGGTTTCTTTCTCTAGGGAGAGCGGCGGCACTCGCGTGACCGTGATCCACGATGGGTTGCCCGGCGCAGAGCGCGAGCTCCACGCTGCAGGTTGGGCGCACTACCTGCAGCGACTCGCCGCCGTCGCAGGGGGCGCGACGGTTGACGCCCACCACGTTCCCCCGCACCTGATTGAAGGCGCCGACTGAGCCTCCGCTGAGGGCAGCGCCGAGCGCGCAACCTGACCACCCGGAGCGCGTAAGTCGTGGCCGATCCGTCTGGTTCGTGGCCGGAACGACCCTGGCAGACCGTGGCCGGAACCCTAGGTTTGAGTCACGACCATGACCCAATACCGCCGTCATCTTCCCTCTTCCGAGCTGGGGCCCTGGCTGAGCGACGGAGGGCTGGAAACGACGCTGATCTTCCAGGAGGGGATCGAGCTTCCCTTCTTCGCCGCCTTCGATCTCCTGAAGAGCGAGGGCGGGCGCGCGCAGCTTGCTCGCTACTACGAAGGCTACGGTCAGCTCGCACAGGAGCGGCGCCGGGGGTTCATTCTGGAGACGCCCACGTGGCGGGCCAGCTCGGATTGGGGCGACCGACTCGGGTACGACGCTTCCGCGCTCGCTGAAGCCAATCGGCAGGCAGTCACGTTGATGCTCGAAGTGCGCGAGCGCTTCGCGACCGCGGAGTCGCCGTTCGTCATCAGCGGCAACTTGGGCCCACGCGGCGACGGCTACCGCGCGGACCGGCGCATGAACGTCGAGGAGGCGCGCCGCTACCACGCCGGACAGATCGAAACCTTCGAGCCGACGCAGGTCGACCTCGTGACTGCGGTCACCATGAACTACGTGGACGAGGCCATCGGCGTCGTGCTCGCGGCTCGAGACGCCGCGATGCCAGTCGTCATCTCCTTCACTACCGAAACGGACGGCATGCTGCCGAGCGGCGAGACATTGGCCGATGCCATCACGCTGACCGACGCTGCTACCGCAGGCCACGCCGCGTACTTCATGCTCAATTGCGCGCATCCCAACCACTTCGAGGCCGTGCTGCGCGCAGGCGGTGACTGGACGTCACGCCTGCGCGGGGTGCGAGCCAATGCGTCCCAGCGCAGCCACGCCGAGCTGGACGAGAGCCCGGAGCTCGACATGGGCGACCCCGCGGCGCTCGCAGCGCAATACGACGCGATCCGCGCGCTGCTCCCCCAGCTCGCTGTCTACGGCGGCTGCTGTGGCACCGACCTGCGCCATATCCGAGCCATCGCCGAGGTGCTCGAGTCTCCCTCCGGCGGCGCCGGAGTTTGATGAACGAGGAGCGGGCGGAGATTGGGCGAGAGGAATTCATTTTCCTCGTGGGGGAGCGGTAACCGGTCCATCCGAGGGGCGTACCCGCTGGTACTTCGCACCACCCTAGCCTCGGGGCCTCGATGAACCTGACCAGAATACTTCCCTTCGCCGCAGCCCTTGCCATCTCGCCTGTCGCGCTCGCCTGTAGCGATGAAGCGGATGCAGCCGGCGTGACGCCGGACGCGGGAGGAGCCAGCGCGGGGGCGACCGGCGACCCGAGTGGCGCCAGCGGCGCGGGGATGGGAGGAGCGGACACCGAACCGCTGGATCCGCAGGTCCCGCCAAGCAACGCCGCCGAAATGGCGCAGTGGCTCGCGGCTTTCGAGTCGAACGGCTGGGCCGAAGATTGGATTTGTGAAGACGACTTTACCGAGAAGACGGACGGGGCAGCCGCGATTCACGTCCACGGCGCGAACCGGGTCTGCAATAACCGAGCGCTAGCCGCGGCATCGCTGAGTGACGACGCGCAGCTTCCCTCCGGAGCGGCAGCACTCAAGTTCGTGGAGCGGGGAATCTACGTTGAAGTCAAGGTCGGCGAGGAGAGCGATGGCGGCAAAGGGTGGTTCTGGTACGCACCGAACGGCGAAGTGTCGGGCACCGGCCTGGCCTCCTGTACTGGGTGCCATAGCGCTGCTGGCGCCGACGACGATCACCCGGGCCTCGGTGACTACGTCTACTTTCAGGTGAAGTGACGGGGCACTTTGCGTTCTTATCGAAGTGCACTGAACATCTGCCAATAGTTGGACCTACGTTCAGTGGTTTGTTACTGAACACGCATGCAGATGCCCGTCACCCAAGCCCTGTTGGTCCTCGTTTTCCGCGGAGCCCGCGCCGGCAAGAAGCCGAACCTAACCGCGTTCTGCCGGCGCTTCGGCCTCAGCGTTTCTCAGCTGCAGCACGCCTTCGACCAGCTCGAGCACGCGGAGTTGCTGAGCTTCTCGGCCCGGGGAGAGAGCCTCACCCTCAAGGGTCTAGCGGTGGCGGCGAGCCTTTCGCGCGGCGTGAAGGTAACGCAGCGCCCGCTCGCCTCGTGTCGCTCGGCCGCCGCGTAGCTCTCAGTTGCTCGAGCGGTCGGAGCGCAGCACCTGCCGGCCCCGCGACCCCAATTGACCCGATGCACTCGCCATTGTTTCCGGAGCGTGCAGTCAAGCCCTCCACCGCGACCGAAAATCTATCGAGCATCGATACTTTTCATCGCCGCAACACCGGCGGGATACGGACGAGAAACACGCGCCGCGGGACAACAGAGTCGCCCGCATGTCCCGCCCCGCGCCGCACTTGGTGCCGGTCCCCTCCGAGACCGTAAAGACGCACTGTCCCTACTGTGCGTTCCAATGCGGAATGGAGGTCACCACCATTCGCGGGGCGAGCCCTTCATTGCGCATCGTCGCCAACCCCGACTTCCCGGTCAATCGCGGGCAGATGTGCATCAAGGGCTTTACGTCCGGCGCTCTGCTCGATCATCCCCAGCGCATTCTGTCGCCGATGCTGCGTCAAGGCGGGCGGCTCGTGCCCACGTCGTGGGACGATGCCCTCGACTTCGTCGCGGAGCGGCTGCTCACCCTCCAGCGCGCGCACGGCAAACCGAGCGTCGGCGTCTTCGGTAGCGGCGCGCTCACCAACGAAAAGGCTTACCTACTCGGCAAGTTCGCGCGCGTGGCGCTGGGAACACCGAACATCGACTACAACGGTCGGTACTGCATGTCGTCGGCAGCGGCGGGGCAGAACCGCGCGTTCGGCATCGATCGCGGCCTGCCATTTCCGGTCTCGGACATCGCGGAGACGCAGACGCTCATGCTCTGGGGCTCCAACTGCGCCGAGACGATGCCGCCCATCATGCAGTGGGTTTACGCGCAAAAGGAGCGCGGCGGCAGCCTGATCGTCGTCGACCCGCGGCAGACCGATACGGCGCGCAGCGCGACCTTGCACCTACAGCCAACGCCCGGCACGGACCTGCTGCTCGCCAACGGCTTGCTCGCGATCGCGCTCGAACGAGACCTCGTCGATCACGACTACGTCGCGCGCCGCACCGAGGGATTCGAGGACTTGCGGCGCCAGCTGCTCGGCATCGACACCACTTACGTCGAGCGGGTCACCGGCGTCTCGCTGGACAAGCAGCAACGGGCGGTGGAGATGCTGGCGCGCGCCGAGAGCAGCATGCTGCTCTCCGGACGTGGCGCCGAGCAGCAATCCAAGGGCACGGAGACCGTGCTCGCCTTCACGAACCTGATGCTTGCTCTCGGCAAGGTCGGTAAGCCCGCGAGCGGCTACGGGTGCTTGACCGGTCAAGGTAACGGCCAGGGCGGTCGTGAGCACGGCCAAAAAGCCGATCAATTACCCGGCTATCGCCTCATCGAAGATCCGGAGCACCGGGCAGCGATCGCGCGCGTTTGGGGCGTGCCGCCCGAGTCCCTGCCCGGCAAGGGCAAGAGCGCCTACGAGCTCCTGGACTCCATGGGCCCGAAGGGCGGCGTGAGGGCGATGCTCATCTTCGGCTCCAACGTCGTCGTGGCGTCGCCGCACGCTAGCAACATCCAGAACAAGCTGGATCAGCTCGAGCTTCTCGTCGTGTGCGATGCGTTCGAGAACGAGACCGCGCAGAGCGCGCACGTCGTCTTGCCCATCGCGCAGTTCGGCGAGGAAGTGGGGACGCTGACGAACCTCGAGGGCCGCGTCATTTTGCGTGAGCAGGTGCGCCCAGCCCCCACGGGCGTGAAGACCGACTTGGAAATACTTTACGAGCTCGCGCGGAGGCTCGGCCACGAAGAGGGCTTTCACTTCGACAGCTCCGAGGCCGTGTTCGACGAGCTGCGGCGCGCCACCGCGGGCGGGAAGGCAGATTACAGCGGCATCAGCTACGAAAAAATCCGCGCAGAACAGGGCATTTTCTGGCCGTGCCCGGGCGAGGGGCATCCGGGCACGCCGCGCTTGTTCCAGGAGCGCTTCGCGTTCCCGAGCGGTCGAGCGCGGCTGCACGTCGTACCGCACCGGCCTGCGGCGGAGCTGCCGGACGCCGACTACCCGCTCTTCTTTACGACCGGCCGCTACAAGGAGCACTACAACTCCGGCGCCCAGACACGCCGTGTGCCGCAGCTGGAGGACGCCAAGCCGGAGCCGCGCGTGCAAGTTCACCCGCGGCTCGCGCAGGAGCTCGGAGTCGTGGAAGGGCAAGGGCTGCTCGTGGAGAGTCGACGCGGCAGCGTGACGTTTGCGGTAACCGTGAGCCGGGACATTCGTCCTGACACGCTGTTCGCCCCCTTTCACTGGGGTGGAAAGCAGGCCGCGAACCTCCTGACCGTTCCGGCCCTTGACCCTTACAGCCGCATGCCGGAGTTCAAGGTGTGCGCGGTTCGAGCGCGGCCGGTCGGCGCAGACGGCCCGAAGAGGCAGAGATGAGCAAGAAGAAGCTATTTATCGTGGGTAACGGCATGGGAACGTGCCGGTTGCTCGACGAGCTCGCGGCGCGGGGGGCGGCTTTTCAATACGAGATAACCGTGTTCGGCGAGGAGCAAGGCGGAGCTTACAACCGCATCATGCTAGGCAAGGTGTTGGCGGGCGGCTCGCCGGACGACATCGTGACCAAGCCGCTCGAATGGTACGATCGCCACAACGTGCGGCTGATCGATCGCACGCGTGTGGTGAAGCTGGACACGCTGCGCAAGCAGGTTGAAACCGCGGACGGTCAACTGCGCAGCTATGACGTCGCCGTGCTGGCTACCGGCAGTCAACCCGTGGTGCCCTCGCTCGAGGGCATGAACGACGAGAACGGCGAGCTCAAGCCCGGCATCTTCGTGTACCGCACCATCGGCGACTGCATGCGCATCCGGGAACGCGCGCGCTCGGGGGACAGCGCGATCGTGGTGGGCGGGGGGCTCTTGGGCCTGGAAGCAGCGAAGGTGCTCGCCGATCGCGGGCTGCACGTGACGGTCGTGCAGCTGAAAAAAACGCTGATGAACGCTCAGCTCGACGAGATCGGCGGGGAAATGCTGGAGCGGCAGATCGAGCGCTCCGGCATCTTCGTGCGCACCGGCCGCACCGTCGAAGCCGTTTACGCCGAAGAGCGCGTGAAGGGCGTGTTCCTGGACGACGGAACGAATCGCCCCGCGGATCTCGTCGTGCTCGCGTGCGGGGTCAGGCCGCGTACGGACGTCGCCAAAGCCTCCGGCTTGCCGGTGAACCGCGGCATCATCGTCAACGATACGCTCGCGACGGAAGTGCCCAGCGTGTACGCCCTCGGCGAGTGCGCCGAGCACCAGGGCAAGACGTACGGCATCGTCGCTCCCGTGTGGGAGCAGGCGGCGGTCTTGGCGGACGTGCTTACGGGCCGGAACGCCGCGACCGCGTACCGCGGGTCGAAGCTGTACACGCGGCTCAAAGTCGCGGGGGTGGAAGTCGCCACGATGGGCATTAGCGAGGCCGAGCGTCCCGAAGACGACGTGCTCCAAATCGTGCAAGACCGCAAAGACGCCTACCGCAAGCTGATCGTGCGGGATCGCCGGCTGGTGGGGGCGATTCTGGTGGGAGACACCTCGGCCGCCGGTACCCTCGTGCAATGCTTCGATCGCGGCGACCTCCTGCCCGAGGATCCGCTCGAGCTTTTGTGTCAAACGACCGCGGCGGCCGACCCGGCGACGCGCATCGTCTGCAATTGCAACAAGGTGACGGAGGGCCAAATCTGCGACGCGGTCGCGCAAGGCGCCGACACCATCGAGGCCGTCGGCGTCGCGACCAAGGCATGCACCGGCTGCGGCTCGTGCAAGACCGAGGTGACCCAGATCATCGCCCGGGCGCCCAAGCGCGGAGCTCTCCCGCTGGTGGCCGCGAGTTGAAAGCGCCGCGCGTCCCCCAAACGGATCTGCGCGCGCTGGCGGCGTTCCGCTTCGAGCTGCGCTGCTTCCTTGCGTTCAGCGAGCAAGCCGCGCGCGCGGCTGGCGTGGAGCCGCAACAACATCAGCTGCTCTTGGCCATTGGCGGCCTGCCCGTCGGTCAGCGACCCAATATCCGCAAGCTGGCCGAGCGTCTTTGCGTGCAGCACCACACCGCGGTCGCGCTCGTAGACAAAGTGGAGGAGCGCGGCTTGGTGCGGCGGGAGCGCAGCCTCGAGGACAAGCGGGAGGTGCTGGTCCGCTTGACGGACGCGGGAATGGAGCTGCTGCAGCATCTCTCGCGCGAACACCGCGACCACTTGCAGAACGTAGGGCCGGAGATGGTGGCGGTCCTCGGTGCGATTTTGGACGCCCGGGGCTGGGACGCCCGGGAAAAGGCCGGCTGAACCCGCGACAAAGTCCGCAAAAATGCAGCACTTTTGCGGCCTCCTCGACACCGTTGCAGGTTTGTGTCGAAGGCCCTTGCAGGGTCCCCTACCCTTGAGGTAAACCCCCGCACCCTTTCGGTTTCGACCCCGACGCAGCGGTGGTGGAACTGGCAGACACACCAGCTTGAGGTGCTGGCGCCGTAACTGGCTTGGAGGTTCAAGTCCTCTCCGCTGCACAAAAACCGCCTGATGAAAGTCAGGCGGTTTTTCTTATTTGGGCGTAGGTGCGATCCGGAGCTCACCGGCACGAGTACCGAGTCCAACGAACCGGTCATGGCTCGCGAGGACGGCGCGACGCGAGTCTGCAGGCCAGCCGTCCCGACCAGCGTCCAGCGGCCAACGGGCCGCCCGCGCCGCATGCGCCGCTCGCGGCTCCGGAGCCTCTAACTCGAGCCGAGGCACGCTCACGATGATCGTGTTGATCCGCGGCTCACGCCCCGGAAGCACGCGGTCGAAATCGAGGGCCGGCTTAAACGGGCGCGCAAGTCGGGCGTATTAATACGAGGCGATGAGCGCACCGCTGGCAGAGCACCCCAACGTGGTCGCGTATCGACGCATGATCGATGGCTTCAACTCCAATGATCTGACTGCTGTGGCAAATCTCGTCGACGAGGGAGTCGTTTACACGATCCCTGGTCGAAGCCCCATCGCGTGCGCAACGACGGGGTTGCCAGCGCATTTGGCCGCCCTCAAGCACGCGAAAGACAGGAGCGGCGGAACGCTGAAGCTGGAGCCGCGCGCAGTAGCGGCCGATGGCGACTACCTTGTGGTGTGGGGTAGGATTACGGCGGAGCGGGAAGGGCGAAGGCTCGATTGCGAGCACTGCGTGATGTATCGTTTCCGATCAGGAAAAATCGTGGAAGGGCGCACCGTTCCCATAGACCTTTACGCGTTCGACGCGTTCTGGTCGTAGGCAGAGTGGCTAGGAGAGCTGACGCGAGATGTCATATCAATCGTGTGCCGTGGAAGGCCTGTTCGTCGTGCGGTGGGGCAAAAACCCCGCACTTCCGGACGTGGAGAACTATGCGCGAGATCTAGCGGCAGCCCGCGCCAAGCAAGGTCGGCCCCTCGTCGGCCTCTTCATCATGCCGCCGGACAGCGCCGCGCCGGACGAGAGCTTCCGCAAAGCACAAGCCAAGAAGCTGCCGGAGATCATGGAGAACCTGACCTACGCGGTCGCGGTCTTCGAGGGCACCGGCTTCATCTCCAGCTTGAAGCGAAGCGCGCTCGTGGGAATTTTGCTGCTCGCGCCCAAGAAGTACTCGATTCACGTGCGGTCTACCGTCGAAGAGGCGCTGCTCTTCAACCCCGCTGGGCCGATCGATTTCGACGCCAAGCGCACGCTCGCAGAGCTGAAGCGCCGCGAGCTCTGCTGAGCGCCGCCGCTCGGGCGTTACCCTCCGAGGAGTGAACGAATGTCGCTCGAGCGCTTGAGCGACATGAAATTCGCCAGGGTTTGAACGCGACGAGCGAGCGTCGGCGCCAGCTCATCCGCGTCGATGATGGCGTCGATGACGGTGGGGAGCCGCGTCTCCTGAAAGGCTTCTTCCAGCGCCTGACGCAGGTCCGCCGGGCTCGTTACCTGCACCCCGCGTGCGCCGAGCGACCGCGCCACCCCGGCCGAATCCACCCGCTGCTCGAACTGGGAAGCGCCCAGATCTCGGCCGCGCATGAGCTTGTCGCCTTGGTGCACCATACCGTGCCCGTTGTTGTTCAGGACCACCCAAACGATCGGCAGCTTTTGCTCCACGGCCGTGTGGACCTCGAAGCCGTTCATCGCGAACGCCGCGTCGCCGACGAGGGCGACGGAGCGACGCCCCGGTGCGGCCAGCGCGCCACCCACCACTCCCGCGACCGCGCTACCCATGGACGCGAGGCCGAGGTCGATGAAAAACGTGTCGCTACGACGTACCTCGAAGTAGTGCACGCCCCAAATGATCGAGGTGCCGTTGTCCACGAACAGCAACGCATCGTCCGGCATGGCGCGGCGCAGCTCGGTCATGAGGCGCTGCGGCTTGAGCGGGCTCGCCTCCGAGAGCGTCGCGGACTCCGCCAGATAACGGGGCGTGGACGCGCGCAGGTCTTGTAGTGGCCCGGGGTCGCGCGACGTGAGGTCCGCTCCCTCCGCCAGGCGCGTCAGCTCCGCGAGCGCGGTACGGGCATCGGCCGCGACGGCCACGTCCACGTTGTGATTCCGACCGATCACGGTCGGATCCACGTCCACCTGGATGAGGCGGTGCTGAGCGGCTATCGGCAGCGACCACGCGTTGGTCACGAACTCATTGAGGCTGGAGCCGACGACGAGGAGGGCGTCGATCGCGCCCGACTGCAGGTACTTCTCCGCGAGCTCGTGCCCACCGAAGCCGAGCACGCCGAGCCACAGCGGGTCCGTTTCCGGAAAGACGCCCTTACCCTTCGGCGAGGTCATCACCGGAATACGGGCCACGCGCGCGAAGCGAGCGAGCGCCTCCGAGGCGCCTGCGAGCGCGACGCCATGGCCAGCCAGGATCGCGGGGCGCCGCGCCTGCGCCAGTATTTGATAGGCAGTCTGCAGCGCGCTCCAATCCATGCTGCGTGAGGATTTGCGGGGCGGCGGGCTCAACGCGCGGCTAGACACCGGCCGACGCAGCATGTCGGCCGGCATATTGAGGTGCACGGCGCCGGGGCGGCCGCTCTTCGCCACTCGAATCGCCGTCTTCACCATGTCCGGAATGCGCTCGGTGCTCGGAAACATGGCCGACAGCTTGGTGACGGGCTCGAACAAAGACACGATGTCTATGCCGAAGACCGAGCTCTCCTGGATGGCGCCTTTGCCAAACACGTTGGTGCCGACCTGCCCAGTGAGAAACAGCACTGGCAGCGAATCAGCCTGCGCGCTGGCGATACCGGTGAGTGCGTTGGTTGCTCCCGGCCCCGTCGTCGCGACGCAAACAGCCAGGCCGCGCCGCACCCGCGCGTGCGATGCGGCCATGAATGCGGCGCCGCCTTCGTGCTTGGCGAGCACGAGCTTGATCGTCCTACGCTCCTGCATCGCTTCGAAGACGGCCGTGAGCGGTCCGCCCGGCACGCCAAAAATGTATTCGACGCCTTCTGCTTCGAGCAAGTGCAAGAGGGCGTGGATGGCAGGGATGTGCTCTGAGTCCACTTCTTTCCCTACGGCCGTTCCCCATCGCCGCAAACTCCCCGGAGTTGCTTTTCTTCCGAAACCTCGTGTGCGCGGAGGTGGGGAATGCGTCCTGCGCGAGGCGATTTGCGCCGTTCGTCAACGCGGCAGCTCCTCGCCCGAACGAACACGGGTGATCGGCAGTGATGCACAGCGATGGTCCCTGGAACCGGTTCCAGCTCCCGAGACTTCCGCGCGCGGTTCCGCGACGTGAGTTTCACCCGCCGGGCGCATGATGATGTCAAAATGCGCTGGGGTGAACTCTCCCCCGAAGTGTGCTATCCGTCCGCCCCGATGCTTCTGGCCGGCGCCCCGCAATCCCACCGCCGTCGCTCTGCGACGCGAGGGACGCTGCGCGCCTTGGCTACGCTCGTCGCGGTCCTCGTGGGGCTGAGCTCGCTCGGCCAGTTCGCTCACTTCTTTCTCGTTGCGCACGCGGTCTGCGTGGAGCACGGGGAGCTTCTGGAGCTGGACGAGCAGGAGAGCCACGTCGCCAGCCACGCGAGTCCTGGCTCGGACCAGCCGGCCCACGCGGAAAGCGAGCTTGCGGCAGAGCACGAGCACTGCCAGCTCCTCGCGCGAGGCCAGCGCGAACAGGCGGAGCCTACCCCGCCCGCGGTCGCGGTATTGCCGGCGTCCGCCGCGGTTTTCACGGTTCCGCTTCTTTGCCGCAGCGTGGTCTTCGACGCGGTGCCTCCGCTGACGCTCGCGCCCAAGACCTCTCCGCCCGTCGCGCCCGTGGGCTGACGTTCGCCGTTCGCGTGCCGCCGTGTGCGGCGCGCTATCTCCTCGTATTCGCGGCGACCTGCGCTCGCGAATACGCGGGCACCTACCTCGCATCGGAATTCCATCATGCTGCGCGTTTCCACGCGCGCCCGCCTGGCAGTGCTGGTCTGCGCCTGCCAATTGAGCGTCGCGCCGTCCGTTCGTTCTCAGACCATCTCCCTGCCTCGCCCCACGCAAAGCCCTGCGGCGTTCGTGGCCGGTCCTGTCGCGCCCGACGCGACGGTTTCCTTGCTGGTTACCGTCGGCAAAGACGGCAGCGTCCTCGACGCCAAGCTCGCCGAGCCCGGCGACGCGACACTGGACGCGGCCGCACTGGAGGTGGTCACTCACTGGACCTTCACCCCGGCGACGCGCGATGGCGAGCCGGTGCAGGCCCGCATTCGCGTCCTCGTTCCGCTTATCGCTCGCTCGAACGCCGCGCCGACGCCACCTGCGCCGGCCGTACCACGCTCCCGCGAGCTCGAAGTCGAACGCGAGCCCGAGCCAGCGCTGGAGCACACGGACGTCCACAAGCCGGAAGCGCCGAGGGAAGTCACCGTTGTCGGCCACCATGCACCGCCCCCCGCGGGGGCTTCGGACCTGCGTTTGGACGTCGGAGAGCTGGCGCGTGTTCCCCGCCGTACGGCCGCGGAGCTGCTGCAGCTCGCGCCCGGAATCTACCTCTCCAACGAAGGCGGCGAAGGCCACGCGGAGCGCATCTACCTGCGCGGCTTCGACGCGCGGGAAGGTCAGGACATCGAGCTTTCGGTAGGAGGGGTGCCGATCAACGAGAGCGGCAACTTCCACGGCAACGGCTTCGCGGACACGGGCTTTCTGATTCCGGAGCTGGTGCACGGCCTGCGCGTGTTGGAGGGCCCTTTCGACGTGAGGCAAGGCAACTACGCCGTGGCGGGCAGCGCGGACTACGAAATGGGTTTGGATCAGCGCGGCTTGACCGCCAAGTACACGCTCGGTTCCTACGACACTCACCGCGCCCTAGCGCTGTTCGCCCCACCCGAAGGCGCCACGTACGCCGGCGCGGAGCTTTACCAGACCGCAGGTTACGGCCAAAACCGCGACGTGAAGCGCGCCCGGGGGATGGCACAATACGAAGGAAAGCTCGGGGAAAACGGCACCTTTCGCTTGAGCGCCGCCGCGTACGGGGTGAGCTACCACAGCGCGGGCGTGCTCCGGCAAGACGACCTAGAGGCCGGCCGCGTTGGCTTTTTCGACACCTACGACGCGCGTCAGGGCGGCAGCGGGTCGCGCTATCACGTCTCTGCAGATCTCGAGCAACGCTCGGGCGGCTTTCACTTCGGACAGCAGCTGTTCGCGATCCGCCGTGGCCTGCGTCTACGCGAGAATTTCACGGGCTTTCTGCTCGACAACCAAAGCGCGATTCAGTCCCTTCACGGGCAGCGGGGTGACTTGCTGGACTTGTCGGTGGACGAGACCACCTACGGAGCACGCGGCTACGCCCACACGTCCTTCATTGCGTGGGGCGCAAAGCAAGACGTGGAGATCGGCTACTTCGCTCGGGGCGACACCACGAACAGCCAACGGCAGCGCGTGGACGCAGCCAGCATCCCCTACCGCACCGACGTCGATTTGGGAGCGAACCTCGGCAATTTGGGGCTTTACGGCGAGCTTACCGCACGCCCGGTGCGGCGAGTGAGCGTGAAGCTGGGCGCCCGGAGCGACCTGTTCTGGTACGACGTGCAAGATCGCTGCGCGGTGCAGAGCGTCTCGCGTCCCTCTGCAGACGATCCGCCCGGAGACGCCAGCTGCCTCGATCAGCAGCGCTTCGGTCAGCATCGGGAGCCCTCGCAGCGGTCGTCGACGGCGAGCAGCAAGATCATGCCGCGCGCGACGCTGACGTTCGGTCCGTTCGACCACTTCAGCTATTCGTTGAGCTACGGCACCGGCGTGCGTTCGATCGATCCGGCGTACGTCAGTCAAGACATCGCGACGCCGTTCGCGAGCATCCGCGCGGCGGACGGCGGCGTCGCTTATGCGCGGGACTTCGGCAGCGTGAGCGTGGCCGCGCGCTCCATCTTCTTCCTCACCCACGTGGACCGAGACCTCGTGTTCAGCGAGACCGAGGGACGGAGCGTGCTCGCGAACGGTACGACGCGCACGGGTTGGAACGGGCTGGTTCGTCTACGGGGGAGCTTCTTCGACCAAAATGCCAACATTTCGCTCGTCAAATCACGCTTCGACGACACGGGGCTGCTCGTCCCCTACTCGCCGGATTTGGTGGTGCGCTCGGATACGGCGCTCTTCGGCGACCTGCCGGTCGTGTTTCGGGGCTCGGCCGTGCGCGGCACCTTCAGCGTCGGCGCCGGCTACGTGGGTCACCGCGCGCTGCCCTACGGCCAGCGCAGCGACACCATCTTCACCCTGGACTCGGGCGCGAGCGCGCGATGGCGAGCGTACGAGGTGGAGCTCCAAGTCACCAACCTGCTGGACTCACGCTACCGCGCCGCCGAGCTCAACTACGTGTCGGATTTTCGATCGCAGCCGCTCCCCACGCTCGTGCCCGCCCGGCACTTCGCGGCGGGGGCGCCGCGGGCGGTGTTCTTGTCGTTTGCCGTGACCCTCGGAGGTGAGCCATGAAAGTGTGGACCGCGCTCGGTGTGGGCTGCTTGCTGCTCGGACAAGTGGGGTGCGTCGGAACCACCGGCGGCGAGCTGTTCGAGCTCGAGGCGTACGGGGCCGGCGCGAGCGACGCGGACGGCAGCCTGCGATTTTCCAACGGTCGGGGGTACGACGTTCAACTGGACGAAGCGCGGCTTTTCGTCGGCGGTTTGTACCTTAATCGGTCCCGCCCTGCCTCCGTCTCCTCGGACACGAGCTGCACGCTCGCCGGCATCTACGTGGCGCAGGTGTTGAGCGGCCGCGAAATAGACCTGCTCTCGGCGACGCCGCAGCCGTTTCCGGCGGGGGGCTTCGCGACGAGCGAGCCTGCGCTCAGCGGGGAGGTGTGGCTTGCACGTGGCGACGTGAACCAGACTGGTAACTCCGCCCCCGTCCTACGCGTGCGCGGTCACGCCGAGCGCGCAGGGCAGACTTATCCGTTCGAAGGAGCGTTGAGTATCGGAACGAACCGCATCGTGCCGGCTACGGATCCGGCCTTGCCCGGCCAGCATCCGCTCTGCAAGCAGCGGATCGTGTCCCCCATTCCAACGGACCTAGCGGCGAGCGCCGGGCAGAGCTTGCTGCTTCGCGTCGACGCGAGGGGCATGTTCGCCAACGTGGACTTCGCGACCCTGAGCGAGTCGGGCGACACGTACGTCTTCTCCGATGCGAGCGGCGACAACCAAGCGAGCGACAACCTGTACGCGGGTCTGCGGCGAGCGGCCGGCGTCTATTCTTTTTCGTGGCTGGAGCAAAACTGATGAACATTTATCGAAATATTCCAACATTTTTGAGTCTCTTGGTGCTCGGGGCCTGCTCTCCCGAGAAGGGCAGCGAAGAGGCTCGCGGCGGCGTGCAGGTCGCCATCTCGGGCGAGGACATCGCGACCGAAGGCATCTCCTTCCCAACCGGTAGCGAAGTGACGTTCGTGGATGGCTGGGCCATCGAGCTTTCGCACGTGCTGGTCACGGTCGGTAACGTCACGCTGTCCGAGACCCCGGATCTCGTGCCTTCGGATCAGTCGCGGACGGGCGCGGTCGTCGCGAGCGCCGCGGGTCCGTGGGCAGTCGACCTGCACGTTGCCGGCACCATCGACGCCGCCGGCGGCGAAGGGCTGGCGACGCCGCTCACGCTCATTGAAAACCAGAACCAACGTGGCGGGAAGGCCTTCGCCCCCGAGGACCGCTACGCCTTCGGTTACGAGGTCGTGCCCGCGAGCGCCGAGGCGCAGGTCGTCAACTTCGAAGGGGACGAAGTAGCGGAGGCCGCCTACGCGGAGATGATCGAAGCGGGCGCGACCGTGCTCTACATCGGCACCGCCACCTTCCGCGGCGAGGACTGCAAGGTCGCGGACGAGAGCTACGACTTCGACAAGCTGCCGCGAGAGGTGCCGTTTCGCCTGGCATTCCGCACTCCGACGAGCTTTCTGAACTGCCAGAACCAAGACGTCGAGGGAAACGCCTTGGATGACGAGGAGTACCCGCGTGGAGTCGCGATCCCGAGCAACCGAAATGCGCTCGCGCAAATCACGCTGCACCTCGAGCACGCCTGGTTCAGCTCTACCGTGCACGACCCAGCGCTCCGCTTCGATCCGCTCGCAGCGAGGCTGGTCGGAAAGCCGGCGGGCACCGTCGTGACGCTGGAGGACATCGCCGGCGTCGACCCGAGCGCGTTCACGGATAGCGAAGGGACGCCGCTACCAGCGCGGAGCTGCGACGGCAGCGCCCTACCGAGCGGCCAGCAGCTGCGCTTCGACAGCGGCTCCGTTCCGCTCGACCCGAGCGCGAAACCGAGCGAAGCGCTGCGCGACTACCGCGACTTCGCGGGGTACGTGCAGAGCACGCAAGGACACCTGAACGGAGGCGAGGGATTGTGCTTTCCGGAGCGACACTATCCCTCCCCGCCTTGAGCGGCTCGTGCTCTTAGGTCAGCTCTGACAGCGCGCCCGTGATCAGCGCCGGATCCGGCTGGGTGCCGAAGCTGTCGATCTCCGCCCCGAACGCCTGCGCGATCGAGACCAGGATCTTGCTGTTGGTAATGGTCTTGGACGCCGGATCCGTCTCCTGGCACCAGGAGTTTTCCGGTGGACAATCCGGCGCCATGCGCAGGCGACGGCCCATTCGGAACTTGCCGTTGGCGCCGCCGGCCAGAATCGTCGGCACGTTGCGCGTGCTGTGGAGCGCCGGGTTACCCATGTCGCTGGACGCGTAGATGAGCGTGCTGTCCAGCGCGCCCAACTCGTCCAGCTTCTGCATCAGCCGGGCGACTTTGGAGTAGGAGTAGCGGTTGAACTGCGCCAACGGCAGCCACGTCGAAGGTACGCCGTCGCCCGGGTGGCCGTTGTTGCCGATTGGCGAGGCGTTGTACGTGTGGGCTACGCTGCCGTGGTTGTCCTTGGGCAGGCCAAGCGGGTTGTTGTCGTACGACAGGTCGTTCAAAAGGAACGTAGCGAAGCGGGTCAGGTCGCAAGCGAGGGCGTGAGCGAGAATGTCGATGTGCGCGTCGGTGATCGCATCGAAGTACTGCTCGCCGCCGTTGTACTGCTTGAGCTGCGGGAACTTCGAGCTGTCCGGTCGGGTCGGGACCTTGCACAGGGCGCCGCTGCCACTGCTGCCGCCCAGCTGCTTTTCCAGCTCGCTGAGCGACTGCAGGTGTTGGTCCAGCTTGGCCTGCTCGGGCGGCGCGAGCTTGGCCCGCAGCCGCTGGATATCCCACTTTTGATAGTCGATGACGGACTGGCCCAACTTGCGCTTGCGAGCCGCCGCCGCCACGTCCTCCGGCTTGTCGCTCACGACCACGCCCTCGAACAAGAGGTCGAAGGCCTTGGCGGGGTCGATGATCTTGGGCAGCGGTACGCCGCCTTCGCCGTAGGAGAGCGTTTGACCGACCTCGGTGCTGTCGTTGCCGACGCCGAGCGACAGACTGGTGATGCGCGTCGCGCTGCCCAGCCCACTCTTCACGGCCAGGTACTGGTCGATGGAGATGTTCTGGGGTTGGGTACCGCCGTCGATGCGGCTGCCGGTGAAGATGGTTCCGCCGGTCGAGTGGCCGTTGGCGTTCGACATCAAGTCGATGCCCTCGATGACGAGGAGCTTGTCCTTGAAGCTCTTGCCGAACGTGGCCGCGTCGTCGAACGGCTTGAGCGAGCAGTTTTCGTAGCCGAGGTCGAACGCCGTCTCCGTGTCCGCGGCCTTCATGGCCCAGTACTCGGCCGAGACGCCGTGCGGGTGGTACATGCCGACGAACTTGAGCGGCAACGTTTCCCCCGCGGCTTGAGCCACGGAGTTTTCCAGGAGACGCGCGAAGGGAAGTGCGGCGAAGCCGGCGCCCATGGCGCGTAGGAAGGAGCGACGCGTGCGGGACATCGGCCTCATTACTGCGCCTTCCGGAAGTTGAAGGTGGGGCTCGTGACATACGAGCTGAGCGTGCCCGCGATGCTCGATTCCGTGACGGTAGCCATGCCGGATTTCCAATACTCCACGAAGCCGTCCTCGCTCATGCGAGCGGCTTCATTGCTGGTGCCCGCGAGCGCGCGGAACATATTGCGCGCGAAGCATTCGTGAACTTGCGGGCTCTTCGCCATCGCCTTCACCAGCTCGTTGCTGTCCGCGTAGCCGCCGTCGAAGTCCGTACCGACGACGTTGACGCTGCTGTTGACCGCTTGCTCGTTGTCGAGGGTGCGCGCCATGCCCATGCCGTCGAACCCCTCGAACGCGAAGCCGAAGTTGTCGATACGGTTGTGGCACGCCGCGCAGGCAGTCGTCGCGTGCGCCGAAAACCGGTCCCGAGTGGTTTTCTTGGGATCAGGCGGCGGCGGGACGATCGCGGTCGACAGGTCCACCGGATCGGGCACGGGACTGCAGGCGACCCGGCGCATGACCGCGACGCCGCGCAGCACGGGCGCGGTCTCGTGCGCGTGAGCGAACACGGAAAGGAACGCGGCCTGATTGAGCAAGCCGAGCCGCTGCGGAGTGCTCGCGAAGCCGGTGCTGTCCATGGCCGTGGCCTTGTACGCGGCGAGGAGCTGGGGCTGCGCCACCGTCCAATCCGCGGAAAGCAACGTCGCTACGCTGCCACCCTTTTGATCTTGCACGAGCTTGCCGAGGAAGCTGCCCGTCTCCGCCTCCATTTGCGGGCGCAGAGTTTCGAAGTTTTGGTAGATGTTGGAGTCTTTGGCGGTAGCAGAGATGCGATCCGTCCCTAGCCACTCCTGAATGACACGCCGGACGCGCGCGCTCGGCAGTGAGGACGAATAGCCAGCGCCGTCTTGGAACAGCCCGGCCGCCACCAAGGCTGCGCGCCCCTCGGTCGTGTCCAGCTCTCCGGCGAGGGCTTTGTTGACGAGGGTATCGGTGGGCGGACCGCCCATGATCAGGTAGCTGATGGAGCTTGCTAGCTCGTACGGGGTAAGCTTGACGGTCGCGGCAGGCGCGTCGCCAATTTCGGTATGGTACAGGAACGCCGCCGACTGCAGCATCGCTCGCGTCGCAAGCTCGATACCTTCGGCGTAGGTGCCGCCGTCCAAACCGACGTTGAACACGGTCGTCAGCTGCTGGACTTCGTCGTCCCCGAGCGGGCGGCGATAGGCCTTCTTGCCGAAATCACGGATGAAGGCGTCCGCGCATTGCGCGGGCGTGCTCGGGGCGGCGCAGGGCGCGGCCTTAGTGCGGACGTCCGCCGCCAGCTTGTTCGCTGCGTCCGCCAGTTGACGAGCGAGCACGGGATCCACGCGCTGCGCCTCGTTGACGGTGAAGCCGCCTTGCCGAGAGTCCGGCACGAAGTCCGCGCTGACGCCGTTCGCGGCGTCCCCAACCACGGCGTTCACCGTGTTCTGGTACTCGGAGTCGGTCAGGCGGCGAATACGCGCCGGCAGCAGAGACAACGCGTTGGCACCAGGGGGCAACGTCGCGCTTCCGGCTAGGTTTTGTGCACCACCGGCACCGCTACCACCCGTACCGGCTCCGGGCGGGGCATCTTCTATGGATGCCTGGCAACCCAGCGCGAGGAGGGAAAGTAGCGGAGCCGCGACCAGGCCGGTCCACGGCAGAGCTCGCATGAGACTGATCTGAACCAACGCGCTGACGTTCGCAAGCGTTACTTGCGCCGCTATGCCGGCAGAATTGCGCTCGGAATCGGTTCCATGAAGTCACTCTCGGGAGTGAGCGCACGCTGTCCTACACGTGACGACACCCATTTTGCTGCGCGTTCCAGCAAGTCGGCGAAAGGGGTCAGCGGATCGTTGGTTCACGGCGCACAACCGTTGGCGACCGACAATCAAATTGAGACGCGCGCTCAGCCCGAAATTTTTCAGGCTCGCGCGCGCGCTTCGAGAATGCTCGCGAGCACGGCGAGTACCTCACCCATCTCGAACGGCTTGCGAACCCAGGCGCTCACTTCGTGAGCGAGGTCCTCCGGCACACCACTAGCGACACCGCTAATGAGAATGATGGGGATGCCCGGATGCGTGCGTCGGAGCGCTCGGAAGGCGCCGGCGGTGTCTGCGGCCAAGGGGGAAAGATCCACCAGTGCCGCGTCCAGCTCGTCGCCGCTTGCGAGCAGCGAATCGAACTCTCGGCGGCTGGCGGCGACGCGCGGCTCGGCGCCGCGCGCTTCCAGGGCAAGCTCCACCAAGGAGCGAACTGCGGCGTCGTCCTCCACCACGAGCACGCGGGCACCCATGACCGTGGGCGCGATGACCTTCGGGGACGTGCCGGTGCGAAGCTCGGCGATAGGCCAGCGCAAATCGAAGCAGGCACCGGGGCTCGTGCGCGAGACGCTGAGAGAGCCCCCCTTGGCGCGCGAGAGCGCGGCCGAGTGGCGTAAGCCCACGCCCGCGCCGCCACGACGCGTGGAGACGGGAGCGGTGAGCAAGGTCGCGACGCGCTCTGGATCGATGCCCGGACCTTGATCGCTCACCCCAAAGACGAGCGATGCGCCCTCTTCGCGGACGGTGAGCGAGACGACGCCGCCGCGCGGCGAGAAGTCGATCGCGTTCAGCAACAGGTTGGTTAAGATTTGCAACAGCGCGCCCACGTTGCCGAGCAGCGCCGAGCCCGAATCCGAAAGCTGCAAGTCCAGCTGAACCCCGAGCTGCTCCGCCTGGGGACGTACGCCCATGAGCGCGCTCTCCGCCACGCTCAGGCCGCTCGCTTGGGCCGAGGACTCGGGCGCCTCCGCTCCGATGGCGCTTCGCGAGACACCGTGGCCGAGCCGCGCGTGGGTGCGTGCGACCTCGATGGCGTCGCGCGCGGGACCGGCGGGCAGCCGCGAATGAGCAACGTCCAACCACCCGAGCACTACCGTCAAGGCGTTCGACACCTCGTGCAGTGCACCGGCGAGATCCGCTTCCTGGTCAGGAGGCGGGGGCTGGAGGCTTCTAGGTGCGCTCGAAAGAGGCACGGGCGAGAGGGTATTATGGCGGGCCAATTGCCGCCACTCCATTCCCGGGGGTGGCGCTCGGCCCGATTCGATTTGTACGGCTGCGGCCGTCCGCCAGATCAGATGGGACTAGAATTGCCCGTCTTACTTTGGGGCGTCGATCGTGGAGGGGAGCAGCAGCCGAAAAGCTCCGTCCGGATCCGCACGGGTTTCCGCCACGGGTACGATGCTCTCGGCTGCGTCCGGATCCCGCGTGTATTTGTAGTCTTTGTCCAGGTAGGCGTAGGCGCGGATCGCGGCCGACCCCAGCGCCACGTTTGCCCCATCTTGCAAAACGGAAGCCTGACCGGCAACGACGGCCGGCAGCGGGAGGGCGAGGCGACCTAGATCCTGATCGCCCTTTCCGAGCTCCAGGCCGGTCCGCACGAACCAACCGAAGCCGAGCTCTTGCGGAGCGAGGACGGTCAGGTTCACGCGGGCGTCCCGGAGATCGTCCACCGGGAGGACGAAGCGGCCGGCTTCATCCACGAAGCCGCCGATCGAGCGAGCGCTGAAGGGCTCCACCCCAAAAGCCTCGTCGAAAGGCCGCACGGTGCGTTTCACGGGCGCGGCCTGGACCTGAGCGCGCTGCGCCCGAGACTGCCCAGTGATCTGAGGCGCGCGCGAAAGCTCCAGCAACTTACCGAATTGAATCGGTATGTCGGCGGGCACGTCCCACTCGACTTGCAGGGCGGACAGCGCCTCTTCCCCAATTCCAAGGACAGGCGGCACCGCTTGAACGAAGTATTTGCCGGGCGGGAGCGGGACCTCTAGCACGCCGTCGTCGCCGACGTTCACGGTGGTCTGGAAAAAGCCGAACACGCCGGCGTCCACCCCGTAGATGGTCTGCGAGACGAACGTCAGCTCCCCAGCCATAGGCCGCCTGTCGTCCTGGGTGACCAGCTGCCCCCGCACCGTCACCGGCAGCGGGTACTGCGTGAAGATGGTCACGTTCACCGGCTCGTCCTGGTTCTGCAGCAAGCCGAGGGCGGAGCGCTCGAGGTAGATGGTAGGGGCCACGACCCCGCTCGGCGGGCGAAGCCGCAGAAACTCCCGCGCGGCGTCGACGTTGCCCGCGCCGGTTCGCTCCGTGACCGCGGAGTACGCGAGGGGTACCGAGTAGTCCAGCATGCCCCGGGTCGAGCCGGGGGGGCCGAGCACGACCTCGGTCGAGATGGGGTTCCCACCGAGCGGCTCGAGGATGTCCGCGGTCCAGCCGATGAGACTGGGCGAGGATTGCGGCCACAGAAAGTGAAGCTCCAGCGCGGCGACGGTCGCTAGGTTGAAGCGATACACGCCGTTCGGTACGTTGTCCTCGACTCCGATAGGGACCCGGCGAAAGAGCTGAGGAGGAACGACGCAAGCACCCTTCTGGCGCTTCGGCGGCACGAGGTACACGTCGTACTCGCCGCTTGGTACCTGCAAGTCGAAGGTGTAACCGGTCAGCGTCACGGGCGCAGCGACCGTCTTGGCGTAATAGGTCTGTGGGGAGAGCCCAAGCCATCGTTGGCGCAACGAAAACGTCGCGGTCACTGGCAGCGTACCGTCGGTCGAAGGCAGGATGGCTCGATTCGGGTCGTCGCTGACGAACTCTGGGTAGCAGTGGCCGTTCGGCAAGACCAAGCTGCCGGTCACGACGGCGGAGCCGGGCCAAACGAGGTCCTTGGCCCCGCCCGTCGTCTGCGTATCTGCCAGATGCATGACGAACGTCAGGTTCGGAACGGGGCTTTCGGCCGCGGGCGACGCCGTGAGAAGCACCGATTCCAGCTCGCCATTGAGCGACTGACACAAGCCGCCGACGCAGCTCTCGCCTCGCCCGCAACCGTCTTGGCTGGAGCAGGAATTCTTGGGTCGCGCGTCTTCTTCACTGCTCGCCGCAGCGACGGTGCAGCCGAGGTGCCCGAGCAGGAGCGGCCAGCTCAGCCAGTGCCATGCGCTCATCGCGGGGTTGCCTCGTCCTCCAACGGGCACACGGGCGTGGTGGTCCCGTCCGAGGGAAAGTTGATGATCACGTCCCAGTAAGCTACCGCGACGTCCGAGGGGTCCAGCGGCGGGCCGTTCGCATCTGGCAACGTGGAGGCGTGCCCGACCCGGAGAGTGATGACGTGGCAGTAGCCGACCAAGTCCCGCAGCACCTGATAGTTGAATTTCACGAGCCGCTCTTCCGGGTCGTCCAGTGTGGAGGGCGGCATGGCGACGGAGTTGATGAGACGCTTACCTATGTAAGACTGCGTTACGAGCTGCTCGCCGACGTCTTCCGACGCAACTGGGATGCTGAACTCCAGCAGCTCTCCGTAGGGTCGTCCACCAGGCAGCCGGGCAACATCGCGACGGCGAGAACTGGTAGCGATAGTCGTGCCAATGCCGAAAGGGCGGCGTTTGCCCCGCGAGCGGGTGCGCAGCATGACGGCCGTGTCGCGACGGGCGACTGGCTCATGGCCGTGTCCCTCGCCCGGACTGGTAGCGGGTGTGGGCGTATTCGGCGCCGAGCGCGAGGGAGTAGAGGTTGTGCGCGGCCGCGTTGTCACGCACGAGCGTGCGAAGGCTTCGCTCCGGCGTATCCAGGTCGTAGCCGTCTTCAACGGCGATTTGCCGAAGCGCGACGCCGAGATCGCCAGCCGCGAAGAAGCCGGCGCGGCGCACGGCCAGCTTAGCGGCGCCTAGCGCCGAGTCGTAATCGAGCGCGTCCGGTTGATCGCACAGCTCGCGCAGGCGGCGCTGCAGCCGCACCGGAATGCTCTCCCACAATACCTCGGCGAGGTTGAGCGTCGCTCCGGCGTTCCCGGCTCCGCCCCGCGGCGGACCGAACGCGAACGCGAGCCCGCGCAGCACGGCGCGGCCTTGAGACTCTGGCGAGCCAAAGAGCAAAGCATATTGAGGAGTTGCCGCGGCCAGCATGGCGCCCAGGTGAAAGCGTAGCTCCGGACTGTCTTGGCGCACGTCGCCCGAGAGAATAACGGCGGGGGGTGAGAGCAGTGCGAGGCTGACCGTCACCGGTCCGGCGCTCCGCCGTTGGAATAGCGGCGTTCGGAGGAGACCGAGGGCCCTCGCCAAAGCCGCATAGCTTCGCGCTAGGGCGGTAGGCGCACCGGCCGGAACGCGCTCCAACCCGGTGACGCCGTAAGTGCTGGGGTCACGGCGGAAGACGTGTTCCGCCCCTTCCCAGACGAGCGACAGCGCTTCGAGGGCGCGGCTCGACTGCTCGCGGAACAAGAGCGCGCGCACGGCGTCCGGCTGCTCCGGCTGATCCGAGAGCGGCGGCGCTTCGCTCACCTGCCCCTCCGTAAGCACCGAAAGGACGTGCTCGGCTGCGCGCGCATAGACCGGATCGCGATCGAGCAGGGCCGCTTCGTGGAGCCGCGCCACCGCTTGCACGTCACCGGGTTGCAGCAGAGCGAGTCGCCGGGCCACGCTCACGACGTCGTGCGCCCGCGACGGATGCGGTTCGAGCTGCCGGAGTAGCTCCACCCCTGCTTCGATCGAGCCTCGCCGCAGCGCGTCGTACAAGGCTTGTTCCCCAGTGGAGTCTTGACTGACGAAGGTCGCCGACAGGTTCAGGGCGGCTTGCACGTCAGGGCGCGAATCGAAGGCGGGTCGCGGCTCCGGCAGCCTAACCTGTGGAAAAGATTGCTCGGAGCTAGTTCGGGCCGCGGCGGGGACTCGCTCTTCGTGTACCTCCGGTGCGAGCGAGTAACGGCCCGAAATGTTGGGGCGAAGGAAGCCCATGCTGCGAGGCGCAGTCGCCCCGCGCGGGCTGGGCGGTGGCGCCGACGGCACCGCGAGGTTCGCTTCGGCGTCGCGCGGAACGAGCGGAGAGCGCGGAACGAGCGAGTCGATGAGCGGCGCGGAGGGGGCCGGCGCGCGCTCCCCACCGGACGTGCTGTCGACGGACGCCCCCACCCGCTCTTCCACGACCGGCGCGCGCTGCGAATAGCGACCGCGCTCGCTGAGCGGGCTTCCGACTACCGTCGGCGAACGGCCGCGCTCGCCGATCGAATCCGCCTGAATCGTCGGCGCGCCGCGCTCGTACACCGGCGGCTTGGACGAGACCGCGCGCGCGGCGGGTGGCGCCGAGCGTCCGCGCGCGCGCGGAGTGAGCTCCGCGCTGAGCGCGAGGGCTGCGTCGCGCGTCTCCGGATCGCCAAGCGCCGAGTCCAGGTACGCGAGGGCCCGGTCCAGCTCGTTCACGCGCTTCGCTGCGAAGGCGGCCGCCAACGCGACGCGGCTCTTGGCGCGCAGCTCGCGAAGATCTCCGGCGAGCGCGCGATCGAATAGCGGCAACGCCTGCGCTGGCTCACTGGCTTCCAAGCGCTCCGCCATGCCCAACGCGACGAGCGGGGTCTCGCCCAGCTCCGCGCGGGAGCGCGCTAGCTCGCGCAGACCGGCTCCGCCACCGTTCGCGCGGTCCAGCGACTCCGCCGTCAAGAACGCGCGCAAATCGCTCTGCTCGACGCTCAGTTCGTTCACGTTCAACGCGCCGAGCTCCGTGGCCGCGGCGCGCGCGTCCGCGTCACTGCCCGGGCCACCGCGGGTTCGGTACTCCAAGTAGCGCGCGACGAGCTGCGCTTCGATCGCTCCGGGCGCGAGCCGCGCCGCGCGCATCGCCTGAGACAGCGCGGTGGCGCCGTCGCCGGTCGCGACCGAGATCCGCGCCGCCTCCACCAAGAGCGCCGCGCGCTCGGAAGCAGGCCGCGCCGAGGCCGTGGCCAGGTCGTCGAGCGCTTCCGCGAGCGCGACGGGATTCTCTCGGCGCCGCTCGACCTCCACCCCGAGCTCGAGCATGCGCTCGGAGCGCGCCCAGGTTCCCATGCTCTCCAGCACGCGGCGCGCGGCCTCGACGTCGCCGCCTGCGAGGTAAGCTTCGCAGGCGCGACGCGACAAATCCGCGGCTTCGTCGCGTTCCGACGCAACCGCGCTCGCACGGAGCCAGAGCGCGGCGGCCCGCAACGGCGACCCCAAGCGCTCGTGCAGATCCGCGAGGACGCGCAGGACGCTCAGGTTGTCTCCCGTCGACGTAACGAGGGCTTCGAGCTCGGCCGCGGCTTCGTCGGGACGGCCTAGTCGTTGCTCGAGCACGGCCGCTCGCCGCAAGCGAATGCGGCGAACGTCGTCCACCATGCTCGCGAGGGTCGCGCGACGGCCGAGCAGCACGACCAGCGCCTCATAGTCTCCCTGCCGCTCCGCTTTGCGTTCGAGCGCGGCGATGGCTTGGGCGTCGTCGGGCTCCAGCTCGAGGACCGCCGTCCAGCGCGCGAGCGCGGCGTCTTCGTCGTTCTGCTCTTCCAAGAGCAGCGCCAAGTCTCGCAGCAGCGCGAGCCGTTGCTTGTCGTCTCTCGCGCGCTCCAGCCACTGCCCGAGCGCTTCCAGCTCTGTCTGGCGATCCCGGGCCTGACGAGCCAGGGCAACCAGGTCCGACCAGAGACTTTCGCTGTCCGGCGTCTCTGCCAAGGCGCGCCGCATGATCTCGATCGCGCGCTCCGGCTCTCCTCGCGCACCAACCAGCGCGGCCAGCTCCGCCCCCAGCCGCGATTGTCGCGCCGGTTCCAAGCCGAGCGTCTCCATGCCGAGCGTGAGGTGCGCCTCCAGCTCGTCGTGGCGGCCCTGCTGCCTCAGCAACTTCGCGAGGCGCTCGAAGACTTCCGCCTGCTGAGTGTCGGGCAAGTCGTCCACGGCGGCCGCGCGGCGCAACGTCGCCTCCACCTCCGCGGGGTCATTGGCCGAGTCCGCCAAGTCTAGCAAGGCTTGCCCACGCTCACGGGGAGGTACGGCTTCCAACACCGCGTTCATCAGCTCCGCGTCACCGACGGCGCGCGCGCGCGCCTCCGCGCGTCGCATCAGTTCCGTGTTCTCGGGCCCTTTGCAGGCCGCGCGCACGAGGAGCTGCGCCTCGGCTCGTGCATCGCCGAGGGCGCCGGCCAAACGGCCCCCCAGCTCCAGCAGCGCGGCACCGGCGCCGCTCCACTTCTGCCCGGACAGCTCGACCAGCTTGGCCACGGTGGCGGGCGCGTCCGGAGAGCGAGCCAGCTGCCCGACGTCGTCGAAGAGCGCGGCGTACTCCTCCAAATCTCCGTCGCTGCCGTACGCGCGAGCGAGCGCGGCGAGGGCGAGGTCCGGCGCGTCGAAGGTGCCGAGCGCGGACTGCGCGGCGGTGATGCCCATGCGCGCGCCCTCGGGACCGTCCACCTTGGCGAGGAGGGCTTGCGACGCGCGATCGAACCGCAACAACAGCGTCTCTCGTTCCTCGGGCGCCAGTACGATGAGCTCGCCGCACGCGGCCGACAACGCGCGCAGCAGCTCGGAGTCCCCGCGCACGGAAAGCGCGCGGAGCAGCACCTCGATGCGCTGCCGCACCCCCTCTTCACTCGGACCGGCGAAGAGCGCCGCCTTGCGGAGCCAGCCCGCGCGTGCGTCGACGGATGCAGCCGCGGTCGCGACGCGTTCGATGGCGCGCACGACGTCCGACGCGCGTTCGGAGTGCTGCGCGAGGCGGGCCATCGTCACGTACGCGACGCCCTCCGAGGGCACGGCCTCGAACGCGGCGATGGCGTGGCGCAGCGCGCGTGAAAGCTCGCGTCGGCGCTCGAACTGGCGCGCCGCGCGGTAGTGAACGGCGCGCTCTCCGTAGCGGCCCAGCGCGGCTCGGCCGAGCGCGTCATAGATGCGCTCCAGCGCGTCGAAGTCTTCGTCGCCGGCAGTGCGCTCGGCCAAAGCAAGTACGTCCGCGCGTGCAGGGTCGAGCTCGAGAGCGCGCGCCGCGGTCTCGAACGCATCTTGCATTCGCCCCGCCGAGAGCGCGACGCCGGCCGCCACCGCCAAGAGCCGCGCCGCGTGAGTCGGCTCGGTGCGAGAAACGGAGAGCGCTTTGAGGCGGCGAAACGCGGCGTCGTGACCGATGAAGGCGGTCACGTCCGCCGCGAACAGCTCCGGGCCGCGCTCCGGGTCGAGCGCCATGGCGCGTTCCCATGCCCTCAAGGAGCCTTCCGTATCGGACGCCAAATCGTAAAGAGCCGCGCCGAGCTCGCGAAACGCGTGCGCGGTGCCGAGCTGATCGGCCTCGGGGTGAGCGCTCAGCACCTCCGCGCGCGTCTCCAAGATCGCGAGATCTCCGTCGGACCCACGCGTGGGTAGCGCGACCTCCAGCTCCGCCAGCACCTCCCCCGGCGCCGCCCCCTCTTTCACGGCACGGAGCAGCGCGCGGGCTGCGCCATCGGCGTCGCTCGCCGCGCGACGGCGACGCGACAGCTCCAGCAGGAGCACCGGGCGTTCTGCGCCGGGCGAGCCTGCGGAGAGCCAGCGCTCCAGCACCGCGATGCCGAGCCCGCGCTCCCCGGTCGTATCCGCGACCATCAACACGGCGTCGCGAAGGCGCGTGGAGCGAGGCCCCACCACGTCCAACGCGCGCCGCGCGAGCGCGCCCGCTCGCATCGGCTCTTTGGGGGCCAGCTCGCGCAGCGTGTCCGCGATGTCGTCGACCAGCTCCGCCAAAGACTGGTGCTGGGATAGCAGCCACGCCAGAGTGTCCGCGAGGCGCGATGCGTCCCCGGATTTCCGCGTGCGCAGGAGGCGCGAGCGCGCGGCGTCGAGGTCGCCGGGACGGAGCGCGATACGACGCTGCGTCCACGCGAGCGCCAGGATGTCCTCGCCCAGCCGATCGTAAACGTTGGCCAGCTCCAGGCACGCTGCCGCGCGAGGAACGACCATACCCATCGCGCGCTCGAGCGCTTCCGCCCCAGTGCGATCGCCGCTCAGCACGAAGGCGCGAGCGCGCACCGCCGCCGGGCGTGCCAGAGAAGGGTCGGCGTGCACCGCCTGTTCGGCCGCGACGCGCGCGCGCTCCAGCTCTCCACCGTCCAGCAGTGCTTCAGCGGCCAAGCTCCCCAACACCGCGCGCAGCGAAGGCGAAAGGCCCGAAGAGACGCGCAGCAGCGCGCGAGCGCGCACGCCGTCCGCGCCGCGTTGGGCCGCGAGGAGCGCGGCCGAGCACGCCACCGCCGGCCAGGCGCCAGCGTCGTCGAGCAAGGGCGCGAGCTCGCGCAGCGCGCCATCCAGATCTCCACGGCGACGCTTGGCGCTCGACAGCGCAAGCCGCAAGCGGCCGCGCTCCAGGTCGGAGCCGGCGCGCGTCGCCTGCAGCGCGAGGTGTTGCTCCAGCTCCTCGGTTCGACCCAAGCGCGCGAGCAGGCGTTCGTAGGCCAGCTGGTAGCCGCGCTCTTCCGGGACCATCTGCGTGAGCTCGCGCAGCACGGCCAGGTATTCGCTCGACTGCGACGGCCTACCGCTCAGCAGGGCCGCCAGCCGCGAGAGCACCTCAAGGCGTTCGTCGCCCTGGGCGTTGGTAAGCTTGCTCTGAGCATGGAGTAGCGCTTCGTCCTCGCGCGCTACTTGAGGCGCGAGGCGCATGCCCGCGTCGCGCAGCGCTTCGTCTTCTATGCCTACTGCGCCGAGCTTGGCGAGCGCCCAACTGGCGAGCCCCGCGTCGCCCAAGCGCTCTTCCGAAAGCGAATACAGCTCGCGCAAGCACAGCACGCGCTGCTCCGCGAAGCCTTGCGGCTTGGCCTCCGCGATGCGCACGAGCGCCTCCGTGAACGCAGAAAAGTCCCGCGTCGCGAGCCCGTGCGAGCGCAAAGACTCTTTGGCTTCCACCGAGCCGGGATCCACGACCAACGCCTCCAGCCAGCACTCGACGGCTCGGTCGGCGCGCCCCAGCGAGCCCGCGTAGAGCCGCCCCAGCGCCAGGCGAGCGCGCGAAAGCTCGCGTCCGGCGAGCAAGTCGCAGCCGAGCTCGAGCCGCGCTGCGAACAGCTCGTGCATGCCGACCCGATCCAGCAGCTCGTCGAAGCCGAAAGTGGCGTCGCTGGTCGGCTCGCCGCGGCGATCGATGGCGATGAGCACGCTCTTCAAGTCCAGCTCCGCGTCGAGCCGAGCATCGAACGCCGCGCCTACCGCACGAGGCAAGTCCCCGTCACGCAGCGCGTCGCGCAGGCGTCGCAGATGAATCGAGCGGGCTTGCTCGGGCAGCGCGCGCGCTTGCTCGCGGCGCACCTCGTCCGCCGCGCCGACGCGACCGCGCCCGGAAAGAGCTTGCGCGAGGCGCTCCACCGCGGGCCCGAAGTGCGGCGCAATCTCGAATGCGCGCATCAGGTTTTCGAAAGCCGCGGGCCGCTCACCGAGCGCCTCGCGCCGTTCGGCTGCGTCCAAGTACGCTTGCGCGGCCTCTTCCGCGGACACTTGCTGGCTCCACGCCGCGACGGCGGCGAGCTGCTCCGCCGGCTGGGGGTCGCCGGGCCGTTCGCGCGACGCAGTGGCGAACGCTTCCCGCGCGGCACGGGCGTCGCCTCCCCGCGCCATCAACTGACCAATGCGCATGGAGAGGGCCGGCACGTCCGCCCCCGGTAGCTCCAGCAGCGGCCGCAGCGTCGCCCCCGCGAGCAGCGGCTCGCCGAGACCGGTGAACCACGCCGAAAGCTCTTCTCGCAGGAGCGGCTCCTCACCGAGCAAGAGCGCGCGACGCGCGAAGCGCGTGGCCGCGTCCAGCTCCGTTCCGCGCGCGGCGAGCGCTCGTGCCAGCGCCGCGGCCGACGCTCGCTCCTCGTGGTCGCTGCCGGCGCGGTTGGCGGCTCCCAGCTTCGCCGTCAGTGACGCCAGCTCCGCCCGCGGCCCCGACTTTCGTGAAATGCCGGTGTCGAGCGCGTAACGAGCCAGTGCCAGGGAGGCCGCGGACCGAGGTCCCTCGGATTCCGTGGGAGCGAAGGTTCGACGCGCTGCATCGAACGGCGCGTGCCCCACCAGCACAGCTTCCCCTCCCGCTCCCGAGCCCTCGCCAGAAAGCGCGGGATCTTTCGAGTCAATTGTCGTCATGGCCGATCAGCGGGAGGAGACTATAGGCCAGCCAGAACGCCGCGCGCGCTCATCACGTCGCAGTCCCGGCGATATAGCCGGCCCGCCGCGAGCCCCGCGATCGGGGGCGCTACCGCGAGCGGGCCTTAGGTATCGGGGCTTGTCGCCGGGGTAAGGCCCGGTCTAGCCTGCCGATCGGCTCCCCCCGGGGTAGCCGGAGGCTCAATGTTCAACCGTACTCGTTCTCCCCTTCTGCCGCGCTTCGTGGCAGCCGTCACCGCCGGCGCGCTCGTCAGCGCTAGCGTCGTGCCCGTGTTCGCGGCCGACCCGGCGACGCCCGCCGCTCCCACGAAAGAAAAGGCGGCTGCGCCGGCACCGGCCCCTGCGCCCAAGCCCGCGGAAGCAAAGCCCGAAGCTGCCAAGCCCGCCGACGCGAAGGCGCCCGCGGCCAAGCCAGCTGACGCTGCCAAGCCCACCGCTGTCACCACTGCGGCCAAGCCCCCCGCGCCCAAGCCCGTCGACAAGAAGACGAAGGACGCCGCGCGCAAAGCTTACGGCGAGGGCGAAAAAGCGTACGCCGCCGGGGACTACGCGGGTGCGTACACGGGCTTCGCCAAAGCGAACGAGCTCGTGCCGGCGCCGCAAGCAGCGTACTGGGCGGCCAAGTCGTTGGACGGCCAAGGCAAGGCCGAGGAAGCGATCGCCGCCTACGATCGGCTGCTCGCGGATCCCGAGATCAGCAAGCTCGGCGACGATAAAACCAACGACGCCAAGACGCGCCTGGCGGATCTCAGGTCCAAGCAAAGCGGCGAAGTTTTGGTGTCGACGGCTGCCGTCGGCGCGACCGCGCCCGTCGCCGCCACCGTGTCGGTGGACGGCACGCCGCAAACCGGCGAAACCCCGCTCACCCTCAAGCTCTCGCCCGGCCCGCACAAGATCACCATCGTCGCTGCTGGCTACGAGCCCAAGGAGCTCGACGTCGACGTCAAGGGCAGCGAAAAGGTCGAGCAAAAGGTCGAGCTTACGGCCAAAGCACCACCGCCGCCCCCGCCGCCAGAGCCGGTCGTCGAGGCCCCCGCGCCGCCTCCGCCGCCCCCTCCGCCTCCGCCGCGTAGCAAGGTGCCCGCGTACATCACGCTCGGCATCGCAGGCGCCGGCGCGGTCGTAGGTACCATCTTCGGTATCAAGGCACTCGGCGCGAAGAATGACTTCGACAAGCAGCCGGGCAGCTCGGCCGCTGACGACACCGAGCGCAACGCCCTGATCGCCGACATGGCGTTCGGCGTCGCAATCACGCTCGGAGTCACCGGCGTGGTCCTCCTCACGAGCGACGACTCCGCGTCGAGCAACAACGCCAAGCTCGAGAAGCTGCCGAAGAAGGCCAGGCTCGTGGTCGCGCCCTACGCCACGCCCAAGGGCGGCGGCGCAGGCGCCGTCTACTCGTTCTGAGCCGCGCCTCGGCACGTTCTGAGCCGCGCCGCCGCAAGGCTGCGCGGCTCGTTTCGTTTGTTCGCTCAACCCTGCGGCCGCCAGGCGCGATTGCGCGGGGCGCCTTGAGCTGCCGCGCGGCCGCGCAATCAGACCGCGATCAGCCGAAGCGTTGGGTGATCGCGTCGACCACCTTGTCGAAGCTCGGGGGGAGCAAGACGGGCGGGTTCTTGAGCTTGCCGGTCACGCCGGGGACCGAGCCCTCGTGGTACTTCACCTTGAACTCGGTGAACTTGAGGCCGTTGGCGGTGGAGACGCACACCACGCGCTCGCCCTTCTTGATCACGTTGCGGCTCACGAGCTTCTCCAGCACGGCGAGACCAACGGCCGTGTGCGGGCAAGTGTACATTCCGGTGCGATCTGCGCGCGCAGCCGCCTCGCACAGCTCCTCCTCGCTCGCCTGCTCCACGATGCCGTTCAGCTCCTCGAGCGCCACGATGGCGCGCGGCGCGCTGACGGGGTTTCCGATCTGGATCGCGGTGGCTTGGGTCGGCTTGGCCTGGATCGGCGTGACCGTTCGCTTCCCTTCGCTCCAGGCGCGGTAGAGCGGGTTGGCGTTTTCGGCCTGCGCCACGACCAAGCGCGGGTACTTCGTGATGACCCCGAGGTCGCGCATCAGCTTGAAACCGGCGTGGAGCGCGGAGGCGTTGCCGAGGTTACCGCTCGGGAGGATGACCCAGTCCGGCACTTGCCAGTCGAACTGCTGCACGATCTCCATCGCGACCGTCTTCTGCCCCTCGAGGCGCAGCGGGTTCATCGAGTTGGCGAGGTAGACCATGCCCTCCGCCGCGAGACGCTGGACGATCTCCATGCAGCCGTCGAAGTCGGTGTCCAGGCCGAGCACCATCGCTCCGTGCGCGATGGGCTGAACGAGCTGGGCGGTAGAGATTTTGTTGTGCGGCAGCAGCACGACGACAGGTAGCCCCGCGGCGGCGCCGTACGCGGCGAGCGCAGCGCTCGTGTCGCCGGTGGAGGCGCAAGCGATCGCTTTCACCTTCAAGCCTTCCTGAATGGCCATGCGCACGACGCTGACGAGGACGGTCATGCCCAGGTCTTTGAAAGAGCCGCTGTGGCTGTTGCCGCACAGCTTGACCCACAGGTCTGGAATGCCGAGCTCCTTACCGTAGCGATCGGCCCAGAACAGGTTCGTGCCGCCTTCGTACATCGAGACGATCATCTCGTCCGGCACCTGCGGCATGACCCACTCGCGCTTGCCCCATGGTGCTCGAGCCGGCCGAGGCAGGCGCGCGCCGCGTCGGCGGCTTGCCCCTCGCGCTGCGTCTGAGCCTGGACGCCCAAGCGGCGGGCGCGGGCTGTATCGTCATCTCGGAGCCCGCCCCGGGGCTGCGCTCGCTCCTGGCAGACGCGCGGCTGCGCATTCCGGTCGCGTCGTCGGTGCCGCCCGGCTCGCCGCGCTTGGTCGCAAAGGCGAACTTGCTCGCCCACCGCGGCACGCTCCGGGAGCTCGCGCAGGGCTTGCCCCGCGGCGCCGCGATCCAGGTCGCGACGGCGTCCAAGCCGCCCAACGTGCCGTACGCTTTCGCGCCCCTTCTCGTCACGTCGGACGAATCCGCGGCCGCGGCGGAGCGGGCGCTGTTTCATTCGTTGCGCAAGCCGCAAGACGGTTGGACGTCGCGTCACCTCAATCGCTACATCTCGCTCTTCCTGTCGCGACTCTTGGTCAAGACCCCGCTGCGTCCCAACCAGGTATCGGTGGCAATATTGGGGATCGGGGTCGCCGGTGCGATCACGGCCGCGCAGGGCAGCTACGGCTCGCTCGCGCTCGGCGCGTTCCTCTTTCAAGCCCAGAGCGTGTTGGACGGCTGCGACGGCGAGATGAGCCGCGTCTCCCACCGTGGCTCCCGCCTCGGAGAGTGGTTGGACACGATTGGTGACGACCTCACTAATTACGGTTTTTTCGGGGGCGCGGGCATCGGTCTGTATCGCGCCACCGGCCAGACGCTCTACCTCGCCGCAGGAGGAATTTGCGTCGCGTGCGGCGTGCTCGCGAGCGGCTTGGAGTACCGCTACTTGATCAAAATCGGCTCCGGGGACTTGCTGAAGTATCCGCTGAGCCAGGCCAGCAGTGGGGGCGGTAAGCTCGCTTTCCTGGCTCCGCTGTTCAAGCGAGACACCTTCGTGCTCCTCACGCTCGTCGCGGCGCTCCTCGGCGCGCTCGGCCCGATGCTGTGCGTCTTCTCGCTCGCCGCGATCGGCATCCTCTTTTCGGTGCTGAAAACGGAGCTCCGGCTCGCCCGCGAGGCGCGCGCACAGGCGGGGTGATTGAGTGCGCCTGGGGCTAGCCGCGCCGTGCTTGCTAGCGCTCCTGGGAGCGAGCCGGGCTGCGTTCGCGACCTTGCCTGCGGAGGGACACTCGATCGTCACCAACGACTACGGCATCGACCTCTATCAGGGCGCGGTGTTGTCCGCGAACCGTGTCACCGGCTTGGGCGGCGCGTTCGTGGCCATCGCGGACGGCACGGAAGGCCAGGCCATCAACCCTGCGGCCACCGCGGCCCGCACCCCCTACTCTTATGGGCACTTCGATTACGACATGGGCGTCGGCGTCACGTTCCCATCCGGCATCAAGAATACGGATTTCTGGAACTCCGGAAATCGCACCGAGCTGCCCCAGACCGAAGGCCTCAATTTCCTGTTCTTGAACTTGGCGCTTCAGCTGCAGTTCGGGCGCTGGGGCTTCGGTCTCTCTACGGACTTCCAGCAGTATTCTCTGAGCCGCGGCGTGGATCCCGCCGGGGGCGCGGAGAAGGATCGCCTGCTCGGCCGCATTGCGATCGGCAACTTGCAGGTGGCGCACTCTTTTTGGAAGGGTCAGCTGCTGCTCGGCGTCGGTCTGCGCACGACCGGCCTTTCCGTCACCAAACAGGACGGTACCCTGCTCGGTAGCCAAGAGCTGTTCTCGACGGTCGGCACCGGCTTCGTCACCGGCTTCATCTGGCGCCCGACGGATTGGCAGATCCGCGTCGGCGGAGCTTACCGAGCCGGCTTCGATACCCGGGCGTCTCCGGAAAGCACGTTCGTTCTCTACGAAGACGACTTCAACAATCGGCTGTATTTGCCTTCGCGCGTGACGCTCCCTTGGGACGCGAATCTCGGGTTCGCCGCGCAGCTCGGCCCTCGTCCGCTGAACCCACGCTGGGTGGACCCCTCGAGCGTGCTGGAGCCGATGCGACGCTACCTCGGTTGGCGTGCCCACGAGCGCGAGCGCCGCCTGCGGAACGCCGAAGTCGCAGCGTCGCCATTCGAAACGGAGCGCGAACGTCGCCGAAGACTACGCAAGCTGCGCGCGGAGCTGCGCGCGGAGGAAGACCTCGACGACACCGAGCGAGCCCGAGTAGAAAAGGACTTGGTCCGGCGCCTGCGCGAGCGGTACCACGCGCAGGCGCGCTTTTTCGTGCTCGTCACCACCTCACTCATGATCTCCGGCACCGTAGACAACGCCGTGGGCATCGAATCGATGCTGGACCGTACCGTGCAGCGCTCCGGATCCGCGGCGGAACATATCTCGAGCCTTCCCGCTTCGAGAGCAACGAGAAGGGCTCACGCTTGCACGCGACGTTCGGCTTCGATCAAAAGGTGTTCGCTTGGGACGTGTTCGGTGCGTGGCCTCCCGACGCGGAGTGGCGAGTGGGCGGCTCCATCGACGCGAGCCGGAGCTACCTCGCTTGGGGTATCTCGGTGGGGATGTGGCATTGAAGCGCGCGCTCTGGTTGGCCTTGGCGCTGTGCGCCTGCTCCAAGCCGGAAGAGAAGCCGCGCCGAACGGAGCCTTGGCCGGCGCAGTCGAGCGCAGGCAGCGCGACCGCGGTGTCGAAAGCGCCGCGCCGCTTCCGGTTCGCGAAGGACAGCACCGTGCGCTTCAGCGTGCCGGGCAAGAAGGGCAAGGTGTCGGGCCGGTTCGCGATCGCGCAAGGCAGCTTGGAGCTGGATCCTCGAGAGCCGAAGAACACGCGCGCAACGTTGGACGTAGACCTCACGACCCTCACCATCGACACCGACGTCCCCGCCGGGCTAGACCTGGGAGGGGCGGCCGCGGCGGTTGGTCTGCAATGGCTCGAGTTGGGCGCGGAGGTGCCGGCGGAACGACGCGAGCAATTCAAGCTCGCCCGGTTCGAGCTCGCCGATGTCGAGTCGACGAACGTTTCGGACGCGAGCGCGCGGCGGCGGAGCGGCGTCACGCGGGTTACGGTGGTGGGAACCCTGCAGGTGCACGGCTTTCGCGCGCCGGTACGGGCGGAGCTGCTCGTCGCCGGTGGCGGCTCCGAGCGGCTGTCGATCCGGAGCGCTCGCTCTCTCGTACTGCCACTGAGCACGCACGACATCACGGCTCGCGACGCCTCGGGGATCGCGGACGCGCTGGGGGCCGCGCGCGCGGCGGATTGGGTCGGCAAGAACGCGAGCGTGGACTTGGACCTGTTCGCGGAGCCGGAAAGCGCGCCCAAATGACCGGTTTCAGACACGTTTTTGGCATGCAGCCGATTTCGTGAAACCCCCTCCCCCGGGCCCCGTACCGGCTTGTGCGCGCTCGGCCAGCGCCGAGGGCTAGACTGCCGGGGCGTTTGCCCTGCCTCCAGAACCCGTAAGGAACCCTTCACCGATGTCGCACCAGCTCAGCTACACCTCGATCCTCGCCACGCTCGCCACTCTCGGCGCGGTTGCCTGTGGCGGCTCCGCGCCCCCTGCCGACAGCGCCGTCGAAGCCAAAGAGGTTCCGGCCGCCACCGCTACCGAAACCGCGCCCGCTGACGTAGCCGCCGACGCTTCCCAGCCGGCGGATGCTCCCGCGGACGCGCCGGCTGCCGCCGTTCCCGCCGCCGAAGCTCCGGCCGCGGCCGCCCCCAGCGCGCCCGCTGCGGGCGAAGCAGCCAAGCCTGCCGCCACGAAGCCCGCACCCGCGGCAAAGAAGAAGGCGGCTGGCGCCAAGGCTGGCTGCGGCGCTGGCACCTGCGGCTGAGCCCATGAGCGAGCCCGAGCCGTCCGTCTCCTCGCCGCCGGTGCTCGGTGGGGTGGGCCTCGGGCTTCGCTGGGATTTCCTCGAAGAAGTCGTGGACGGTCCGAAGCTGCCGATCGACTTCTTCGAGGTCTCTCCCGAAAACTACATGCGACGCGGCGGCTACTATCCCGCAAAGCTCGAGAAGCTGCGCGAGCGCTACCCGCTCGTCACCCACGGTCTCACGCTGTCGATCGGCGCGGACGAAGCGCCGGACGCGGAGTACCTGCGGGACCTGCGCACGGAAATCGTACGCACCGGCACGCCACTGCACAGCGACCACCTCTGCTTCTCGTCGCTCGGGCCTCGCCAAGTGCACGAGCTCTTGCCGCTTCAGCACAGCCGGCGAAACGTGGCCCGCGTTGCCGACCGGGCGCGCCGCATGACCGACATATTGGGTGTGCCGTTCGCGCTCGAAAACGTCACCTACTACGTGCACCCCGGGCGCGCGGAGATGTCCGAGCTGGACTTTCTGAGCTCGGTGCTGGAGGCGAGCGGCGCCGGTCTGCTCTTGGACGTGAACAACGTTTACGTCAACGCGGTCAACCACGGAACGGATCCGGCTCACTTCATCCGCAACCTGGATCTTTCACGCGTGGTGGAGATTCACGTCGCGGGGCACACGAAAAAAGCCTCCGGCTTGGTGCTGGACACGCACGGAGCGCCCGTCGCCTCCCCGGTGCTGGACCTGCTCGAGCTCACGTTGCGATTGAGCGGGCCAAAGCCCGTGCTGCTCGAGCGTGACAACGACGTGCCCCCCTTGCCGGAGCTGCTGCGCGAGGTCACCGCGCTGCGTGCCGTGTACGAGCGCGCCGTAGAAAGCGACCATGCCCGGGGTTGAGCGGGTGGTCGCCGAGCTCACGCTGGGGCCCCCGCCGGACGCGGAGTCGCTCCGAGCCCTGTGCCGCGTGCACGAGGTCTCCGAAGAAGACTCCGCCGCGCTAGTCGAAACGTTGCCGCGCCTCTGCGTGTACCGCGAGCTGGTGCGCGGCAACTTGCAGGAAGCGCTACGGCTCTCGCTACCGCGCACCATCGCGCGGCTCGGCACGCGCTTCGAAGAGTATTTCGACCGCTTCCTCGCCGAGCGAGCGCCGCGCACGCACTACCTGCGCGACGTCACGCCCGAGCTCTTGGATTATTGCGCCCCGCTCTGGGAGGGGGACCCGCACGTTCCCGCGTACCTGCTGGAGCTTGCCCAGCACGAAGCGCTGCACATCCAAGTATCTGCGATGCCGACTCCGCCGCTCGGCCATGTCGCGGCGGGGTTGGCTTTGGACCAAGGCGTCACGCTCTCCGCGGCGCTCCGCTTGGTTTACTACCGAAACGCCGTGCACGAGCTCCCGGAGGACGAAGCAGATCGCACCGCGCCGACCGCACGCGCGGTTTCGCTGCTGGTTTATCGCAGCCCCGAGCACGACGTGCGCTACCTCGAGCTCTCTCCGCTCGCGCGAGGCATCCTCGAGCGTCTACTTGGTGGGGAGGCTTTGGGCGCCGCCGTCCAAGGGGCGGCGACCGCCGAGGGGGCGGCGCTTACGGAAACGGTGCTGTCCGGCGCGGCCCAGCTGCTGGCGGACCTGGCGGAGCGGGGCGTGGTGTGGGGACCTGCGGCCAAGGGGCCAAGCTTTAGGCCGCATTTATGAGAGCCCAGTTGCCCTGAACGCTCGTAATCTACGACGCTACGCATTCAAGTTCCCATGAGCCCGAGAGATCCGCTTGGCATCGCCGGCCAAACCATCGTCGAGAAATACCGCATCGAAAAGCTCGTGGGCGAGGGCGGCTTCGCGGTCGTCTACCGGGCGATGCACACGATCTGGAACAAGCCAGTCGCGATCAAGTTCTTCAACGGCTTGTCGAGCGCGCCGGTCGATCAGCGCGACCAGTTTCGTGACGCCTTCATTCAAGAAGGCGCCCTCCTCACGGAGCTGAGCAGTCAAACCGCCGGCATCGTCCAGGCGCGGGACGTCGGCACCTACACCTCGCCGGACGGCCAGTGGATGCCGTACATGGTGCTGGAGTGGCTGGAGGGAAAGCCGCTGGACGAGCTCATCGAAAGCGAAAGAGCCGCCGGGCTCCCGCCGTGGGGCGTTCCGGAGCTCATCAGCGTGCTCGGCCAAGCCGCGAGCGCGCTGGACGTCGCGCACGGCAAAGGCATCGCGCATCGTGACATCAAGCCGGCGAACTTGTTCGTGCTGGGCGAAGACGCGCGCGCCGGCAAGGCGACGGTCAAGGTTTTGGACTTCGGCGTCGCGAAGATGATGTCGGACAACACGCAGCTGAAGGCGGCGATGGCCAAGACCGGCATGGGCATCACCTCCTTCACGCCGCAGTACGGCGCCCCCGAGCAGTTCAACCGCAGCTATGGCGCGACGGGTCCGTGGACGGACGTGTACGCGCTGGCGCTCGTCGCGGTGGAGATGCTCACGGGCAAGAGCGCGCTGGACGGGGACGACCTCATTCAGCTGGCGTTCGCCTCCGGAAACCCCGAAAAGCGCCCCACGCCGCGCGCGCTCGGGGCCGCGGTTTCTGACGCCGTAGAGCGCGTGTTTCAGCGCGCCCTCGCGGTGCGTCCGGAGGATCGCTACGCGCGCGCCCGCGAATTTTGGAAAGAGCTGGAGGGAGCCGCTTCGGGCTCCTTCTCCGACACCGTGCTGCACCCCGGAGAGCTCCCGCAGGCGGGGACGTCACGCACGCAAGCGGCCCCGTTCGGCGCCGGCCCACCTCTTCCGAGCCCAACCACGGGCGGCCCCGCCACCATCACGACCGGGGCGGGCGCGAGCAAGAGCAACACCGGCGTCATCGCCGCAGTCCTCGGCGGCATCGCGGCGCTCGGCATCGCCGGCTTCTTCCTTCTAGGTCGAAAGGACGCGAGCACCGACCCGCCCCAGCCGGAGGGCGCACAGAAGGTTACTGCGCCCGTTACTAGCGCGGCGCCGGTGGGGAGCGTCGTCGCCCCTGCCCCAAGCTGCCCCGACGGCATGGTGCTCGTCCCGGCGGGTCAGTTTTTCATGGGCTCGGAGCTGAAGGACGCGAACGAAAACCAGAAGCCGAGCCACAACGTCGCGTTGAACGGCTTCTGCATGGACCTTTACGAAGTAACGGCCAAGCAGTACCGCGACTGCTCCGACATCGGTAAGTGCCGGCGGGCCACGCCCGAGGTGGAGTGGGACAAGATCACGCCGAGCGACAAGAAGGTGTATTCGAGCCTTTGCACCGTCGCCGACGCCGAGAAGAGCGACCACCCCATCAATTGCATCAACTGGGAGATGGCCGACACCTACTGCAGAAACAACGACCGGCGCCTCCCCACCGAAGCAGAGTGGGAGTACGCGACGCGCGGTCCCGACGGCCGTGTCTACCCCTGGGGTGACGAAGCCCCGACCGCCAAGCACCTCAACGCCTGCGGCACCGAATGCCTCGCCTGGGCCAAGCAAAACCGCGTTTTACCGCAGTTTCCAGGGGCGCTCTACCAGGCCGACGACGGTTACGCGACCACGGCGCCGGTAGGAAAATTTCCGGCCGGCCGCTCGCGCTTCGGTCCGTACGACGTCGTTGGCAACGTCTGGGAATGGGTCGCAGACTGGGAGGGGCCGTATCAGGCCGGGAACCAAAAGGATCCGACTGGGCCAGACACCGGACAAAAGCGGGTGATCCGCGGCGGAGCCTGGAACGGCAGCTTCGCCGAGTGGCTCCACCCTTCGTTCCGCTTCGCCGCCGACCCGAAGTTCCAAAGCCACGGCGTCGGCTTCCGCTGCGCCCGCTCGCTGTGAGCCCCCCTCCTTTCAGCGCCTAGACGGAGAGCCACAGCTCTCGCTATTCTGGCTCCAAACGCCACCGCTCCAGCACCCTCTGCACGCCGAAATCGAAGCACGGCTCAACGCCGGGTCTTTCGAGGAAGCCCAACGCCTGCTCGCGCAGCTCGGCGTGGAGCAGGCGCACGTCCACGCGAGCACGTACTTTGCGACGCGCATCTTGTACCAGCGCGGCAAGTTGGACTTGCCGGGCGTCGTGGCGCGCTTGGAGGAGCTGCTGCGCGCGTGCCCGGATTTTCCGGAAGCACGAGCGATGCTGGACGCGGCCGCGCGCGGCACGCTCCGGCCGGATCGTCACGGCTTCAACCAAGCCACCGTCCCGCCACCGCCAGTCGAGCCTACGGAGGGTGAGGACGACGGCGATCGGTTGACGGAGCCCGGCTACGTGCCTTCGAGCGTTCCGCACCTCGAAGCGCGTTTGCAGACGCCGATGGCGCCAGGCTCCGCCGGTATTCCGCGCGCGCCGCTGGTGCCGCGCTTTGCCCCGCGCGAGAACGTCGCGCCAAGCTACGCGCCCCCTCCCGACCTCGAGCTCACGCCGCCCGAGCTCGAGCTGGATCTCACCCCTCCGCCTTCCAATCCCTGGAACGACACCCTTTCCGCGCCGCCGCCGAGCAGTAGCCACGCAAGCAATCCTCGTATTCCGAGTCCGCCCGCGCTCGCGATCGACCTGGGGATGTTGGACGGCATCTCGATTCCGCCCTACCCGCTACGCAACACCGCGCCGTCACCGGGGGCGCCCGGGCCCGAAAGCAGCGAGCCGCCGAGCGTCTTCGCGATCGCGACGTGGCTTTCGGACAAAGACTTCGAGCGGGCGCTGCAAGCCGTGCAACGGCTTGGCGCAGATAGCAGCCCGGAGCTCTCGTTGCTCGAGGTTCGTTCGCTCGTGGGGCTGGGGCGCAAGGCGGCTGCGCGCCGTTCGCTGGAGCGGCTCTGCCGCGCGCCCCTCCTCGAGCCGGAGGTGCGGGCCGCGGTCGCGCGCCTGCTCATCGAGTTGGGGGATCTGGATCGCGCCGAGGCGCAGGCGCGACGCGCGCGCTCCGAAGAGCCACACTCGGAGCTGGTTAGACTCACGTTGGCCTGGGCCATCGCGCGGCGCGCGGCCTGGCTTCCGGCCCCGCGCGAGGCCGCGGAGCTCGACGACATGCTCCGCGACATCGCTCCCGAGTCGAGCCCGCTGCCGGTACTCGCTCACGCGCTCTCGGGGCTGAGGCTGGTCGCTTCTTCGCTGGAGGCCGCACGCCGAGCGGCGGACGCGGCGCTCGCCTTGGATGGCGATGCCCAGGACGCGCTGGCCGTCGCGGCCGTCGTTGCGCAAAAGCAGCGCCGACCGGCGGACGCGAAGCGCCTCCACCGTCGCCTTCTGGATCTCGACCACCACGGCGCCGAGGAGCTAGCCGCTTCGCTCGCGGCGCTGGAAGAAGGTCCCCCGCCAGCACCCGCGAGCTCCCGCCGAGATCCGCCGCCGGTTCCCCGCGGGGCGTCGCTTGGCCGCTCCCCGTGGGACGAGCGCGAGCAACGGATCGCGCACGGAGACGGCAAAGCGGCGTTGTTCGACTTCGAGCAGGGGCTGTCGCGCAAGCTCGAGGCACTGCCGGCGCGCTCCGGCTCGAACGAGCTTTCGACCGCGGCCATGATCACGGCCCGCTACCTCACGGAAGCGCCGGTCTCGCGCCACTTCGCGCCATTCGACCTGTCCTTGTTCAGCATCGCGCGACTCGATGTCGCGCTGGGCCTGCTCTATCGCGGCGGAGTGGGCCCACGCACGGAGCTGCGAACGCGCGTGCTGCTCGGGCTCGGCGCTTACAGCGGCGAGTGTTTGCGTCAGGCGTACGCGGGGGAGTGGCTCGGCGGAACCGTCGATTTGCTGATGCTGCACGTCGAAGGACAGGGCCTGTGCTTCTCTCCTTTTCGCGACATGAACGCGCGACTGCAGTCGGCACAGCCGCTGGAAGTAGGCGACACGCCGTTGCCTCACCCCGGCGCCGAACCGCTCGGCCAGCGCGTCGCGCTTTCGCTCTCACCGCCCACACCTTGGGATCCGGATCCCTGGCCCGACGTGAGCCGACTGCCGGAGCTCGGAGCGCGCCTGCGCGAGTCACCTGTGGGTCTCTATTGCGCGGGCATCGAGGTGCCCCTGGATTTGTCGTTTGCGTCGCTCCGCAGCTTGGACCGCTACGTGACGTTGCTCGCACCGCCGCTCGCGCCCTCGGATCCGGAAGCGGGCTGGGTGCGCCGCGCCGCAATTTTGGTCGGCGCCTACTTAGGAGAGGTGCTGCGAGCTACGCGCGGCGGCGAATGGGAGCCAATTCACGGTGACTTGCGGCCCGAAGCGTACCGGCTGGACTTGCCGGGCGGCATCAAAGCGCTGCCCATCGCGGCCGCGTTCGAGCGACTGTCGGGGCGCCGCCTGGAGCAGCCGTCGGACTACGCGCGGCGCATCACCGGCTAGGGCGTGATGTGTACCAGCGTGCCGCCGCGCAGGCTCATCGCGGCGTGCCACGTCTGCGGCACGGGCGGGTTCGTCATGTGAAAGAGCGCGCGCGCGTCCAGCGGGGCGAGGTTCACGCAGCCATGGCTGTAGGGCTGGCCGAAGCTGTCGTGCCAGAAGGCAGCGTGCAGCGCGAAGCCCTCTTGAAAGTACTGCACGTACGGCACATCGCGCAGGTCGAACTCGTCGCCTTCCGCGTCACTGTCCATCGTGACGCTAACGTGCTTGGTGTGAATCAAAAATTGTCCACGGACCGTCGAGCGCGTTTCGACCGGGTCGCCCAAGCCGTCCACGCCGGTGGAGACGAGCGTCGCGTAGACGGGCTTCTCTCCTTCGTACATCACCAGAGACTGCTGCAAGATCGAGACGTGAATCCAGCTCCGTCCGGGCTTGGCCCAGCCCGGACGGCTTTTGAAGGCCTCGACCCGTACCAGCCGCTCGTCACGAATCCAGTCCCCCGTCTTCGTCTCCAAATAGCGGATGCCCGAGAGCATGACCTCGCGCCCGGTGATCGGCACCGCCTCTCGGTAGTCCAATTTGCGCGCGATACTGAGCCCCGTCTTCTTCGGGTCTCCACTGTAAAGGTTGGCGCTCTGCGAGCGCACGAACGCGACCGGCAACGTCACCTGGTCGTCCAGGCGAATACCGTGGAAGCGGCTGACCTCCACCGGCTTCAGCCGATCGAGCGGCACGATCTGGAAATCCGTGTTGAGCGCGAACCGCCGCCCTTCGTGCTCGTACACGCCGAGCAACGCGAACCCACTGTCCGGCATGGCGCGCCCCGTCACCGCGCCCGGCTCGCGCGAAAAGCCGAAAGGGAGCGGCACGCTGCGCCCGTTCTGCAGCAGGCCCGGCGTCCCCACGCTCGGTAGAGACTTCCACGCCTCGGCGGTGCGAGCCCGGAGGTGCCCCACCATGTCTTGCTCGGCGCGCTCTTGCTCGAGCTTGGTCGGCAACTTCGAGTAGAACGGCGGCGTGGGGTAGCGCGAGCGGCCGTAGGCGTAGGGCAAGCCGGACATGCGATCCGGGCGCACCGTCGCAAGCTCGTTGAAGGGGCTCGGCCCCTCGGTGTCCAAAATTGCGGAGTTTTCCGTGCACACGAAGCCTTCCGGTTGAATCCGGTACCAGCCGCGCCGGCACCCTTCGTTACCGACCGCTTGCGCGGAGCGGCTGACCACGGCCCCGACGCGCAGGTAACCGATCTTCTGGGCCTTGAAGGACGGCCGCGCGTGAATCATCGTCTCTCGGGCGACGGAGACGAGCGTCGGCTCCCGGTACTCTGGCTCGGGCTCCGGTAGTACTTCCGTAACCTCATCCGTAGCCGGCGGCGGCTCGAACACCATCTCCGGTGCGCGCGAGCCCACGGCCGGCGGCGCTTCCGCGTCACGCTCGAGGGCCGCGGGCGGCGTGCCCGGCGCCGAAGCGAAAGGCATGGCCAAGGCCGGCGTCGCGTCCTCACGGTTGCCCGCCTGTCGGAGCTGCCCCGCGGAGCACGCCGCGCCCACGGCGCAGCCGACGAGGACGAACGTAACCGCGCTGCGAGCCATGCCTCGGGGTAGCCAAACTGCGTGGGTTTGGCCAACTTTCGCGGCAGTCGAGCGGGCGCCCCGGGGAGCGCCATGGTACCCTTCCGTGTAACGTGCCCTGCGCACCTCTCGACGCCCTCACGTCCCTCGAGCCGCTCTTCACGGAGGAAGAACGCCTGGTGCGAGACACCGTGCGTCGCTTCATCCGCGAGCGCTACCTGCCGCGCAGCGCGGAGCTCTACGAAAAGGAAGAGTTCCCGAAAGATCTCATCCCCGAGCTCGCGGAGATGGGCTTACTTGGAGCCAGTATTTCCGGGTACGGCTGCGCGGGGATGGGCGCGGTCACGTACGGCTTGCTCCTTCAGGAGCTGGAGTATGGGGACTCGGGTCTACGCAGCTTCGTGAGCGTGCAGGGCTCACTCGCGATGTACGCGATCTATTCGGCCGGCACGGAGGAGCAAAAGCAACGCTTCTTGCCGCGCATGGCTCGCGGTGAAGCCATTGGCAGCTTTGGCCTCACCGAGCCGGACAGCGGCTCCGACCCAGCCTCCATGACGACGCGCGCTCGCCGGGACGGCACGGACTACGTGCTTTCCGGCACCAAAATGTGGATTACCAACGCCCCGTTTTGCGATCTGTGCGTCGTGTGGGCCAAGGTGGACGACGGCGGCGCGGAGTCGATCCGAGGCTTCATCGTGGAGCGGGGCATGAAGGGCTTCGAAACGCCGCGTATCCACGGGAAAATGAGCCTGCGCTCGAGCGAGACGGGCGAGGTCGTGTTGAGTGACTGTCGCGTGCCGGCCGAAAACGTCATGGCTCACAAGCCAGGGCTCGGGGCACCGCTTCGCTGCCTCGGCCAGGCGCGCTTCGGCATCGCGTGGGGCGCGGTCGGCGCCGCCAAGGCGTGCTTGGAGACGGCCGTGAACTACACGAACGAGAGGGTGCAGTTCGGCGTTCCGCTTTCGAGCAAGCAGCTCGTGCAGGAGAAGCTGGTGGATTGCGCGTCCGAAATCGTGAAAGCGGACTTGCTCGCTTATCACTTCTCACGACTCAAAGAGCAAACCGGCAGCGTGTCCCCCGAGCAGGTGTCGCTCTGCAAGCGCAACAACGTGAGCATCTCGCTCGAGGTCGCGCGCACGTGCCGGAACCTGCTCGGCGCGAATGGCATCCTGCTCGAGTACCCGGTGATTCGTCACATGCTCAACCTGGAGAGCGTGTTCACCTACGAAGGCACCCACGAGATTCACACGCTCGTGTTGGGGAAGGCGCTCACCGGCAAGAGCGCCTTCTAACCCCACCTCACCTCAGAACGTGCCCACGGCGGTGAGGCCGTAAGCCCCCGGCGCAATCGTGGCCGGGACGACGCTCACGGTCACGTCCTCGCGAACCAGGCGCTGGCGCGGGAACAAGAAGCCGGCCGCGAACATCGCCGCACCCGCCGACTGCACCAGGCCGTCGAAGACCAGCACGGCGCGCAGGCCGGCGCGGCTCTCTTCACACAGCACCGAGTCGGAGCCGCAGGAGCGGTCCGAAGCGCCGCCGGCGAGGAGCATGAGCCATGGACCGATACCGGGCACGATGAGGTACCCGCTCTTGTTCTCGAAGTCCGCACCCGTCGCGGCCGTGAGGCTGATGACCCAGGGAATGCCGGTGACGATCGAGCCGGCGATGATCAAGCCGCGCCGTTTCTGTTCTCGCAATCGATAGCCGGGGGGGATGGGATCGCCCTCCTCGTATGGCAACTCCATGCCGGGCGGCAGCGCGCCGCGGCGCTGCGGGTACTGCACGTTGTAGTTGGTGCTCGCAGGCGCTTCGTCCACCCGAACCAGCTTGTAGCCGGGCGGGACGGCCGTGCCGGCGGCCGTCGACGGCGCGGCCGGCGCAGGAGACGCCGCGGGGGGCGGAGCCGCCGTAGTCACCGGCGTCGGGCTCGCGCTGGTGGGCGCCGGAGGCACAGGGGGTGTGGTGGTTGCGGCTGCTTGCTGAGCCAAGGCCCCGCTGCTCACGCCCAGAACCATCCCCAAAACCGCGAAAAAAGGCTTCAATCGACGCATCATCCTGAGATCTCCCTCCGTACTCGGCCCCCATAGCAACGGGCATGCCGAATCCGATGGTACGCGATTCACCGCCCCTTTGTTAGGTTCCGCGTTGGCTGCGCGGCAGTCACCGCGTCATCCGAGTCGCGGGGGGCGAGCGAGGCGCAGGTAAGGCAGGTCGCGATGCGCGAAGACGACCAGCCTTGAGGGACTGTGCTGTTTACAGCGGCTCGGGCTGAGGCATGGCGTTGGGTACGGGCGGAGAGCCGGCGACGGGTGACTCCGTAGCTGGCGGCGGTTTGTTCATGCTGGTTGGCACGACCGCGTCGCTCGTCTTGGGCGGCGCCCAGGGGTTGGGCTGCTGGCTCAACGCCTGTTTCAAGTCGGCCGCCTTTTGAGCCGGCTCGGACGCCATCGGTTGGGGCCGAACCCAGCTCGAGTCGTCGGCCGTGTGAGGTGGGGGCTGCCGGGTGCACGCGACCAAGCCAGCCGCACCGAGAAGGAAGGCAAGGCAACGTTTCATGCCTCGTAAGAAGAGCAAGCGTCATGCCCAACGCATCTCCGCGATCAGCGGGCAAAATCAGGGTGTGCGGCGCGGCCCTTTGGCCAGCGGCGTGGCGTTCTAGCGAGTGACAATCCAGTTTTAGGCCGCGACGCTGCCTGATTCATCGGCTCGACGCGGCGCGCGAACATCGTCGAGGCTAGGGTCTTTACTGCGCGAGCGCGGGGGCGGCGGGCCACGCTCCGGACGCCTCGCGGAGCGCTCCACTCGAGGTATAAGCGCCCTCGGCATGAGCGACGAAACGCCGGCGTTGGCGGTCGGGACCTTGGTGGCGGGGAAGCTGCGCATCGTTCGGGCGCTCGGCATCGGGGGAATGGGGACGGTGTACGAGGTGGAGCACGAGCTCACCCGGCACCGCCGCGCGCTCAAGCTGCTGCACCCCGAGCTGGCCAGTAATCACCAGGTGGTCGCGCGCTTCCTGCGCGAAGCCTCGGCCGCCGGCCGCATCGGCAATCCTCACATCGTGGAGACGTTCGACGCCGGCACGCTCGAAACGGGCGAGCCGTACCTGGTGATGGAGATGCTCGACGGGCGCAGCTTGGCGGATGTGCTCCGGGATTCGGGGCGGCTATCCGAGCAAGACGCGGTGGATTGGATCGCGCAAGCCTGCGACGGCCTGCAGGCCGCGCACGACGCCGGCATCATCCACCGCGACATCAAGCCCGACAATCTGTTCATTCAGCGCTCGGGCCGCGTCAAAATCTTGGACTTTGGCATCTCCAAGTTCGACGAGCTGGTCACGGGCGAGATGCAGCTGACCGGCGATCACACGCTGGGCACGCCGTATTACATGGCGCCCGAGCAAACGTCGAAGACGGCCAGCGTCGATCAGCGCGCGGACGTGTACGCGCTCGGGGTCGTGCTGTACGAGTGCGTGACGGGGCGTAAGCCCTTCGACGCCGAAACTTATCCCCAGCTCGTCGTGCGCATTCATTTGGGGGATTACGAGCCTGCTTCTTCGGTGTGCGGCGCCTCCGCGCTGGTGGACGGAATCATCGCCAAGGCGATGGCGCGCAAGCCGGAGGCGCGCTTTCAAACGCCGGCGCAGCTGGCCGCCGCCCTGCGCGATACGTTCACGGCTACGGAGCGCGCCCTCTCGCCGTTCGACTCTACCCAGCGCGCCAGCAGCCTCGAGATCCTGCAGGAACGGCAGAAGCAGGCGGCGCACGCGCCAACGTGGCTCGAGGCGGCGCCCAAAAGTGACTTACCGCGCACGCGAGCCGAAGCCGGCGCTTCCTCACCGCCGCCCGCGCTGCCCGTCGCCAACGCCGCGAGCGAATCCACGCTCCTCAGCGCCGGCAGCCGACCACCGAAAGCGCGCACCAAGGCCCCGTGGCTCGCCATCTCCGCCGCGTTGCTCGTTTCGCTGGGCGCGGCCGCTTGGTGGACGAGCGCGAAGAGCGAAAAAGCGTCCGCGGAGCCGCAGGGGCTCGTCACCTCGAGCAGCATGCCGCCCGTCACGGCCACACCGAGCCTCGCGCCCGCACCCACTTCGGAGGTCGCGTCCACCGTCGTCACGGTCGCGGCGAGCGCGCCTCCCGCCACCGTTCATGGCTCGTCCCCGCCCCCCTCAACCTCCACCATGAAGTCGGCTCCCACCGGCAATCGCGTTCGAGAGCACGCCCTCGAAGAAGAGAATCCGTTTCGATGAAGCTCTGGTCCGCCCCTGCTTACGCCTCGCTTTTCGCCTTGCTCGCCGCTACGCCTGCGCAGGCCGCACCGGAGGACGGCTCGCGCACGGAGGCTCGCGAGCGCTTCGATCGCGGCCTCACCTTGTTCAATCAGGGCGACAACCAGGGTGCGCTCGCCGAGTTCCAGCGCGCGTACCAGCTCACCTCCAACACGACCGTGCTTTACAACATCGCGCGCGTTCAGGCTGCGGCGGGGGAACCCGTTGCCGCGCTGGCCACGCTCGAGCAGCTGACCGCGGATCCGAAGGACCTCAGCGCAGCGCGGATGCTGCAGGTCGAAGCGCTACGAAAGGAGCAGGCGCAGCGAGTCGGCACGGTGCTGGTTCGCACCGCCGCGCCGAACGGCGCGCGCATCGAAGTGGACGGAACGGACGCGGGGCCGCTGAAGGCGGACCAGGTGCTGCGCCTGAGCGCCGGTCGCCACGTGCTGGGCGTGCTCGCGGTCGGCTTTCATCCCCTGCGAAAGACGGTGCTGGTCGCGGGGCAAGAGCAAAAGTCCTTGGAATTCGAGCTGGAGCCGCTCGCGGGAGCGCTCGGCCGAGTTCGTTTGCAGGTCGAGCCACTAGACGTCGCGGTGCTGCTCGACGGTCAGGAGCTGGGCAAGACTCCCCACTTGGTGGAGCTGGCGGCGGCCCCCGGCAAGCACCAACTCGAGCTGCGCCGTCCCGGCTACCGCGGCGTGGCCCGCGAGGTCGTCGTACCGGAAGCGGGGGCGCTCGAGGTCAAAGAGACGCTCGTCTTCGATCAGTCGAGCCGTCAAGGTCACGATGGTCGCCTCAGCGTTCGCGCCAGCGAGGAGTCGGCGCTCGTATTCGTGGACGGTGTGGTTGCGAACGACGCCCTCCGCGGCGTGAGCCTCCCCGAAGGTGCTCATCGCCTGCGGGTGGAGCGCGAAGGATTCGTGCCCAGTGAGCGCGCCATCGTGGTGCCGCGCGGCTCGGAAGCGGTGGTGGACGTCGCGCTCGCGCCCACCGCCGCTTACCGAGCCGACTACGCGGCCGCCGCTGCTGCGCGCCGCACGTGGGCGCTCGGGCTCGGGATCGGCGGCGCGGTGCTGGCCGGCGCTTCCTCCGGATTCTTGGCGTGGAACGGCGGAAAAATCGACGACGCACAGCAGGCCTTCGACGCCGCCTACGCCGCGGCCGAGCCGGAATGTGCGCGGGAGAGCCAGACCGCGCAGTGTGACCCGCTCTCCGAGATCGCGCGCATCCGCGAAGAAGATCTGAGCAGCAAGCAGGACCGCCAGATCTTCGGCTGGGTCGGCGTCGGTGTCGGCGCGGCCGCGCTCGGCACCGGCGTGGTCTTGTGGCTCACCGGTAACGATCCGCATCGCTAC
>JAQSWN010000186.1 GCA_029266615.1 Polyangiaceae bacterium
GGCCTTCTTGCACCCAACCGTTGCGCGACGCGCGGGTCGCGAAATCTCCACCGAGCGCCGCCAGCTCGGGGTGCACCGGGCGAGACGAGACATGCGCGCGCACCGCCCGCACGAACAGCTGCTCCTGCACGGCCCGGAGGCGGAGAAGCGCCTCCGCCTGCCCAGCGGCCAGCGCGGCCTGCACGCGCTCCGCGAGCAGTCGATTCAAGTGGTCCGGCTCTCCGACCCCCCCCGAAAGCGCCACGCCCAGGCGGCGCACGGCGTCGCCGACCGCGCGCGTCTCGAACGGTAGTCCCTCACGCGCTGCGCGCGCCGCCAGCTGCACGCTCCGCTCGTGCGCCTCTCGCTCTTCAGCCGGGTCGACCAGCGGAACGGGAACGAGGCCGGGCTGAGCCGAGCGGGGCACGGCCAGGAGCGCCGCCGACAGCACCAATCCGACCGTGAGGGCGCCAAGCTCCCACCCTTCGAAGAGCCGAGCAAAACGAGGGGACCCGCCCGCGCCGGTCGACGCCGAAACCCCGTGTGCTTTCGGTTCCTTGACAGCGTCCCCCGAAGGTTCCAAGGATTCCTTCATAGCGGGCTCCATCTCCCTCAGCCTGCTCCCGAGGTGTCGTGCAGGACAAGCGAAGTCATCCCCGAGTCCCCTTGGCCGTGCCCGTCACGTGTGAGGTGAGCGGGGGAGTCACCTTTTCCGGTATCTCCAAAGACATCAGCGTCGGCGGCATGTTCATCGACTCGAGCGAGCAGCCCAGCTTCGGAACGCAGCTTAACATCGTGCTGCGCCTACCGAACACCAAGGTCGACGCGCGCCTCCCCGGCGTCGTTCGCTGGCTGAAGCCGGACGGCTTCGGCGTTCAATTCGGTTTGCTCGGCGCACGCGAAACCCACGCCATCAGCGAGCTGTTGAAGTCGTGACCTCGGTCCCCGGCGCTCCGCGCGAGTTTTTCGAAAATTACCTACCGACGTGGTTCGCGCGGGCCGGAGCGCCTTCGGTGACCTCGCCGGGCGCGCTCGTGTTCCACGTCGGTGCGGAGAGTTATGCGCTGCGCTTGGACGCGGGCGCGTTGCGGGTCCAAGGCGGCGCTCCCACCGACGCGGTCTTGCAGGTGTCGCTCAGCGAGCCGGACTTCGCCGAGCTCATCCGCCAAGCCGGCCCCCTCTTCGAAGACGGCGTGAGCGACCGCGTGCTCGCGCTGCGCTCCCTCTCGCTGGACGCAGAACGCGCCGCCCTTATCCGCAGCGTAGACGGCAGCGTCGCGTTCGAGATCACGGAGGGTGATCTGGTGCGCACGCTGTTGCTCTCTCCCGGGAGCCTCCTCGCCGGCAGCGCGCCCCCCGCGTGTACGGTCCGGCTCGCGGCGGTGGACTTCTGGGCCCTCTCGCGCGGCGAAAAGAACCCGTTCGAGCTCTTGATGGACGGCAAGATTCGTATGCAGGGCCGCATGGACGTGGCGATGGCGCTCAGCTCCGTGCTCGTCGGCTGAAGCGAAGTCGAGCCGACTGCTTCCACCCTGTGGGATGCAGTAGGGTGCGCGCCCATGCTCAAGGTTTACGGATTTTCGCGAGTCAACGCGGGCGCACGCGGCAACACGCGAGATCTGCGCGTACTGTGGGCGCTGGAAGAGATGGGCTTGCCGTACGAGATCGTCGGCCTCGACCACCCCAACCACGACTTGGATACGCCGGCGTATCGGGAGAAGAACCCCTTCGGCCAGGTTCCCATCATCGACGACGACGGGGTGATCGTCAGCGAGAGTGGAGCCATCTTGCTTTATCTGGCGCGCAAGAGCGGCAAGCTGATACCGCAGGATCTCGCCGGCGAATCTCAGGTTTTGCGCTGGAGCTTCGCCGCGCTCAGCAGCCTGGAGCTGCCGATTATGTCCCTCTGGTTCGTCGACTTGAACGGCGGCAAGGGCTCGGCTCCCAGCCAGGCCCTGCGCGGCTGGTCCAAGCAGCGCCTGGGCGAGCTCGACGGTTGGCTTCAAAATCGGCAGTTCGTCGCCACGGGCGAGTTCACGGTCGCCGACATCCTGATGACGCACGTTCTCATCAGCGGCAGTACGGAGCGGAGCCTACTTTCGCCGCACCCGAACCTGCTCGCGTACGAGCAGCGCTGCACGGAGCGCCCCGCGTGGAAGCGAACGCTGGAAGCGTACTTCGAGCGCGTCCAGCCCGCCTGAGCCGCTACCAGCGCGAAAACGTCCGCTTCGAAAGAGAGGCACCTCTGTAGACTCTGCACGCAGTCGCAGAAGTAACCAAATTTCAGCAACGATTTCGAGAGCAGTGCGCCCGTAAGCCGATCAGTCGCATCGGTGACCATCGCCCATCACGCCCTTGGATTGTCACCGCTGCGACTAAAGCCTGATGTTCGATCGAGAGCCCAAAATCGTTGCGCAAATTTAGTCCGAACCGCGACATCGTGCCGAGTCTCGAACACCCCCCGTTTTTTGAGTGACCACAAAGCTGGGCGACACGTCCGAGCTCTACGGCAGCGCGGCCCAGCTCAGGCCCTCGCCAGTCTGGCTCGAGATGGACTGAGTGCGGAAGCTCTTGAGCGACATGACGTAAATGCCAGGCGCGCTCCCCCGCGTAGAGAAAAACGCGAGCAAGCGACCGTCGGGGCTACAGGCGGGGTGCGTGTTCGAGCCCTGCCCTTGAGTGAGCCGCCCGATCACACGGCCCTTTTCGTCACCCATCACCAGGTCTTGCTTACCGCCGCCGGTGGCCACCGAATAGACGACACGCACGCCGTCCTCCGTGTCGCAAAAAGTCTGGCCGCCCGCCGTGAAGCCGGGCGGGCTCACGGCCTTTCCGTCCAGGTACACGCGCTGGGTGCCTTGCTTGGCCTCTCCACCGATCCAGGACAGCTTGCCGGTCGGGCTGAATACCGGGCGCGTCGCCAGCTCCGTCGTAGAGACGCTCTTCATCGCGCTTCCGTCCGGGTTCCCGACGTAAATCGCGCTGCGGCCCGCGTTGGAAACGGCGAGGGCGAGCTGCTTACCGTCCCGGCTCAGCGAGACGCCGTACAGCGAGGTCTTGAAGGGAAGAACGACGGCTTCGTTCTTTTGATTCGCGTACGCGGCGAGGCTGAACGGCGCGTAGTCGCGGCTCACGAGGTAGAAGATCTTGTTGCCGGGACCGAACGCGGGCGCGATGGCGGTGTCTTTCGCGTCCGTGAAGGGGAGCAGCCCGTTTCCGTCCGCATCCATGCGGAAAATCCGGCGATTTTTGCCCCAACGACCGGAAAACGTGAGCTCGCTCGCGAAGCCACCCGGGCGGCCCGTGAGCGCGCCGAGCAGCGCGTCCACGATGCGATGCCCGGTGACGCGCGCGTCGGTCTTTTTCACGACCAGGCTCTTCTCGAACACCGGCTTTTTTCCGCTGCTCATCAGGTAAGCGAGCCCAGAGACCTGGATTTGGTCGCCCGTCGTTTTCCGTGCCGCGACCTTCACGATCGCTTCCGCGCCGAGCTTGCGCCACGCGTCTACGTCCACCGCGTCTTCGAAGCCGTACATGCCGGCGGGCGCCTTGTCGTCGGGAATCACGTCGAACAAGCCCGTGAGCTCGAAGTCGCGCCGCACCACGCCGCGCACGATCACGTCTTCGTAATCCGGGCTGAGCGAGGGCAAAATAGCGATGCGCGGGAGCTTCTCCGCGGCTTGGGAGCCCGTGACCAAAATCTCACCCAGCGCGGTTTCGTCGGGCGGCGGAGTCTGCGCCTGCGCGGCGGCCGTCGCGAGGACGACGCCGAGGCTAAGGCTCAGGGTCCGGAGCAGGCTCGGACGGCGGCGCGGGCGATGGCGGAGAGGGCGCGGAAGGGGCGTCATTGCATTTTACGTTCTGGCCAGTGAGCCGGAGAGGCAGGGCCTGGCCTAAAATATCTGGGTAAAGCGGGGGCGGGGGCGGGAGCTGTTCGCCCTTCGCGCCGTCCAACATGGTGCGAACGCGGGCGTCGAATTCGGAGTTGCCGCTCGGTTTGACGAGCGAGTACCCCCCGACACTACGGTCACCCGCGACGTTGACGACGACGCTGGCGCCTAGCTTCTTCAGCTCTGCGCACGGGGCGCCCTCGCTCGGCGGCCGAAAGCGGGCATTGAACCAGCCCTGCAGCTTGCCGTAATACGCGCTGACCGCGCGCGCTTTGAGCGGGTCCGCCTCAGTGCCTTCTTTAACGCCGTCAGCAGTGCCCTCCCCTTCGACGGTGGGGGCCGCGTCGGGGGCGGCGTCGGTCAATTGCTGATCGACCTGTTTAGCGATCTCTGCGTCGGGCGGGGGAGCCGAAGCGTCCAGCGGTGTGAGCTTGGACGACGGAATCGCTTCCGGGGTCTTGGAAGCTTTGGCGGACGGCGCGCTCGTCTCTTCGAAGCGCTGCACGGGCGCCTGCTTCTTCCACATGTCCGGAAGCTTCGCCTTCTTCTTGCCACCGAGCTTGAGCAGCGGCGTCTCGTCCACGACCGGCTTCACTGCGATCGGGATCTCTTTCGGGCCCTCTTCGGGCACGGCCGCAACGTGGGCCGACCCCGCGCCCGCGTACACCCAAAGCAGCAGCATGCCGCCTTCCACGAGCAACGCGAGCAGCGCCGCCAGCGCGACCTCGCGACCTTTGAATACCGGCTCGTCGAGCGCGCCGGTGCTCACTTGGTCCCGGCCTTCGCGCCCTTCGGATTCTTCGCCGGCTCTTCGGGGGCGTCCTCGATGACCGGCTCCACCAGGAGGTTTAGCGACTCCACGCCGCTGTTACGCGCGGCCGCGACCACCTTGGCCACGATCTCGTAGCGCGCATCTTTGTCCGCGCGGATGTAGAGCTCACGCTCTTGCTGCACGCGCGCGCTATTTTTTAGCGCTTCGTCGATGTCCCCGGTGACGTCGTCCTCACCGAACAGCACGCGCTCCTCCTTGGTGATGGAGATGAGCAGCCGCGCGTCTTTGATCGGGGTGGAGGCGGCTTTGACCTCCGGTAAATCGATGCGTAGCCCGGTCGTGAGGAGGGGCGCGGTGACCATGAACACGACGAGGAGCACCAGCATCACGTCCACGAGGGGCGTGACGTTGATGTCGCGGAACCCGCCGCGACGACCTCTACCGACGCTGATGGCCATAAGCCGCCTGCGCGTGCAGCGCTTGCCCGCCGTCTGCCGGGTCCGCCACCAGCACTTCCACCCACGCTTCCGCGGAGGAAGTCACTTCTTCCAGCAAATCCGTGATGCGCTTGTCCACGTAGTTGTAGGCGATGGTCGCCGGAATGGCGGCCACGAGACCCACCGCCGTCGCGATGAGCGCTTCACCGATGGCGGGTGCCACCACCGGCAAGGACGCGCTCTTCTCTACGCCGATGCGCAGGAACGCCTGCATGATGCCCCACACCGTACCGAACAAGCCGACGAACGGTGACGCCGCGGCGATGCTGGACAGCGTCGGCATGAGGGACGTGACGCGTTGCTGCTCGGTGGCCAGCGCGCGCTTGGCAACGGCGCTGAGGAGCTCCGAAGAGAGCCCACGTTGATGGTGCCGCTTCGAAAGCTCCACGACGACACGCGCGCCCGGCGCGTCCTTGTGCTTGAACGCCATCGCGATCAAGTCCTTGGCGCGCTCCGCGGTCTCTGCCTCCAGCTCGAAGTTCCGCTCCGCCGAGCGCAAGCGCCCGAGCTGCGCGGTCTTCAAGAACCAGATGAGCCAGACCAGCACCGACGCCACGGCGAGGAGCGCCAGCACGACCAAAACGACGCCGGACGAGCCCAGCACGAGCTGGATCGGATCGAGCGCCGGAGCCTTCGAAGCAGCAGCAGGGTTCATGAGTCAGTGATGGGTCAGGAGCCGAGCACGATGTCCACGCGACGGTCCTTGGCCCAGGTCGCTTCGTCTGCGCCGGTCGCGTCCAGCTCACCGCGCGAGGTGGTGAGCGTCTTCGCGGCGGTCATGCCTTCGGTGACGATCGCGGTCTTGACGTTGTCGGCGCGCTTCTGGCCGAGCAGCATGTTGTAGTCCTCTTCACCGCGGTTGTCGGCGTGGCCAACCAAGCGCATCTCGCGGCCCTTGAGGGGACCGGTGGTGAAGCAGGTGGCGAGCTTTTTCAGCACGGCCTTGTCTTGCGGGCGAATGTTGGCCGAGTCGTAGCCGAAGTACGCCTCGGCATCGCTGATGCCGCAGGCTTTCTTGATCTCGTCCGAGATGTTGATGTTGCCCTTGCTGGGATCGTCGTCGGGCTTCGGGTTGTTCGCGACCGGCGGCGGCGCGGGCTGCGTCGCAGGCGGGGGAACTTCAGCAACCTTGGCCGGAGGCGGCGGATCCGATCCGCAGCCAAGAGCCGTTCCGAGAGCCAAGATCGAGAGTGCACGTTTCATCGTCAGAGCCTCCTTCCGGCGGTCTCTATAACACCGGACCGCCAGCGCGAAACCCAAAGAAACTCTCAACTATTCCACTGCGTATGGATTTAGGACAGACGCCACGCGGCGGCCCGCTACGTGTGTCGGGTGATGCGCGGACGCTACGTCTTGACCAGGTAGAGCAGCAGCAACAGCGATCCGAGCAGAAAAAACAGCACGAGCAGGAGCTTCGTCAGCACACTGGAAGCGGCCTTCGGTTCGGCGCGCTGCAGCTCCAGCTTGGACATCGCCAGCATGAGCACGGCCTTGAGGCGCTTCTCCGCACCCGGGCCCCGTTCGTGGTCACCCTTCATGCCCCGGTAACGGACGGCCGCTTCGTCCAGAACTTGGTTGCGCTCGCAATGGTCCAAGAACGCGTGGTGCGCCGCGTCGTGGTCCCAGTTGTCGAGCGCGTTCTTCCACAGCGCCTCCAGCGCCGGATCCGGCACCTTCACCAGCCGAGCTCCCGGCTGAGACGCGCGGTGAGCGCGAAGTAAGTCTTGCGGTCGTACGGCTCGTTCAGCACGTGAAAGTCCTTGCCCGAAAGCCCCACGCAGCCGAAGCAGTACTGGCAGTTCGTGAGCGACACGCAGCGCACGAGGTACGCGCTGTGCGAGCAGCCTTCGCAATCGTGGCAGTGTTGGCAGCCGATGAGCTGACGCGAGCCGCGGCAGTGCGAGGAGTCCGTGCAGCTCTCGCACCGCACACAGAAGTGACAGCGCACGAGGCGTGTGGAGTCTTGGCAGAACGTGCAGCCGAGGCAGCCTTTACAGCGCGCACACTCCACGCACGCCTCGTTGTCCTTCGCGCCGGCCGAGCGCAGCGCGAGCGCCTGGAAGCGCCGTTCGAATTCGCGGGCCGTGAGCTCCACCTCTAACGTCATCGGAAGACTCCTCGCCCCCCGCCGCGAAAGGGCTTGGGGGAAACGTGAACCGCAGCATATCTTCCTGGCCGAATGCGCGCGATCATTCGCTGGCTCGGGGCTTCGCTCCTCACGCTCACTGCGTGCGCGACGCCACCCGCGGCGCCGACGCCGACGACGACGACGACGAGCGCGCGCCCAGCGCCGGTGGAGGCGAGCACGTTGCAAGACCGCGACTGGGGCGTGGTGCGCGCGCCCGCGCTGGGGCTCAAGCTCGCCCTACCGGAGGCGAAGGCTTGGCTGCCTCCGGGGGGGCGGGCGGCGACGAGCGCGAGCTTCGAGCTTCGCCACGAGCCGACGTCGACGAGCCTTTCCATGAGGCGCTGGCGCGCGTCGCGCCTGCCGCGCATGGAAGTGTGCGAGGCGGAGCTCCGCGCGCGCAGCGCAGACCTAGCGGTGGTGGACGAAAGCAACCTCGTTGCTCGACGCGACGTGCGCGTACCGCAAGGCTTCGTCACGCGGATCACGCTGGTGGCGTTGCCCGGCACCAACACGCGCGTGGCCGGACAGGCCGTCGCGGTGGGCGCGGGAATCGGCGAATGCTTGGCGCTGGTGGCGCGCACGGAGTGCGCCGGCGAGGCCGAGCTCGCCGAGCGGTTGCGGCTGCTGGACGTCGCGCTCGCGCACGTCCGCCTCACCCACGTCGAGGATCGCGTGCCGGAGCCCCAACCAATTTCCCGATGATGTCTCGGTCAGAGCCGCCCCGGCCATCAGGCCTATCAATTCGCGCGACCCGGAGGATAACCTGAGGAAATCCGAGTGGTTATCGGCGCTTCCCGGTGCGCACATGGGAATGAAAAGGTGCGCGAAACCGTCGTCAGGTCCAGAAGCACAGTTCTAATGACACAGGGTGTGGAAGGAATAACCTCCACACCGCTTCAGGCCGGGGAGTTTGCGAGCCCTATAAGTGACAGATCTAGCGATTTTTCTCGCTGAACAAGTACGAAAGCTACGAACCCAAGCACAGATGACGCAAGCCGAGCTCGCCTCGCGCGCAGGCGTCACCGTCGAAACCGTTGCCCGGCTGGAGCGAGTGCTCCGCGGTCGCGCATCCGCCAACGCCAACCCGTCGCTCGAGACCATGGAGCGCATCGCCTCCTCGCTCGGCGTGGACGTCGCGGATTTGGTCTCGCCTTCCAAGGCGCGCCCCAAGGACGATCGGTTGAACGTGGTGCTTCGCTCCGCAAGCAGCGCCGTGCGTCGACGTCTGCTCCTAGTCGCCGAAGCGCTCATCCGTGATGAGCAGAGCGAAGCGCGGCAAGCCAAAGCAGACGGCAAAGCGAGCAAGAAGTCGCCGAAGCGCCGCTGACTAAACCCCGGGGGGTTATGTCACGTACCCAGGCCGGCTTGCGCGGCCTGGAGCTTCCGTTGGGCGGGCTTGTCCAGCTTGCCCACCACGACCAGGCTCGAGCGGCGCGCGCGAAAAATGCGCGCGGCCGCGTCGCGGACATTCGCGCAGGTCACGTTCATGAGCTTTTCGATCCGAGCTTCCGGCTGCACCTCGGCTGCGCTCAACACGCCCTGACCGACGAAGCCGGCGAGCTCGGTCGGCATGTCGTAAAGCTCCAACATTTGCCAACGTAGGCGGGCCTTGGCACGCGCGAGCTCTTCCGGAGTTGGCCCGTGCGTCGCGAGGTCAGTCAGGACGTTCAGCGTCTCCGCCAGCACGCGCGGCGCGGAGGCGTGCGCGCACTCGGCCACGATCTCCAGCACGCCTACGTCCGCGTAAGCCTCGTACATCGCGGAGACGTCGTAACAGAGGCCGCGCTCATCGGAGAGGGTGCGGTAGAGCCGCGTCGCGTTGCCGTCGTCCAGCACGCGCATGAGCAGCTCCGTCGCCGCCTCGTCCGGATCGCGATCGCCGGGCGCGCGAAAACCGAGACCGAGCCAGGTTTGGCTGGTGTTGTCCCCGAGGTAGCGGAACTGGGCGGCGCGTTGCTCGGGCGGTGCTTCCGCTGTGATGTCGCGGCCCCGCGGCAAGCCGCCAAAGCGTCGTGACGCGAGCCGCCCCAGCCGGTCTACGTCAATCGGCCCGGACAGGGTGAGGACCAGCCGTTCGCCCACGTAGTGCTGACGGTGGAACTTACGAAGCGCCGCCGCGTCGAACCGCGCGAGCGTGGCGCGCGTCCCTGCGATCGGCATGCCGAGCGGGTGGCGACCGAAGCACAGCTGCCGCAGGATGCTTGGGCCGTCGATCAGGCGGCCGTCGCCGTCGTAAGACTCCAAGAGCTCCTCACGGACGATGCCCTTCTCGATCGCGATGTCGTTGAAGAGCGGCGATTCGCAGAGCAGCGCGGTCAGGTCCAGGGCGCGCTCCAGATTCTCGGTAGGCACCGAGCAGGACAGCGCGCCATGGTCCACGTAAGTCATCGCCCCGAAGGCGGCGCCCAGCTCCTCGAAGGCCAACGCTTGAGCGTGGGCGGTGGGATGGCCAGGAATGCCTCGGTGCAGCATGTGCTCGTGAAAATGGCTGATGCCGTTCTCACGCCGAGTCTCGAAGCGCGAGCCGACGCGCACGTGCACGTCCAGCGCGCTCCGGTGCACGTACGGCATGCGGACCAGGTTCACCCGCACGCCGTTCTTCAACACCGTGCGCGTCACCTGGGGCGCCGTGCTCCGGCGCGGCTTGACGGAGCGGACCGTCACTCCTCGCCGTCCGCGCGCGCCTTCGACTCTTCGCCGAACTCGGCCATTACCTTCAGACGGTCGCCAGCGGCTCGCCGCAGGTCTTGGACGTAGCGGGCCAGCGCCTCGGTCGACTTGGCTTCCAGAAGCGCCTCCACCACCTTGGACTTCTCTTTCACGAAGTCCTCGCGGCTGGCGATGGTGCGCTCTTTCAGCTGCAGCACGACCGCTCCGCTCGCGGTGGGGATGGGCTTGCCGTACAGCTCTTCCGGCTCTTTGAGCTCGAAGGCTTTGACCGCGATGGGCTCCAGCGCGTCTACGTCCGGCAAGGGGTTGCCGGACGCGTTGAACGGAGGCGAGACCTCGAAGCGCGGGCGATCCGCCGACAGCAGGGCCGGTGTGTCCGCGCTCTCCTTCTTGGGCGCTTCGCCCTTGGCGCCGCGGGCCGAGAATTCCACGGCCAGGGCGCGAGTCGCTTCTTCCAGCTTTTCGCCGGCCTTGGTGCGCGTGATGAGCTGCTCCGCGAACTTGGCGAGCGCTTCGTCCGCGGCGAAGCGTGCGTACAGCTGGCGCGCCGAAAAGTGCCGGCCTTCGCTCTCCAGCTTGTCGTCCGCAACCTTGGGACCGACTTTCAGCACGTGGTAGCCGCGCGGCGTCTCCACGACCGGCGACAGATCGCCAGGCTTCAAACCTTCGAGTGCTTTCTTGAGCTCGTCCGCCCCGAAGCCGTAACCGCTGCCGACGCAGCCCAACTCTCCGCCGATGATCGCGCTCGGCGCGTCCGAGAGCTCCCGTGCCACCGCTTGGAAGGACTCACCCTTGGCGACGCGCTCCCGCGCTTGCTCCGCCTTCAGCTTCACGGGCTGCTTCTCGTCGTCCAGCGCGCCCTGGGGCAGCGCGACCATGATTTCTTGCACGGTGCTGCAGCCGCTGGTCCAGTCGGACTTCTTGTTGGTCCAGTCCGAGTCGATCTGCGCCTGGTTGGCGAGGCTCCATTTGTCCACCGCGGCCGCGTTCAAGTCGATCGCGAACTTGGAGAACCAATCGCGCTTGAGGGTCACGCTGCGGATCACGATTTTGGAGCGGTCGCGCTCGAACAGTGAGAACGCTTCCGGCTCCGGGATGCGCACGCGCGAGCGCACGATGTCGCGCATACGAGCCGCGAGCAGCTCTCGCTCTTGCATGTCCTTGAACTCTTTGGGACCACGGTTGGTGCGCATCCGCACCTCGCGTTCGTAGACCTTGTAGTCGAAGGGCTCGCCCTCGGTACGGCGCACCGCGACTTGCCGCACCGGGTAGTCGGCTCCGGGCGCGCAGCTGTAGCCGCCGCCTGCGGGGGGACAGAGCCCGAGCATCGGCGAGAGCTCGGCCATGCTGTCGGCGGGCAGGGAGGCGCGCGCACGGCCCGCCATCAAGTCCGCCTCGAGCGCTTCTGCGCTCACGCCCAAGTTCAGCTTCTTCGCCTCGGCGACGAGAAGCTCGCGCTCCACCAAGCCATCCAACACGCGCTTGTTGAAGGCGTATTTTTTGGCGACCTTGGGCTCCACGCCGCGCGGCACGATCAAGCCGTGCGCGGCGTAGTACTCCTTGGCGTCGACGCAGTAGCCGTCATAAGAGACGGCGCAGTCGCGCGCGAGCTTGGCGGAGGGGCCGCTATTGCCCGCCCGAAACTCGACCGCGAAGGCAACGATGATGAGAAACGCGATGCCCGCGACGACGACGTTCCCGATACCTGTACGAAAGAGACTCAGCATGGGCCTGGCTTTGGGCGCGGCTGATATCACGGCCCTGCGAGCGAAGCCAGGCACGCGCCGAACCACGGGCCAGCGGCCGGGAGCGCCTCAGCGCGTTCGGTCGTGGCTCGCGGTCTTTTCCAGCGCCAAAGCGTAACGGAGCTCGCTCTCCAGCTCGTCTTCGTCCGCCACCGCGCGCTCGAAAGCGACCTCGTACCAAGTGTCCAGGGTGGTGGAGGCGTCGCCTGGATCTCGGACCGGCACCTCGGTGGTGCCGACCTCCGCGTAACCGCGGTCCAGAGCTTCGGCCGCGCAAGCGCGAGCTCGCTCGAACAGGTCGTCCGCCTTGGCCGACGGGAAATCGCTCGCTTGAGCCCGCACGACGAATCGGACCGCCAACACCTCACCCGGCTTCGCGGCGACGCCGCTGTCCATGATGAGGTTGTCGCGAACGCGATCCGCCAAGACTACGTGGTCCCCCAAGGTGCGATACACCTCGAAGCCTCGGGCGACTAAGGTCTTTTTCAGCTCACTGGGCGTGGGAGTCATCGGGGAAGTGGCCTCGGGCCGCGCCGTCACTCAAGATCGGGCCGCCGGTGAGGGCGGCGCTGGGGCGATCAAGAGAGACCCCTCTCACGCACACGAGATCGACTCGGGGAAAGTACGCGGTCGGCTCGGGCAACGTCAAGGGCTCGCGGGTTTAGCGCGGTTCGGACGGAAAGGCTTGCGAGTTCGCTGGCCCGCTTCCGGCCACCCGTACCCAAAATCAGGCGGCGGCCGTGCGGGGCCTGCTCCCTCTTGCTCGCGAACCCCAAATTGGCCGGCGCCTCGAGCAGGAGTGCCTGAGTAAAACGCAAAGGATCCAAGGAGGTGACGGCTCAGTCGCAGACTGCCCCGCACTTTGCCAGACGGTGGGCCCGCGCGCCGGCCATGATACGTTGGTGATTGTGACCCGTAGAAGTCCCCCGCCACCGAACGAGGTGCACGCGCAACGGCGTGCCACGGGCGGAGCGCGCCATGAGGCAACCGAGAGGGTGACACTGCGGGGGCCGAACTTCGAAACCCACGGCTGGACCTTGAACGTGAGCCGCGGAGGCATGCGCGCCATCGTGGAAGAGCCGCTGCAGTCTGGCGCGGAATACGAGCTGCTCGTCGGCGACGCGGAGCCCCCCGGCCGCAAGGTCGCGGTCGTCTGGGTGCAAGACGAAGCGGACGGGCAGATCGTCGGCGTGCGGTTCTTGGACGTCGAGGGATCCGTCCCGCCCGAGAACGTCTGAGGGAAAGTCCTGGCGCACGCGCTAAAGTGCGCGCTTGGCGACGACAGAAGAGATCCTCGGCCCCGGCGGCCCGCTGTCACGCGCGCTCTCCGCGTACGAGTCGCGCAGCGGGCAGCTCGAGATGGCGCGAGCGGTGGAGCGCGTGCTGCGCGAAGAGCGGATCTTGTTCTGTGAGGCGGGGACCGGCACCGGCAAGACGCTCGCTTACTTGGTTCCGGCGCTGCTCTCCGGGAAGAAGGTCATCGTCTCCACCGCGACCCGCGCTCTGCAGGAGCAAATCTTTCAGCGCGATTTGCCGCTCATCGAAGAGGCGCTCGGGATCTCTTTCCCGGTTGCGCTGATGAAGGGGCTCTCCAACTACGTATGCAAGCGCCGGCTCGCGGAGTTTCGTCAGAGCCCGGAAGCGATGCGCCCCAAGTACGCGCGGGCCCTGGACGCGCTGGCGAGCTTCGTCGAGGAGTCCGAGACCGGGGACTTTGCCGAGCTCGCGGGCATGGCCGAGGACGACCCCGTGCGCGCCGAGGTCGCGTCGTCCAGCGACACGCGCATCGGCGCGCCGTGCCAGTTCTTCGAAGAGTGCTTCGTCACCCAGATGCGGCGCGAGGCGGAGCGCGCGAGGCTCATCGTCGTAAACCACCACTTGTTCTTCGCCGACCTCGCGCTGCGCGGTCCGCACCCGGGGCGAGTGCTGCCGGACTACGACGCGGTCGTGTTCGACGAAGCCCATCAGCTCGAGGACATCGCTACGGAGTTCTTCGGCATGCGCATCTCGCGGCGCCGGCTCGACCGCATGCTGGCCGACGCCGAGCGCGCGTTGCGCGCGGCCGGCGCGCTGGACCCGCTGTTCGGCGGCGACTCGGCGCTGCGCAGCGTGAGCGCGGTCGAGGTGTCGGCGGACGTCTTTTTCCACTCGCTCGGCGAGGCCGCGGGCAAGGACGACCGCATCACCCTGGAGCGCGACATCTTCACCGGAGACGTGGCGTCCGCTTGGCACGCGCTGGACTCCGCGCTCGAAGGGCTAGCGGCAGCGACGGAGTCGGCGCGGG
>JAQSWN010000394.1 GCA_029266615.1 Polyangiaceae bacterium
GATGGCGGCGATACTGTTCGTAGTTTCGGCTGCAGCGGTTGCGGCCGGAGCTTACTTCTCTTATCGGGAGCTTCCCGCGCCGCCCAATCCAGCGAACAACTCGCCGGGCTTCCTCGATCCGTATCGCTGAGGTACGGGACACGTGCGCTCACGTGCGCAATATTGCCCAGCGATGAGGCTCGTTTGGCGAGCCTCGTCGAGTTGAGCGAGCGACGAACCGCATGACGAGCTACCGCGGCGCACTTCCTGCGCTCGCGGTAGCTGCGCTTCGAGCGCCAACAAGAGGGTGTCGGCGTGGGTGGAAGTGGGCGGACGCCAGCGATGCGCGCGGCGCGGTGCGATGGCGGCGGGAAGTTTTCAGGGACGGCCGATAAGTGGGCGTCCGAGAGCCAAGATCGAGCCGTTTGGCATTGTCCAAGAGCGAGCGTGCGCGTTTGCTTGAGGACCGGATGCGAAAGTCTCACGGCTGGGTACTGGCAACGGCGATTGGCGTGGGCGCCTGCTCGGGCAAAACGGAAAGTGGGGTGAATGACGAGCCGGCACCGGCGCAGCAACCGGCGGCGAGCCCGGCGCGCGCAGAGCCACCCGACGCAGCGCCGACTCGGCACCTGTTGATGGTGGTGGAGCTGCGGCCGAGCGCGCGGGCGGCGCGGGTGTTGATGTCGCGCGCAGTGGAGTTGCCGCTGCCGAAGCGGCGCGGACCGGCGGCCGCGACCGCGTGGCGCGTGGAAGTACTGGCGGGCAACGCGAAGGTCCTGTTCTCGGCTCCGCTGGAAGACGCGACGACGGTGCGCGGCGAGTTTGCGGACGAGAAGACGGGCGAGCTGCGTGGCGTGACGACTCAGAAAGAAGTGACGGCGGTGACGCTGCGTTTGCCGTGGCTCGCGGGCGCAAAGGAGGTGCGCGTCGTCAACGCGGTGAGCGGTGACGTGGAGCTGGGGCGCGTGCCCTATCCGTCGGTGTCGCCATGAGGGGCGCCGCGGCCTGGGCCGTTGTGTTCAGCTTGACCCTCGCGGCTCACAGCGCTCGCGCCGCCGTGGTGGAGACGCTTCGGCAAACGGGTCCCGCCGACAAGCGATTCAACATCGCCGTGCTGGGCGACGGCTACCGCGCGGAGGATCAGATGCTCCTCAGCAAAAACGCCAAGGCCATCACCGACTACTTGTTCGAGGTGAGCCCGCTGCGGCAATACGCGGCGTTCTTCAACGTGAAGCTCGTGCACGTCGTCTCCCAAGACGACGGAGCTGACAACGGCTCCAAGGGCGCGACGCGCGACACGGCGCTCGGCGCGTACTTCAACTGCGGCGGTATCGATCGCCTGCTGTGCATCGACGATGGGCTGGTGCGCGTCGCGGCCGCGGAGGACGTGCCGGAATACAACTTTGCCATCGTCATCGTGAACGACGACAAGTATGGCGGCTCGGGCGGGCCAATCTGCGCGTCTTCATCCAACGAGCAATCGTTCGAGGTGTTGGCCCACGAGGTCGGTCACAGCTTGGCCCGCCTGGCCGACGAGTACGATTACGAAGGGAATCAACCGCCATGCGACCAGCAGACGGACTGCGCGGAGGCCAACGCGACCATTCGTACCTTGCGCGATCGAATCAAATGGCGCGACTGGCTCGAGAGCAGCACCCCCGTGCCGACGCCGAGCTCGGACCAGTACGACGGCGTCGTGGGACTCTTCGAAGGCGCACGCTACACGCCGAAGGGTGTCTATCGGCCCAAACGCGACTGCAAGATGCGAAACCTCGGCGCCGCGTTCTGCCCTGTGTGCACGGAGCAGTTCATGCGCTCGATTTGGACGGCCGACAACGTGCAAATGGTGGAGGCGACGAGCCCCGCCCAGCCGAGCGTGAACGTAACCACGTGCGAGCCAGTCGAGCTTTCGGTCACGTCGCCGCCCATCGAGCCTTCGACGTACCGTTATACGTGGAAGGTCGACGCGGAGCTCCTGACGGAAACCAGCCGCATCGTCTCGCTCCTGCCGGGCGAGCTCCAACCGGGGTCGCACCAAGTGAGCGTCGCGATTTCTGACGGCACGGCGATGGTGCGCGCGGATCCGAACGGCGTACTCGAAGACGGATTTGCCTGGACCGTGCAAGTGCAGCGCGGCGACTGCCCCACGATGAGCGGCGGCACGGGAGGCGGAGCTGGTTCCGGGGGCGTTCACAGTGGTGGAACGGAGAGCGGTGGAGTAGGTGCCATGGGCGGCGGCATTGCCATGAGTGGAGCGGGGTCGGGCGGCGGCGCCGGAGCCTTCGCAGGCGGTTTCGCGGGAGCGGGAACTGACGGGACGTCCGGGGGCACGCCCGTGCCTCCTTCGCCGCCCCCGAGCGATTCGTCCGGCTGTGGATGCTCGGTGCCGAGCACGTCGAAGTCCATGTGGCCGCTCTCCGCGCTCGCTTTGGCGGCGCTGCGGCGACGTCGTCGGCGTTAGACCACGCGAAGCACGCGCGCGAGCGCGGCGCCTGAAAGAACGCGCGTGCGTGACAGCCGCACCTTGACCTCGCCACCGTCACGCAAAATGCGTTTCAGCTCCGTGGTCAGAATCCTCAGCCAATCGTAGCGTGCGGCGTCGAAGGCGCGCTGAGTTTCGCGGCGTGAGTCCCGCTCCGGCACCGGCAAGTGCGAATCGGCGGCGAGATCTCCGGCGACGGCCAGCTCGGCTGCGCGAATGGTCAAAAAGCGCGCCCCCGCCGCGCCCGGCTCCCGGTAAACGATGCTGCTGTTGGCGACGAGGCACAGCCACGCGGCGCGTCGCCAAACCTGGTAGGCTTGCGCGCTGGCTCGCTCCAGGTGGCGACACACGCGAGGCGGATCCCAAACCTTGGGCGCGTCGTCCGTAGTTACCTCCGGCTCCGGCTCCTCCGGCGTGGCTAGCAAGATGCGCCGTGCGATCTGCCGCGCATCGCCGCGTCCGTGCTTGGCGCGAAATAGCGCAAACCCCTCGGAAAAAGACGGCTCTTCGGGGCCAAAGCGCAGCGGCGCTCCGACGCTTGCGGCCCGGCGTGAGGGCGTCGATTCAGCTCCCTCCAGCAGCTCCCGCAACGCGCCGAGGGCGCGGACGCTGTAGCGGGACGAGAGCGGGCCGGAAGCATGCACGTCGTCCGGCTCGCTCACCGCGCTGCGAAAGTCGGATGAAGAAAACCACACGCCGCGCTCGCCCTGGACGAGCTGCACGTTGTAAGGCGGATTGAGCTCCTTGATGAGCTGCGTCTCGAGCAGCGCGGCTTCGAGCGCGCTCTCGGTCGCGGTGAATGCGATGTCGCTGACCTGGGTCAACATTTCGAGCGCGCGCTCCGTAGCGCCGCTCTGCTTCGTGAAATGCGAGGACACGCGCTTACGCAGGCTGGTCGCCTTGCCGACATAGAGCACGTCGCCGTTCGAGCGCAAGAAGCGGTACACGCCGGATTGATCCGGCAGGGAGCGATAGCTTTGCGGCGCGATGGGGTAGCGGCGCTTGCGCGGGGTCGCGGGCTTTTCCGGGTTGGAGAGCCACGCGCCGAGCGCGGCCCAATCGTGGATACCGCGCTCGGCGAGCTGGCTCACCAACTTTTGCCAAATGAACGCCGTCGCCAAGACGTGGCCCAACGAGCGGCGTTCCAAATGCAGCCCATGGCCGAGAAAGCCGGCCAGCGCGCGCAAATTACGTCGCGGCAAGTCGGGATAGAGACGGCAGGCGATGGCGTGCACGCACACGGCGTCGATCGGAAACGCCGCTTCCGGCTCGAAGCGCTCGGACCAAGCCTTCAAGAAGCTCAGCTCGAAGCGCGCGAAGTGAATCGCGCTCGGCG
>JAQSWN010000187.1 GCA_029266615.1 Polyangiaceae bacterium
CAGGGAGAGGGCTCCACGGGTTGGGAAGTGGTCGCACAACCGTTGGTGGCGACGAAGTGATCCCGGCTGCGCGCACCGGAATCCGGCGACTCTGCGGTGTCGTTCATTCCATGCACGAGCATAGCGGCCACCGGTGAGTCACTGGCGAGGCCACCTGAGGGGCCGCCACCCGCCATGGAAACCACTCCCCGCAGGACGGTAGGGCGCGCTTTTGCCATCTGCGTCGCGGCCCAGCCGCCGTAGCTGAAACCGACGGCGAAGATCGCGTTCTTGTCGACGCACCAGCCGTCTTGCAGTGTCGCAACCATCGAGTCGAACAGCTTGGCGTCTGGGCCGTCGTTCTTCAGGTCCCAGATGTAGCCCAGCCCATCCGGGTAAACGAAGACGGCCTGTCCCTGGGCGGCCGCCTCCAGAGTGAAGCCCGCGCGCATGAGGCTGCCCGCGCTGCCACCGCCGTGGAACACGAACACGAGCGGATAGGCAGTGTCGGGTTTGTAGCTCGTTGGGGGAACGAGCAAGTAACCACGCGCGTCGGCGCCGATGGTGACGCTCTTCTGTTCGGCGCCCGCGAGAGGCGCTGCCTTACCGCAACCAGCCGACTTGGATACGTTCGCGGAGCCAGAGCCACCGGCACCGGCACCGGCACCAGCACCGCTACCAGAGACCCCTCCGCCATTGCCGGCGCTCCCGGCGTTGCCGCTCGAGCCCCCGCCGCCTGCGGACGCGCCGCTGCTGTTGCCCTTGCCGCCGCTGCTCGAGCCGCCGCTGCTGTTCTTGCCGCCGCCGCCGTTGGCTCCACTGGTCGCTTGAGCGCCTCCGAGCGGACCGCCGCCGCTCGTCGAGCCGCTGCTGCCGCTGCTGCCGCTACTGCCGGTGCCGAACCTGGCGGTGTCACTAGCCGCTTCATCCCCGCACCCTTGCGCGACCAACATCGCTACAAGGCCCAGCCAGGCGCCTCTCCAACGAAACACCCGCGTCAGCATGGCCCGATAGTAGCCGACGCCTGGCCGCACCGCGCGAAAAAGTTACTCGACCGGCGCGAAGAGCTGAGTCATGAGCGCCAAAAGCACCGGCGGCGCGAACGGCTTGTCCAAGAAGCGGTGACCGAGCGCGCGTCGGAATTCCGCCGCGCGCGGCCCCGCCATGCCGCCGGTAACGAAGATCATTCGCGGCAAGAGCTCGGGTGAGCGCCGCTCGAGCTCCTCGTACAGCGCGATGCCGTCCATGCCTGGCATCACGAGATCGCAAAGTATGACGTCGTACTCGGGGCGGGACGACAAGAGCCGCAGCGCAGCTTCGCCGTCGCTCGCGGTGTCGACTTCGTACTCGCGCAACATCCGCTTCATCACTTTGCGGATCGACTCGTCGTCGTCCACGACCAGAATTCGTCTTCGCTCGGACGCGACCGCCGTCGGAGGCGCGCTCGGCACCGGGAATATCGCGCGTTCAATGCGTTGAGCGGCCGCCCGAATCTCGGCCAGCGCTTCGTGGACCTCCGCGACGACGCCGAGGAGGGTGGACGCTTCTGCGCCGCCCTCGAGCGCCGTCCTCGCGGCGAGAAGCTGATCGGCCGCGCTCGCCGCGTTACCGAGGATGACCGCAAGGGGCGCGCGCACCTCGTGCGCAAAGCCGGTCGCCAGCGCGGCTGGGCGCTCACCGCTGGCAGTCCTAGGCGCGTCGCTCTCTTGGCTCATGTCGGCCGAAGCTCGCCGCCCGAGCAGCGGAGGAGAAGAAGGCGCCACGTGAGTCCCATGCGGTTGAGCGCTCCACGACGGCTCGAGCCACCGTGATGATAACGGCGTTCAACCGCTATTCGTACCGTTTAGACACAGGTTTATGTAATCCACGTGACTTAATCACCTGAGCGGAGCCTGAAGCGCAAGCAGCGCCACCTGAGCGGACATGAGGTGGTGGTCCGCTTCCGAAAGCCCCCGCCCGAGCCAAGCAGGCAGCGCACTGCCGGCCTCTCTCCTCCTGAGCTCGCTCAGCACTCCGGAAAGGCACTCGAGATGCTTGATGAGCTCCTCATTCTTGGACGCTGACCCGTCGCTGCCTTCGGCTGCCGAGCTTTTCGCATTCATGAGCCTACGTGGGTAAGCGGCCCAAGCTCGCGTCAGTTAATCCCGAGTGCTCCCGCGCGGTTGCGCGTCGCGACTTTGCCTGCCTCACGCCGGTCGTGGAGCGCCCAGATTCTCGGTCGAGAGGAGCCGCCCCTTGCTAACCTGGGAGGATGTCGGCTGTGACTTCGTCCAGGCTGTTCGCGCTCGAGCTGGTGAAGCTGCTCGTGCAAGTTGCGTGGGCGGATCATGAAGTGGCTCCCGCAGAGGCGGAGAAGCTACTTGGTTACGCCCGCCGCAGCGGCCTCACGGACCAGGACCTGGCCGGGCTCTCGGCCATGCTCACCGGGCGCGCACCGCTCGTGCCACCGAACCTCGGCGTGCTCAAGGAGCGACGCACGGAGGTACTGCGAGCGGTAAAGGAGCTCTTGCTCTCGGATTTGGAGATCGCCGAAGAGGAAGAAGAAGTGCTGGAGCAGGTCGCGGCGCTCCTGGGGTGACCCGGAGCGCCGCGCAGGCTCACGCCTCTTCGATCTCTTCTTCGTCGTCGACCTGCTCTTCGGCTTCGCGCGCGGCCTTCTCTTCGTGGTCTGGAGCGCGCAGCTTGTAGCCGGAGCCTCGCAGCGTCTCGAGCGGGAGGGCGTCACCCAACTTGGCGCGCAAACGCCGCACGTGGATGTCCACCGTTCGAGGGCCGCCTTCGTAGCGGTTGCCCCACACGCGAGCCAAAAGATGCTCGCGCGAAAGGACCTTGCCGCGCCGTTCGCACAGGTACGCCAGGAGCGCGAACTCCTTGGCGGTCAAGGCGATGGGACGACCGTCCACGAAAACTTCGTGACCGGCCTTGTCCACGACGATTCCGGCCACCTTGTGACGCTCTTCCGTCGCAAACTCGCTGCGCCGCCATTCCAGCGCCCGGATGCGCCCATAGAGCTCCTCCGGGACGTAGGGATGAAGTACGAAATCATCGAAACCGGTCGAGGGGTCGATGCGGGCGATCTGCCCGACTGTTACGGCAATGATCGCGCCGACGTTGTCGAAGTATGGCTCCTTGCGGACTGCACGCAGGGCGGCGACGGCGAGGTCGGGGCGGTCCAGCGCCTCGAAAACCAGTGCGCGTGGGCGCACTTCCATCTCGTCGTCGTCTTCTTGAATGAGCTCGACCGGGTCGTCCCACAGGTCGAGCGTTCTTACCGTCGCGCCTAGTTGGCGCAACGTGGATGAAGCTCCCTCCTCACGCTCGAGCATCGGTCCGTGACCGATGACCGCTACGAAGCTCTTGGCTCGGGAATGCTCAGATTTCGGTGCCGCCAACGGTTATCCGTGAGATTTTGATGGTTGGGCAGCCCACCCCGACCGGGACACTTTGGCCGTCTTTGCCACAGGTCCAATTGCCGTCGGAGAGAGCCACATCGTTACCCAACTGAGATACATCGCGCAGTGTTTCGGGACCGTTGCCGATAAGATTCACACCTTTCAGAGGTTGAGTCAGTTTTCCGTCCTCTATCAGGTAGCTCTCCGTAAGGGAAAAGACGAAGTCCCCGTTCGAGATGTCCACCTGGCCGCCGCCGAACGTCTTCGCGTAAATACCTCGCTTTACGCTGCGAACCATCTCTTCCGGGTCGTCCTGGCCGGCCAGGAGCACGGTGTTGGTCATGCGGGGCATGGGGGACGCGGCGAAGCTCTCACGACGGCCGTTGCCCGTCGGCGTCACGCCAAAATGCTTCGCGGAGAGGCGGTCCTGCATGTACCCGCGCAAAATTCCGTTCTCGATCAGTACGGAGCGCTCGGGCGTGAGCCCTTCGTCGTCCACGTTGATGGAGCCGCGGCTCTGCAGCAACGTGGCGTCGTCCACCACCGTGCAGAGCTTGCTGGCGACCACCTGCCCCACTTGGTCGGTGTAATTGCTCGTCTTCTTGCGATTGAAGTCGGCCTCGAGCCCGTGGCCCACCGCTTCGTGCAGAAGAATTCCGCTATCACCCGGAGCCAGCACCACCTCCATTTGGCCGGCTGGCGCCGGTTTGGCGTCCAACAAGACGAGCGCCTGCTGGGCCGCGATGCGCGCGTGGTCCTCCGGCGATTTGCCGGCGAAATAGTTCAGGGTCATGCGGCCACCGCCGCCGCTCCGTCCGGACTCGCGCTTGCCGTCACGCTCCGCGACGGCGCTGATGCCGAAGCGCAGCATGGGCTGGAAGTCGCGCACGAAGCGCCCGTCGCTCGTCGCGATCAAGATCTCGCGTACTTCTTCCGAAAAAGAGGCAGACGCTTTGACGATGCGGGAGTCGAAGGCGAGCACGGCCTTGCTCGCGCGCTCCAACAAGTCGCGCTTTTCAGCGCCCGGCACGTCTAACGTCGTTTGCTCGAGCCGGTAGCGGTCCGCCACGTCACGCCGTTCCAGCCGCACCGGATCGATGTTCTTGCCGCCGTCCGCAATGCGAGCCGCCGTTTCCGCCGCGCGCTTCATGGCGTCGAACTCCAGGTCTTCTACGTAGGCATAGCCGGTGGCGTCGCCTTTTTGCACTCGCACGCCGAGGCCCAGGCTCACGCCGCGCGAGGCGCTCCGGAGAATACCCTCCTCGAAGTTGAAGCCTCCGCCGGCCCGGTACTCGAAGAACAGGTCCGCGTAGTCTCCACCTTTGGAAAGCGCGACGGCTAACAGTCGCTCACACAGCCGTTCGTCAATGGCGACGGGGCCACCGGCGGCGAACGGCGCACGGTAGGCGCCCAGAGCAGAGCTCGTTTCGGATTGCACCCAGAGAGCATTGTACCCCTGCCCTCGTCAATCAAGGGGGGCCGCTGGGGCGGCGCGAAATCAGCTACCGTCTGCTCATGAACAAGCTTTCCGGCGGTCTGCTGCTCTTCGCCGCGGCCGTGCTCTACAACTGTGGCAGCAGCGACGAACGCGTCGCGGTTCGGGAAAGCGACGGTGGCGAGGCCGGCGTCGGAGGAGACGCAGGAGGCCCTAGCATCGCCGATCCGCAGGGAGGCGCGGCCGGCGCCGAGGCGAATGCAGGCCCCGCAGGCGCTGGCAGCGCCGGGGCACCCGACGGCGGAACCGACGGCGGAGGCGGTGCAATCAGCGATGCCGGAGCAGGCGGAGCAATCGGCAATGCCGGAGCGGCGGGCTCCGCGGACGGCGGCGAGCCAGTCGCGCTGCCGGATGGCCCCATCCTCGCCCAACCGTACCTTTGCGATACCACCGGTCCATTCGCCGACGTGCAGTACGAGCAGTACTTCTACCTGGACGACTTCGACGACGAAACCATCGATCTTCCAGGTCTGACTTCGTCGAGCACCGCCTTCGGCTCTTCCGCGGGCAGCGCGCTCGTCGATTCGGTGGATTGCGACGACGGCGTGCTGGACGGCAAGTGCACGGATTGCAATTCGCTCTTCTCGACGACGGGCAGCTTGGAGCTCACGTTCGACGCGCAAGTGCTGGGCGGCTTGCCGACGCACGTCGGCATGGTGTGGACCGATGGCGCGTACGACACGAACGTTACCCTCACCGCGTACGACGCCAGCAACGTCGTCATCTACGAGGAGGTTGCCCTGGGCATCGGTGACAGCAGCAACTACGGCGAAACCGAAGAGGATCGCTTCTTCGGCATCGTGAGCAGCGGCGGCATCCAGCGCGTCACGATCTCCAGCCCCGGCGGAGGCATCGAGATCGACCACCTGCAATACCTGCGTTGAGCGGCGTGCTAAAGTCTCGGCGCAATCGTCTCGCAACTGGCGCGGCACCGGGCCGAGCAGAGGCATGGGCAAAGTCATGACAAAGCTGATTCTCGAGAACGTCGTGGACCGAGGCATGGCCGACAACGGGCTCATTGCCCGCGAACGAGTTCGGCACGTCGAGGTGGAAGGGCTGGTCGACACGGGGTCGGTCATGCTCGTTTTGCCGCAAGACATCGCGGACGCGCTCGGCTTGCAGACGGCGGAGCGTCGGGTCGCGACCCTGGCTGACGGCAGCACTTGCGAGGTCGGCAGAGTCACCGGCGTCCGCGTCGAAATCTTGGGGCGCGACATGACGACGGACGCGCTGGTCGTCCCCACTGGCGCCACGCCGCTCATCGGCCAGGTTCAGCTGGAGGTGCTGGACCTCATCGTGGATCCGAAGAACCGAGAGGTGCGTACGAACCCGCGCTCGCCGGACGTGTGGATGTTCGACATGCTCTCGGTGCGCCAAGCGAGCTGAGCCGCTCAGTCTCGCCCGGGCTCGAAGCCGGCGTCGCGGAGCGACTTTTCCACGAGCGCGACGTGGTCGGGGCCGTTCGTCTCGATGACGAGCTCCACGCGCGTTTGACCGAGCTCGAGATCCGCGAAGGCGCGATCATGCTCGATGCTGACGATGTTGGCGCGCGCCGCCGCGACCGCGCCGGTGATGCCGTGCAGGGTGCCCGCGACGTCGCTGGCCGTGATCCAGAAGCGGCACAAGCGGCCGCTCTTCACGAGGCCGCGTTGAATGACGCGGGCCATCAGGTTGACGTCGATGTTACCGCCCGACACGACGACCACGACGCGCTGACCCGAGAGACCCAAATCGCGATGCAGCAGCGCGGCCAAGCCGACTGCTCCTGCGCCCTCCGCGACGGTGCGCTCCCGCTCCAGCAGGAGCAAGATCGCTTCGGCGATCTCTTCTTCGTCCACGAGCACGATCTCGTCCACCAGCGCGCGCACCACCTGCCGCGGCAGCTGACCGACGCGGCGAACTGCGATGCCGTCCGCGATTGTCTTACCGCCGGGCAGCGCGGGGGGCGGCAACGAGCGAGGCGCCTCCGATTCCAGCGCGCGGCGCATGCCCGGGAAGGTGCGCGACTCCACACCAATGATGCGCGCATTGGGACGCGAGGGGCGCACCGCCGTGGCGATGCCGGCGATCAGCCCGCCGCCGCCGACGGGAACCACCAGCGCGTCGAAGTCCGGCAGCTGTTCGAGCAGCTCGAGCCCGATCGTTCCCTGCCCCGCCATCACCTGCAAGTCGTCGAATGGGTGCACGTACACGGCGCCGGACTCGGCCGCGAGCTCGGCGGCGCGCTCAGCGGCGGCGTCGTAGCCTGCGCCGTGGAGTAGCACCCGCGCCCCAAAACCCTCCGTAGCCCGGACCTTCACCAGGGGCGTCGCTTCCGGCATCACCACCGTGGCAACTACGCCCAGGCGTGAGGCGTGGAGCGCGACGGCCTGGGCGTGGTTGCCGGCGCTGGCCGTGATGACTCCGCGCGCTCGCTCGGCGTCGTCGAGGCTGAGCAGGCGCGACGCCGCCCCGCGCTCCTTGAAGGAGCCGGTAAACTGCAGATTTTCGAGCTTGAGGAAAACTTGGCAGCCTGCGAGGCGCGAAAGCGCCGCGCTTTCGCTGAGCGGGGTTCGGCGCACCCGGCCGGAGATGCGCGCCTGAGCGCGCTGAACGTCGTCGTAAGTGAGCGGTTCGCCGGACATGTGGACGCGCGACGGCGCGAAGGGGGGAGCTCTCGTAGAAAAACGTAGCACGCAGGCAGACTTCCGGAGCGAGCCACATCCGCCTGCGAACGGTCCTACACGGCTTGACCAACCCCGCGAAAGTTCGTAGGATTTGGCGCTCCGTGTGGTTTCGGCAAGCTTGCTGAGCTCACCACCCGAGCGGAAGTCTTGTCCATCGAGCGCGAGAAGATCCTCCAGGCCGCCCAGAAGTACATCGAGAAGAAGAAGTACGACCGGGCGATCGTGGAATACCAGCGAATCGTTCAGGAAGACCCGAACGACGCTCGCACTCTATTGAAGATCGGCGACCTGCAAGCCAGGTTGTCCGCGTACCCCGAAGCGATCGCGACGTACGACCGCGTCGGGCAGTATTACGCGGCCCAAGGCTTCGCGCTCAAGGCCATCGCTGTCTACAAGCAGATCCGCGAGCTCATCAAGAAGCACGCGCCGGAGCTGGCGGATCGCTACGGGCACATCGTCCCCAAGCTGGCCGACATTTACACCCAGCTCGGCCTGACGAGTGACGCCCTCGCCGCTTGGGACGAAGTAGCGACGCGTCTACAGCGCGCCGGCCGAGACCGAGACGCCATCGAGGTGTTCCGGAAGATGGTCGAGCTGGACGCGGGCAATCCGCTCCCGCACCTGCGCCTCGCGGAGGCCTGCTGCCGCGTACAGTCGCTGGACGAAGCGATCGAGTCCTTTTGGACGGCAGCGGAGCTGCTCCTCAATTTGGAGCGAGCGGACGACGCGCTGAAAGTCGTCGAGCGCATCCTGCACTTCCGCCCGGATGCGCGCTTCGCGCGCGTGGCGGCCGAGCTTTACCTCGGCCGCGCCACGCGTGAAGACGGCATGCAGGCGCTGGCGAAGCTGCAAATCTGCTTCCAGGCGGACCCGAAGGATCTCGAGACGCTCGGTTTCCTCGCGCAGGCGTTCACGCTCATCGGCCAAGAGACGAAAGCGGTCGAGGTCTACAAAGAGATGGCGCGCCTGGCGCGCGAGCAGAACAAGACCGAGCTCTACGGCCAGCTGCTCGGCCACCTCCGGCAAGTCGCGCCGAGCGATGACCAGGTCGCCGCTTTCGACAGCATGATCCCCGGCGCGCACTCGGTGCGGCCGATGGAGTCTTCGCACGCTTCGCAAGCGCCCCACTCGGGCTCCGGTGCAGCCGCGTTGTTGGACTCCGAGGTAGAGCTGATCGAAGACTCGCAAAACTTCGACGTTGCGGCTCCGCAAGCGGCACCCCTGCCGGATCCGCGACCGCGCATGCTGAGCACGCCGGACGTCGTCGTGGTGGACGACCAGATGGAAGCCGCGGAGGAGCTGAACGACCCGAGCTCGTTCGACGTCAGCGCCCATGCGCGGAAGGCCGTCGTGGACGCCGAGTCGTTCCGCAAGCTCCGCCTGTATCCGAAGGCGGTGGAAGCGCTGCACATCGCGCTCGAGATCGATCCACGCTCGCTGGAGATTCGAGAGAAGCTGCGTGAGGTCTTGCTGGAGGCAGGCGAGCAGGAAGCCGCGCGCGCCGAGACCATCAACGTCGCGCAGCTCCATTTCGAAGCGGGAAACAGCGCCCACGCGGAAGCGCTGCTCTCGCAAGTGCTGGAAGTGGACCCCGAAAACCACGACGCGCTCTTGCTGTGGGAAGAGCTCGCGACGGGTTCCAGCCCGTACACGGCCGAGGCAGACGACGGGCGCACGCGCGTCGCCCTCCCCGGTTCGCAACCTGACGCTTACGATCCGAGCGCGCCGCTCCCCTCCTACGATCTGGAAGAGGTCAGCCCCGAGCAGGCCATGCACAGCGAGCCGGAGCGGACCAACCTCACGAAGCGCTCGCTCGCGGCCATGGACGACCCGTTCGGCTCGCCAGGGCCGGACGAGCCGCTACCGAGCTTCCCCCTCGCGTCGCAGTCGGACGAGGACGACTTGGGTGTGCCGACGGAAGAGCCGCCGCAAGCCGCGCCGCTCCCTCAGTACGACGAAGAAGAAGAGATCTCCAGCGTCGAGGACTTCATCCCTCCGCCCGCCGCCGCCTCGGCTCCCGAGCAGAGCTACGAAGGCTTGGAAGACGTACTGGACGAAGCCGAGTTCTTCGCCGCTCGCGGCTTGTTCGACGACGCGAAGAACATCTTGCTCGAGCAGCTCGGTCGCACCCCCAATCACAAGTTGGTGCTGGAGCGGCTGAGCGAGATCGAAGCTCAGCTGCCGAGCTCGGCCGATAGCCAAACCAAAGAGCGCTCGCGGCTGAGCGAGCGGGCTAGCCCCGAGCAGAGCTTCGACGTGGACCAGTCGCTGCACGCGCTGGACGCGCTAGAGCCGATGCCGGAGAGCTTCGCCTCTACGGGGCGGAAAACTCTCTCGTCGACCCAGGACATCGACGTCGACCAGGTGTTCGAGAAGTTCAAGGCGGGCGTGAAGGCGCAGGTCGCCGACAACGACAGCGCGACCCACTACGACCTCGGCGTTGCTTACAAGGAAATGGGGCTCCTGCCGGACGCGGTGGGTGAGTTCGAAGTCGCGGGGCGCGACCCGCTGCGCGAATGCATGTGCTTCGCGATGATCGGCCTCATCTACCTCGAGCAGAACCAGCTGGACCGCGCCGCCGAAGCGTACGTGCGGGCCCTCTCCGCGGCGCAGAAGACGGTCGAGCAAGAGATGAACCTCTACTACGACCTCGGCAACGTGTACGAGATGAAGGGCAAGAACCAGGACGCCCTTTACTACTTTCAGAAGATCGCCCGCCGCGACCCCGGCTACCGGGACGTGTCCGAGCGCATCGAGCACCTCTCGCCGAAGCCGCTGCCGTCCGCGGCCAGCAACGCCCGCGCCGTGAACGACGACGAGTTCGACCGCGTCTTCGACGACCTGTTCGAGAGCAAGTAACTTAGTGCTCTACCCGTAGCGAAACGCCGTTCGGAAGCACGCTGACTCCGAGCCGAGCGTGCTGCGGTTTCTCGCGCTGACCGGAGCCAGAGAGCTGGAAATACAGGGTCGTCGCTCCCGCCGCGAGCGCAGCGACGCCGAGAACGTCCGCGACCAGGAAGCGCGTCTGAGCGCGGTCTTCCGCGTTGTCCAAAGCGTCCCGCGTGGCGCTGCGGGTGTCCCGCAGGTCCTTCAGGTTCCCCGCGGCAGAAGCGCCGAGCACCGCCGCCACGGCGGAGCCGGCGGCGAGCGTCGCGGTCGCGCCCCAGCCCACCCAGAGCAGGGTGCGGGGTTTCTTCTCCGGCACCGTGGCGTCCGTTCGAGGGCCGACGCGTTGCGAGCCCGCCGGGCCGGCGCTCGGCGCGGCCGTGGGGTCCGCCTCGAGCTTGAGGACGAGCTCTCGTTGGTCACTGCCGGCCAGCGTGATGGCCTGAGTGCGCCCCACGAATCCGCGTCGCCTCGCCTGCACGGTGCGCTCACCGACGTCGACCACGACGGGCTGGGCGAGCGGCGCCTGCCCGATGAGAACGCCGTCGATCCAAACCTCGGTTCCTGGCGGCTGAATGTCGAGGGTCAGAGTAGCCGTACGTGTCTCGAGAAGCTCGAGATCCACCCGCACGGCGCTGCGCCTGTCGCTAGGCACCGCGTCTCCGCCGCGCCCCATGTACTCGCGCAGGGTGCGAAGGGCACGAGCGTATCGGCCCAGCTGCATGCTCACCTGACCGATGTTGTAGAGCACGCGGTAGTCCGGCACCAGCTCGTACACGCGCTCGAACTCGGCCAGCGCGAGCTGGTAGTCGCCGTCTTCATAGAGCTTGATCGCGCTGCCGAAGCGCCGCGCGGCTTCTTGCTTCGCGGCGGCATCAGGCGCGGCTGCGGTTGGCGACGCTTCCGCCGGTGCTTCCTGCGCGTGAGCGAGGGTGGAAAACGAACAAGTGAAGAGGACGAGAGCGGAAGCCGTGAATCGGATCATGATGGGTCAGGGGGTCGCGAAGATGTTGTCTTTGTCGATCGGGCGCGGCCGTCTGCCTGCTGCCTTGTCCGGTTGCGGAGCCGCAGAGGTGGGGGAGCTCGCGGAAGAGGGAGGACGGGCGGTGACGCGCGCGCCGGTCGGACGAGGGCGCCCGGCGGAAGCGCCTGAAGCCGCGGAGCTCGGCTCCGGCGCAGTGACGATGGCTGCGCTGCCGTCTACGGAAGCAGCAGGAGGAGGAGACACGGCGGCGGCAGGGATGCTCGGCAGCGGAGCGCTCGTTACCGGCGAAGCAGCCACCACCGGCTGGGACCCGTTCTTCGGCGAGAAGCCCCAGACCGCAGCCGCGACCGCGACCGTGCCGAGCGCGGCGACGACGAGCCGTGTCCAAGCCTGACGACGATTCTGATGCAGCGCAGTCACGGTGCGCTCGACGCCGCCCTCGGGCGTGAGCGTTTCGTGCGGGCGTGGCGGCGGCGGCGACTCTCGTGGTGACACCTTCTCGCCGCGGCGGAGCCGCTCCGCCGTGGAACGGATGGCCCGGTTGCGCTCCGCCAGCTCGGGGCCGAGCGTCGCGCTCAGCACCTCCACGACTTGCTTGTCGCCGAAGAACTTTCCCGTGGATGAAAGGTATTCGACGAGCGCCTCGCGCAGCTCCTCGGCCGTCTGGTAGCGCTCGCTCGGATCTTTCGCGAGGGCTTTGACGAGCACGCGCGACAGCTCTTCCGGAAAAGCAGGATCGTGAGCGCGAGGAGGCGTCAGCTCTTCCTCCAGGATCTTGTACATCGTCGCCAGCGCGTCCGCTCCGTGAAAAGGGCGAACGCCAAGCGCCGCTTCGTAGAGGACGCAACCGAGCGCGAAGATGTCGGCGCGCCGATCGATGTTCTTCGACGTCACCTGCTCCGGGGCCATGTACGAGAGCTTGCCCTTGACCTCTCCCGTCTCCGTCGCCTTGTGGAGCTGCCCGCGCGACTTGGCGACTCCGAAGTCCGCGAGGCGAACTTGCCCGCGCGTGGAGACGAGCACGTTCTGCGGCGAGACGTCGCGATGAACGACGCCGAGGGAGTGGCCTTGCTCGTCCACGAGCTCGTGGGCGGCGTGCAGGCCGGCCGCGACCCCGGCGCAAACGTGGGCCGCGAGCTCGGGCGTCATCTTCTTGCCCGGGAGACCGTTCAGCACGTCTCTGAGCGACGCGCCGTCAGACCAATCCATGACCAAGAAGTGAGTACCGCCCTCCTCGCTGAGCTCGTGAGTGGCGCACACATTTGGATGGTTGATGCGCGAAGCGAGCCCCGCCTCGTCAGCGAGGACGGCCCAAAAATCTGGGTTCATGCCGGCGTCCGCGCCGTTCAGCGTGGTCTTGAGAGCGACGAGCCGGAGCCCCGGCGAAGCCGTGTCGATCGCGACCCAAACGCGCCCCATTCCCCCGACCCCAATAGGGGCCACGAGCTGGTAGCGGCCGATCAAAGAGCCTGTCGTCTGTTCAGCCATGACTGCAGGCCCTCATAAAAAATTCGCCGCAACCGTTAGGTTGATTGGCCACATCATCGATACTGACATAACTTCGTGAGCTTCGTACCCACTCTCGTTACGGCGTGCTCGCTTCGAACTTTCGGCACTTGGGCATCATGAGTAACACCCGTCCGCACATGCAGTCCGAGCCTGGGGATACTCTCTCGCCTGGCGATCGCATCGGGCGCTATCAGCTCACCGCGCTCCTGGCGAGCGGAGGCATGGGGCAAGTGTGGACGGCGCGGCCCGTCGGCAGCGGTTTTGCTCGCACGGTCGCGCTCAAGCTGATTCGCGCAGAGGTGGCGGACGACGAGAACTACGCGCGTATGTTCATCGACGAAGCGACGGTCGCGTCATCCATACATCACCCGAACGTGTGCGAGACTTACGAGCTCGGCAAAGACGGTGATCGGATGTTCATGGCCATGGAGTGGGTCGCGGGTGATTCGCTCGCAGGCCTCCTGCGCCAAGGCGAATCTCTCGTCGCGCTGGACCTGCGTATCGCGGCGCGAATCATCGCCGACGCTTGCGCGGGCCTTCACGCCGCGCACGAAACGTTGGGTGCCGACGGCGCTCTGCTCGGGGTCGTGCATCGGGACATTTCGCCGCCCAACATCCTCGTTTCGATGCAAGGGCAGACGAAGGTCAACGACTTCGGTATCGCCAAAGCCCGCTACCAGCTGCACGAACGCACGAAAACGGGAGAAGTGAAGGGGAAGTTTGCCTACATTCCCCCCGAGCAGATTTCCGGTGGGCAGGTCGACCGTCGCGCCGACGTGTACGCCATGGGTTGCGTGCTGTACGTGGCGACCCTCGGTTTGCGCCCCTTCGGCAACGGCGCCAACGCGCTCCGCAAGATACTCCTCAACGAGTACAAGCTGCCGCGAGCGCTCCGGCCAGACTATCCGGAAGGGCTCGAGGCCATCATCCAGAGGGCA
>JAQSWN010000017.1 GCA_029266615.1 Polyangiaceae bacterium
GTGCATCACCGGCAAGCTGTCTTGCGCCACCGGCCCAACCTGCGAAGTGAGCGGCAACGCCCAGAACGGCACGAGCTGCGGGACGGACAAGGTGTGCGCGATTGGCCTCTGCGTAGATTGCAAGCAGGGCGACACCTGCACACCTGCCGACACCTGCCGAACCGGAACCTGGGCGTGCGCCGCCGGGCCCGTGTGCAACCCCACCGGGAACAAAGCCGCCGGCACCGAGTGCGATACCGGCAAAGTGTGTGACAGCGCGGCCAAGTGCGTGGCTTGCGTGGCAGACGGCGCCTGTGAGCCGACGAACGAGTGCCACCAGGGCAAGCAGGAGTGCGCGAACGGCCCCAACTGCGTGGACACGGAGCTCCCCGCGACGGACGGCACGTCGTGCGCGGGCTCGGCTCCTTTCAACTTTTGCGCGAGCGGCGTGTGCGCGGCGTGCCAGAACGGCGCGAGCTGCGTACCGAGCGCGAACCCTTGCCATAAGGGCACGCTCAATTGCGCGACGAATCCGCCCACCTGCAACGAGCAGCAGGCCAACGTGGTGGACGGCCTGGTTTGCGGCGACAACAAGAGCTGCATCTCCGGCGCGTGCGTCACCAATAACCGCGTGCTCACGGTCACCAGCGGCGCCGTGGCCGACGTAGCGGTCAACGCGCCGTTTGCGAACGTCTCCGTCAAGCTGGTGGACGCGAACAACACCCCGCTGCAGGGCGTCGCCATCACGGTGGTTCCGGCTGCGGGCGCTTATGCGGTCGCCGGCAACACCGGCGCCACGGGCATTTCGCAGGTCTCCGGCCGCGTGGGGCGCGCCGTGGGCAGTTACAAGTTCACCGTTTCCGCTCCGGGCGCTTCGTCCGTGGAGTTTACGGCGAAGGCGGTCGCCCCCAACGCGAAGGACATCTTCACGTTGGTCAACGCTAACAAGCTGCCAAGCGGCGGGGCGACCGTGCCGGGCGCAGGCTCTGTATCCAAGCTTTCAACCGAGGCTCGCGCGGTCGCGTCGGCGTCGGACGGTACGCTCTACATCGCTTCCCACTGCGCGGTGTACAAGCTCACGCCGGCCGGTGTGCTGACTCGCATCGCGGGTCAGGGCACGGCTTCTGGCGACAGCTGCAGCAGCACGACCGGGAGCTCCGGCGCCGGAACCTCCGTTCAGTTCAACTACGTCTACGGTCTCGCCCTCGACGAACCGCGTGGCTACCTCTACATCGCGGACTATTACAACTACCGCGTCTGGCAGCTGGACCTGGCGACGGGAAGCATCCTCACTTTCGCTGGCGACAAGAACGCAGCCAACGTCAACCCTTGGGGTGACGGCGGTCCCGCCGACTCGGCCTACATCACGCCCTCGGGTGTGTCCGTCGCACCGAACGGTGACGTCTACATCTCGGACTACGGCACCGGGCGCCTCCGCAAGGTGGACTCCGTCACCGGGATCATCACGAGCGTGTTCATTCCCAGCACGACCTGCAGCTCCACGGGGCCCCTGCAGTTCGCACGCTGCTATGACTATGGGAACGCGTGCTCGGTGGCGTGGGACAAGGACGGCAAGATGTTCCTCTCCGCCTACCTTTGCGGTGATGGCGAAGCTTCGTCGTTCAACGGCGTTGCTCGTGTGGAAGCGGACAAGTCCTTGGTTCGACTTGCGGGCGGTTACGGCACGGAGTCTCCGGCAGAGGGCGGCACCGCGACGAGCGCCAAATTCACCTACGCCCCCGCGATTGCCTTCGACAAGGCTGGGAACCTGTACCTCGCCAATCGCGGTGGCGACCGCGTGCACCGTGTGGACGCGCTCACGACGCGCATCACCACGATTGCAGGCACCGGGACGGCCGGGTTCACGGGGGACTACGTCGCCGGCAACACGGCGCAGGTGAACAAGCCGACCACGCTGGCTTTCGACGATGCCGGCAATCTGTACTTCGCAGACGCGACGAACCTCGCGGTGCGCGCGATCTGGGGCGTCGGCACCAGCACGGCGCCAACCGGAACCCTGGCCAAGGTCGCGGGCACCGGGCAGACCGTCAAGCTGGACGCTCCGTTTGCGCCCATCACCGTGAAGCTGACCGATAGCGCAAACGCCAACATCTCCGGCGTGAACGTCCGGTGGAAGCGCTCGGAGACTGCGACTGGCTCTGGCCTCGCCGGCGGCGCTATCGCTCTGACGAGCACGACCAACGCCTCCGGTAACGCTACTCAAACCGGCCGCGTCGGTCTCGCTCCCGGCAACTACACGTTCGAGGCGAGCTACAACGACATCCACGGCGTGCCGGTGACGGGGAGCCCGCAAGTCTTCTCCATAGCGGCGGAGGCGCCCGCTTCCGGCATCGTGTTCCCGCTGATGAACTACGTGCACGTGTCCACCGGCGGCACCACCGGTGTCCCGGGCCCGGCGGCGTTCGCCAAGCCGAACAGCTACGCGCTCGGCGTTGCGGCCGCTGCGGATGGAACGATGTACGTGGCGGACACGTGCGCCGTGTACAAGATCAGTCCGCGCGGAGAAATTTCGCTCTTCGCCGGCGGCACCTGCGGGTTCTCCGGGGACTCGGGTCCCGCCGCAGGAGCCAAGGTCTCCAACGTGTATGCGCTCGCCTTGGACGAGACGCGCGGCTACCTCTACATTGCGGACTATAGCAACGCTCGGGTCCGTATGGTGTCGCTCTCCACGGGCAACATCGACACGCTTGCGGGCGGTGGCAGCGTGAACGCGGAGCCGTACGGCGATAACGGCCAAGGCGCGGACGCAAACATCGGCAACCCGTCCTCGGTGAGCGTGGACGCGAACGGCCTCGTTTACGTGCCGGACTACAATCACAACCGCATCCGCGTCATCAACCCGGAGACGGGCATCGTCACGACGTGGTTGATGGGCAATACGGCTGCTTGCGTGCAGGGCACGGTGCGGCTCCGCTACGTGCCGCAGTTCAACGCTATCGTGCGCTTTAAAGCCGACGGCGACGCCTACATCGCGGCCGACTTCTGCCAGGGCGCGACCACGAACGCGACCCAGGCGATCGTCCTCCGCGCCAAGGCCACGGGCGCCCTGACTCGAATCGCCGGCCTCTACCAAGGCGCGACGACAGAAGGCGCAGACGCCGCTGCCAGCTTGCTACCCGACCTGAGCGACTTCGATATAGAAGCCGACGGCAACCTGGTCCTCGCCATGTACACCAACCACCGCATCCGCCGCATCAACATGGCGACGGGCAAGATCAACACCCTGATTGGCGACGGCACGGTCGGCTACGCCGGCGCCGGCGACGTGAGCTCGGAGCCAGGCGCCTACGTGCCGGCGACCTCCGCGCGCGTCAACCACGCCTGGAAGATCGCCGCGGTTCCGGGCGGCCACGTGCTGTTCTCCGACTGGTACAACGCCACCGTCCGCATGATCTGGTAAACCCTCGGTAGTGACTCAAGACACCTTCGCCCCAGGCACGCTGCTGGCCGGAAAGTTCCGGATCATCCAGCGCTTGGGGGAGGGTGGTATGGGCTCCGTTTACGAGATAGAGCACGAGATAACCAAGCACCGGCGCGCACTGAAAATGCTGCACGCCGGCATGGCGGCAATGCCCAGCATCGTCGAGCGCTTCTTGCGCGAAGCCTCCGCGGCGGGACGCGTCGGTAACCCGCACATCGCGGAGACGTTCGACGCGGGCACGCTGGATACGGGGCAGCCGTACTTGGTCATGGAGCTCCTGCGCGGAGAGCCGCTCTCGTCGCGCATCGCGCGCGGGCCCATGCTCGTGCACGAGGTCGTGGATCTGATCGGGCAGGCGTGTGTCGGCGTGGCGGCGGCGCACGCGGCCGGCATCGTTCACCGCGATTTGAAGCCGGACAACCTGTTCATCGTGGACGTGGAAGGTCGCCCCTTCGTGAAGGTGCTGGACTTCGGCATCTCCAAGTTCGACTCCGCGCAGACGGGCGGAATGGCGCTCACCAAAGAGGGCGCGGCGATGGGCACGCCCTATTACATGTCGCCCGAACAAATCCGCGGCGTTTCCAACTTGGACGCGAGGGCGGATGTGTACGCCCTGGGCGTCATTCTCTACGAGTGCCTGTCCGGTAAACGCCCGTTCGAGAGCGACGTGCTGACCCACCTCGCGATTTTGATTCACGCCGGCGAGTGCGAGCCCATCGAGCGGCTCCGTCAAGACTTGCCGCCGGGGTTTGCGGACCTGGTGCGCACCGCGATGGCCAGTGATCGCGACAAGCGCCTGCAGACCGCGGTGGATCTTCGAAACCGGCTGGAGCGCTACGGCCAGGTCTCGTTTCGGACGCAGACGCAGCTCTCGTCCCTGCCGCCGCCTTCCATGGCGCCGGCGCGCTCCATCGGTATGGCGACGAGCGGAGTCGGTGTGTCGATGCAGACGCCGGCCCCCGTCGAAAAGTCCAAGCGTGGCTTGTTCATCGGCCTGGCCGCATGCGCCCTCGTCGCACTCGGAGGAGGCGCGCTCTTGGCGCTTCAGAAGCAGAATCCATCCGTTGGCGTCGGTGGCAGCGGTGCGGTGGGCGCCTCGTCCACTCCGACTGGCGTGAGCGCCGAGGCCACCGGGCCAGCCTCCTCCAACGCAGCGGGTTCGGCGCCGGTTGCGATCGCGACCGCAAAAGCGGTTCCGTCGGCCCCCGAGCCCGCGACGTCGGTCGCCGTGCCTGTCGTGACTGCGGTACGCTCCGCGCGTCCCCTGCCTACGACTCAGAAACCCGCTCGCTCGGACGAACGCGGGCTCGCCAAAGACAATCCCTTCAAATGAACGGAAAGCTTCGCTTCGCCTCGGCTCTCGTCACCGCGCTCTGCCTCGTGCCAATCCCCGCTCTCGCAGAGCCGGACGCAGCGGCCAAGGCGGAAGCCGCCAAGCGCTTCGACCGCGGCCTGCAATTGTTCGACGAAGGGGACACGGCCGGCGCGCTCGCCGAGTTCAAGCAAACGTACGCCACGCTGCCGAACCCAGTCGTGCTCTACAACATCGGCTTGGTTTACGCGGCGATGGGGCGGCCAGTGGACGCGGTGGACGCACTCTCCGGCGTCGCGAACGACACCACCTTATCGCAGCCACAGCGCGAGCGCGCTCAAAGCACGCTCGCCGACCAAGAAGCGCGCATCGGTCGCCTGCGCATCACCACCGCGCCGGCCGGCGCGCGTATCAGCATAGACGGCGTGGACGTGGCGACCACGCCCCTCACCACCACCCTGCGAGTCTCCGCCGGCACCCACGTGGTCGGCGCAGTGGCGGAGGGCTACGCGCTCGCGCGCAAGGAGGTCGTCGTCGCCGGCAGAGCCGAGGCTTCGCTCGAGTTTCAGCTCGTCCGCGCAGACGCCCAGCGAGACGCCAACTTGATGGTGCGCTCGCGCGTGAGCGGCGCCGAAATCTTCGTCGACGGCAAATCCGCCGGGAAAACACCGCTGCGCGCGTCGCTCGCGATCCCCGCGGGCAAGCACGAGGTCGAGCTCCGTCGCCCTGGCTACAAGAGCGCGCGCCAAGAGCTGCAGCTCACCGAGGGCGCGACGGGCGAGCTCACGCTGGACTTGCCGGTGGACTCGGGAGCGCTCTCGACAGAAGGCGTCTCGCTCACGTTGGACCTCGGCGCGCAGAAGAACGCCGAGCTGTACGTGGACTCCGAGCACCTCGGCGCGTACCGCGGCCCCGTGCGGCTCCCCAAAGGTCCCCACCGCGTGCGCGTAGAGGCCGCCGGTTACCTCCCATTCGAGCGAGACGTCCTGCTCGAAGAGGGCAAAACCAACGTGCTCTCCGGCAAGCTCGAGCCCACGCCCGAGGCCCGCGCCGCGCACGAGGCGAACGTGAGCTTTCACCGCACCTGGGGCTTCGTCAGCCTCGGCGCGGGCGCCCTCATCGGCGGCGCCAGCGCCGCATTCTTAGCCCTCAACTCGAGCAGCAAGAGCGACGCGCGGGACGCCCTCTCCGCCGCAAACACCGCCGCCGACAGCAAGACCACCGCCCCCTTCTGCGACACGCGCAGCGGCGCCAACACCCCCGCCGAGTGCCAAGCGTACGTGGACGAAAAACAAACCGAGTACGACAACGCCAAGGGCCGCGACCTCATCGGCTTCGTCGGCATCGGCGTCGGCGCCGCCGCACTCGTCACCGGCGTCGTCTTCCTCCTCACCGGTGAGGACTCGAACAAGTACGCTTCGGCACCCTCGAAGCGCGCTCCGAACATCGCCTTCTCGGCCGGCCCCGGCAGCTGGGGCGCGACGCTCAGCGGCTCTTTCTGAGCGCGTACCGCTCCGGCCCACGCGCTTTCTAGGGGGGCCAACGAACACGGTCGCGCAGCGGCACGAACGCTGCCGCAATCTGCTTCTCATCGCCCGCCGCGCAGCAAACTCCGCCGACCGTTCGTGCCGATTCGGGAACACCATCGTTGGCCCCAAGTCCCCCACTTGGCGGTGGCCGCCATTCCGTCGATGGCAGCCACGCACTTTGCGGCGCCGATCGGCGTGATCTCCACTGACGGCGGCGGGCACGCTTCTGGCCCTCCCTTCCACCATGCCAAGCCCGAGCTCTTCTCCACGACTCATGGACGCCGCGCGACAGGCGCTACGGCTTCGCCACTATAGCCCACGCACCGAGCGCGCCTATTGCGCGTGGATCCGACGCTTCGTTCTGTACCACGGAAAGAAGCATCCGACAGAGCTCGGGCACTCGGCGGTGCAGAGCTTCCTGCGCCACCTCGCCGAGCAGCGAAACGTCAGCCCGTCCACGCAGAATCAAGCACTAGCGGCGATCCTGTTCCTCTACCGGGACGTTCTGGCGATATCCATCGAGAAGGCGACTCCCTTGACGCGAGCGCAGCGCCCTCAACGCATGCCTACGGTGCTGACTCCGCGCGAAGTCCAAGCGCTCTTGGCCGAGCTTCGCGGCGCGAGCTACCTCATGGCCTGCCTGCTCTATGGTTCGGGCTTACGCCTCCTGGAATGTGCCCAACTGCGCGTCAAAGACTTGGACTTCGAGCGCCGCGAGATTCGCGTTCGTGACGGCAAGGGCCGCAAGGATCGAGTCGTCCCGCTACCCGGCTCGATCGCGACGCGGCTCGCAGTCCACCTCGAAAACGTACGCGCCCAGCACGTGCGCGACCGCGCCGCGGGTGCCGGCTTCGTTGCGCTTCCGAACGCGCTCGCACGCAAAATGCCCGGCGCGCCGCGTGATTGGCCCTGGCAGTGGGTCTTTCCAGCGACGCGAACCTATCACCACGCGCCCAGCGGGCAGCAGCGTCGGCACCACTCGCACGAAACCGTCCTTCAACGCGCGATCCGTCAAGCCGCCGTCTCCGCCAAGCTTTCCAAGCGGGTCACCTGCCACACGCTCCGCCACTCCTTCGCCACCCACCTGCTCGAGAACGGCTACGACATCCGCACCATTCAGGAGCTACTCGGCCATCGCGACGTCGCCACCACCATGCTCTACACCCACGTCTTGAACCGCGGCGGCCTCGGGGTGCAAAGCCCCCTCGACACGCCTCACCACCGTTAACGCGTTATACGGACCTGGAGATCGCCACGGAGTCGTTGAAATGGCCGTTGAAAGGGGAGGGGAGACGTAAATTTCCCATCGCTGGGGACGCTGGATAGCGCATTCCCCGTCTGTATATGTATAGTTGGGCGGGCGATGAGCACGAATGTCGAAGCCTACATAGTGGTGGCGATCTTCGTCGCCTCGGCATTCGCGACCGGGGTCGTTTGGGGTAGACAGTCTTTCGCCCGCCGCGTTCCCGAGCCCTTGAGATTGGTGGCCGCGCCTCTACTCGTGAGCGCTCTCGTCCTCGTCCTGGGTTTGGCGGGTGGCGGCCTCTGCCTCGTTGTCGCTCCCACGCTGGTTCATGGTCTTTCTCTGTCATCCGTCACGGGGGGAGCGCTACTGCTCGCCCTCGCCGCCTTGCCTGCTGGCGCATTCCCTTCCGTACTCGGTTGGGGTGTTGGCCACCGTTCACTCGACCGTGGATGTTCTTGAACGACCAACCCTTCACCGTGATTGCTGAGCGCGAGCTGCTCCTGCGAGGACCAGCTGATCGGATCGTCCGTGCGAGCATCGGCGCTCCCGAGCTAGATCCTGCCAGAGGCGGTGACTTCCGGTGCCCGTTTCAGGTTGTCGGACTGTCAGACGATTCCGTTCACTACGCACACGGCGTCGACTCGTTCCAGGCGCTCAATCTTGCTTTCGCTGGCGTTCGCAACCTGATCAGGACCAATGCCGAGGTCCTTGCATCGTTTCACCCCGATTTTTCGCTCACATGGCACGACATGTCTTGGGAGGCTGCGCTTCCGGTTTGGGTACCGGTGGATAGACCCGAGCAAGCTCATCAGCTCAAGCGGTTCCTTGAGGAAGTGATCTGGGCTGCGCGACAGCGCGAGTCCGACTAAGCGAACGCCGCCCAACAAGCCGTTGAAGACAGACGGCCGCACCTCCTCCTGACCTGCACCGTCCTCCCTCTCGCCCGTGGTGAAGTACCACGGGCTCGCTCGTCGCCACCTGACACCTCGTGGTTTCATGATGCGGCCGCTGCTTAACGGCGGTACGTTGGGCGGGCAAGCATGGCGGACTCGCTCCACGATCAACGCCTCCAAGACCTGAAGGCGAGATGTGTTGACCGCTTGCTCATGGCTGACGTGTTTGACGCTGCTGGCTTTCGCGAACTCCATTCCTACGTCTGTGCGCGAGCTGTGGCGCTCCAGACGGACTTAGTCCTCCCCAAACAACTCCTCGAATGCCTCGTTGCCGCAACGGCCGCCATCGAAAGCCGCGCCGAGCATGTTCCTGAGGTTCGGTCGAGCGTTCATCTCGCCCAAGAATTCAGGACACTCCTTCACGCGCTCATCGCTGGCGAGACATGCACAGATCGCCAGCCTGGGGTTCCTCGTGTCGTTTAGCTGAGCAGTCCACTCGAAATGACTCCAGGATTCGACACCGGAACGCGCCGGTGCTGCGCTAGACATTTCTCGTCGGTGGCGGGCAGACCTACGGCAACCCAACGTGCAGCCGGGGCGCGAGCGATGAAAGCGCCGCCCAACAAGCCGTTGCAGCAGTCGGCCGCACGCCGTCGTGACCTGACCGTCCTGCCTCTCGCCCGTGGTGGACTACCACGGCCTCGCTCGTCGCTACCTGGGACCTCCGCGTTTGCTGATGCGGCCGCTGCTTAACGGCGGTACGTTGGGCGGGCGGCGAAACGGCTTTCGTTTCGTTCGATTGTCCAAGCCCGCATCCGAGGCTATTCTTTCCTCGTGGCAAACGCTCTTCCAGTTCCTCCGCCAGGTTTCGACGACCTTACGCCGGAAGACAAGGTTCGCTACGTCGGTTCTCTCTGGGATCGCATCGTTGCCGATCAGGACCGTCTCCCGATCTCCGAAGCTCAACGCGCACTGGTTCGCGAACGCCTCGCCGCGCACCTGGCAAATCCTTCTGCCGCGCGCCCCTGGTCCGACGTCCGCCGCGATATTGAATTGGCCGTCTCGAAACCTCCGTCGCGGTGACTCGTCCTCAACCCGCGCTCACGCCGGACGCCCATGCGGATGTCCTGCAAGCTGTTCACCACTACAACGAGCAGCGCCCTCTGCTCGGGTTTGAATTCCTCGACGAACTCGAGCACACGACCGAGCTGATTCGTCAGGCACCCCTGCTTTCCACGCTTGTTGACCCGCCGATCCGTCGAGCGCTCCTTCGGCGCTTCCCCTACGGTGTCTTCTTCACCCCGGGGGCCGACGACGCCCCCGACGTCATCGTTGCTGTCGTCGACATGCGTCAAGATCCAGACGCCGTTCGCCAGGCCTACACGCGCTGAGGCGGCCGCCGCCCAACAAGCCGTTGCAGGAGACGGCCGCACGTCGTCGTGACTTGAAGCCTCAGCCTCTCGCCCGTGGTGGACTACCACGGGCTCGCTCATCGCCATCGGTCACCTCATCATTTGCTGATGCGGCCGCAGCTGAACGGCGGTACGTTGGGCGGACGGATGACGCGATCGATCCTGCTGGTGGTGGCGACGTCGCTGCTGCACTGCCGTGCTTCACAGGCAAAAAGGGAAGGAATGCATGCGCCGGCCCCTCCCACGATCGCGAGCACCACTCCCGACCAGTGGTCAGCGCGGGCGGCGCTCAAGACCTGCGAGGATGCGCTGAACGTAGCGCTCACCCAAGCGCCGGAGTCGCGCCGGGCGAAGACCCTCATGGTGACGTGCACCTCGCTTATTCGCGGCCCCGCTTGCCGCCAAGCGATGGCGCAACAGCTGAACACACCTGGCGCAGCTGCACTCCGCGAGAGTCTTTCTGCCTGTGCCAAAGAGTACTGTGGCGGCCCCGATCGGCGCCAACTGGCCGCGTGCACACCGCCGTTGCCTAGTGACGACCAAGCCGTAAGACAGGCTTGGGTGGACTTGCGTCGGGCGATGGCGGTTGAGGACTTTGCTGAACCAGAGCGCGCGGCCGTAGCGGAACTGTTGGTGAAAGCAGCACGGTACGCTTCCCAAGTTCCGCCACCCTCCTCCCGCGTCCAAGAGCAGGCTTCTCCGAGGATCAATGTCCAGGTCAATCCCGATGGCAGCCTCGCCGTCGAGAAGGCGGGCGCTGTTCTTGGGACCGTTGGATCGGCGGCCGCATTGTCGACCCTGCTACCACGGTGCATTGACGACGACCCCGTGAGCATAGCCGCTAGCTACGGGGTGGACTATTCCGCAATCATAGCGGTGATGGACGAGTTGCGAAGCTTGGGCTGTGGCCATATCTCGTTTGCCGCTCGGCGTTAGATGGTGCCGTGCGCGCCGCCCAACAAGCCGTTGAAGACAGACGGCCGCACCTCGTCGTGACCTGAGCCGTCGCCCTGTCGCCCGTGGTGGAGTACCACGGGCTCGCTCGTCGCTAGCTGATGCCGCCCCGTTTCCTGATGCGGCCGCAGCTGAACGGCGGTACGTTGGGCGGACCGCAACCTGGACTTCGCCATGCTCGTGCTTCGTCCGACGTGCCTTCACTGGCTGAATCAAGAGGTCGACGAGCCGGCAGATCTTTGCGCGCATTCGCCCGTCGAGCTCGCGCTCGGCGATGCCAAGCTCGTACAACCCGCCGACGGAGACTGGACCGTCAGCGCTGCGGCGCTTTACCTCTTGAGAACACTCTCCGCCGCGCACAGGGCTCCATTCGCGGAGCACCTGTTCCCGTGTTGCGGCTTTACGATGTATGAAGTCGACGCGCCGGACGTCCTGATCATCGGTTGCCCGAGTGGGATAGACTTCGAGGTGGTTCGCCAAGACGCTCAGGTCCGCCTGACCTCGGCTGGCGGCCAAGTCCATTCAACCTCATTCCTCGAATGGCGGGACGCCGTTTGCACGTTTGCCGACGCGGTTCATGAGTTCTACGCTCGGTCGACGCCAAGGCGGCCTTCCACACCCGAGGACGAGAAGGGGCTCCGCGCCTTCTGGCGTGAATGGGAGCGCAGGCGGGCCGCTGCCGGAACGTCGATCTAGGCCGCCCAACAAAGCGTTGTTGCATCGGCCGCGCGTCATCGCAACCTGAACTCTCGTACCTCTTGCCCGTGGTGACTACCGACGGGCTCGCTCACCGCCATCTGCGAACTAACGTTTGCTGATGCGGCCGCACGAACGGCGATACGTTGGGCGGGCGACGCCATGGGAATCGACGTGCAACTCCGAGGGTCGTCTGGCGAGATCTTGGCTCAGGTCGGGGACCCGCGGATGGTTCTTTCTCGTGCAGCCCACCGCGCGCTGGCTGGAACGCGGCTCTTGCAATACCTCGTGCCTTGGGGCGATGCGATGTTCAATCAAGCGCAGGCACGAGACCTCGAGCAAGACATTGCCCATGTCAAGACCACCAACCCTCACACGCCGCTCTTCGACCTGCTCGTCGAGATCGAGCCTTTCGTCGCGCAACTCTCCAGCGACGTCCACTCTTACCTGTGGTTCGTCGGCGACTGATCACGTCGTGGCATGAACTGCAGCCGCCTTCGAGAAGCAGCGATCCATACCTCTCGGCTACCTCCAACCGATAGGGAAGGCGCGACCCGTCGTCATCGCCGCCCAACAAGCCGTTGCAGCAGCCGGCCGCACTCGTCGTGAGCGGCAGCGTCCTACCCTGTCGCCCGTGGTGGAGTACCACGGGCTCCGTTATCACCACCTGCTGTCTCGCGCTTTGCTGATGCGGCCGCAACTGAACGGCGGTACGTTGGGCGGGCGACATGTTGGACCGAAGTCAGCACTTGCTTGAGCTGATGGCGGCTCTCGGTTCGATCGAGATCGAAGACAGGGTTCGCGCTCTGCACGAGGTTCAGACTCAAGGCGTCAGCGTGGTTCCCACTCTTGTCGAGATTCCGGACCGCCCCGATGCAACGATGCCGACAGTACCACGGGCTCGCTTGTCGCGTCCCAACAGCTCGTGTTTCCTCGTGCGGCCGCAGCTGAACGGCGGTACGTTGCGGGGGAGTAACGCGTGTGAGCACCGAAGCCTCGTCCTCTCAAATTTGGTGCTTGGGTGTGCCCGCCAGTAGAACGCGAGCCCTCACTCTGACCGAGGCCGAGTTGGCCCAAGGCATGCGAACTCGCGCCTTGCGGCGCGTTCTAGTGCTTCCCATTCTCTCATTAGTCCTGCCTCTGAGTATAGGCGCCACTTGGCTCAGCCTGGGGCTTTGGTTACCACTAGGCGCTGGCCTCTTGGCGATCGCACCCGTCGCCTGGACCGGAGGAATCTTGGTTTCCATCGACCAGTACCGGCGAAAACGTTCGCTCGATTTCGAGTCGCGGGAGCCGGTTGCCGCGGACTTTGAAGCTGTGTTCGATGAAGAAGACGCCGCGACTGCAGTTGCGGTGTTTGGTCTTTCTCAACCGCCCAGTCCGGGCCCTTTCACATTCGCTGTTGTTATTTCATCCGGTCGGCTGCTTTCCGTTCAGTCGCAGCCCCCTCGCAAGTTCATTGTTGTGTCATCGCAGCTTGTCGCTCCAGCGCGCCTCTCGTCGCACGACGCCCGGTCGGGTGAGCGTCCCCTGGCCCCCGCCGAACTTGATGAGCTTCTCCTCCTCGCTCGCTCAGCATGGCGGACGCCGTTGCGAAACGCGTTAGGATACATCGTCATCGGCAGCCTTGCCGCGTGGCAGGGCCCAGACCTGTATCGCTCAGCCTGGTGGCGCTCGCTATCTGCAGCTGCTTTCGCGTCGGTCGGTGCAATCGCAATCATCTCAGTGCTCCGTGGAATCTCCCGCGCGCGGCGGCTTCATCTCGACGCTCAACGTGCGACCGTACAGATTGAAGCTATGCCTCAAGCAGACTTCGTGCTGGAACGGTTGCCCGTCGCCAATGAGCTTTGGACCATCGATGGGCGACCGGCGCCCTGGCGAACGGCCTCGAGCATCCGACGGCTGTAGGTTCGCCGCCAACAAGCCGTTGAAGACAGACGGCCGCACCTCGTCGTAGCCGGCACCCTCATGGCTGCCGTAGTAGTGAAGTACCGCGGGCTCGCTCGGCGCCATCTGCCGCCTCCCGTTCGCTGATGCGGCCGCTGCTCAACGGCGGTACGTTGGGCGGCGACAGATGAGCTTCGCTTACGAACAACCCTATCACGTTCACTGCAAGCTCACGCTGACCACTGGCCGAGAAGTCATCCTCACTCGTTTGCGCCAGCAGCATACGTACGACGGCCTTCTGGAAGGTTTGCCTGATTCAAAGATGAACGATCGCCAGATCGAGGCGATACTGGCGGACGCCCGGGCGTGTTGTCTTGAAGGCGCTCATCCAATTTTGATTACTCCCGAGCGGCGCGACTTCCTGCGCGTACCTGGTGATATGTCGTCGTCTCGATCTCGTCGGCGCACTCCCCAGTGGTTGCCGATGGTCAGTTCAATCGGTAGCTTCCGAAGCTCGCCCGCGCGTGATCTTGCGATGCACGGTTCGACGTTGACGGCTGCATGGTTCCAATCGGAGTTCGGGCTCCCCACCGGCCCAAACGTCATTGCCCCACTGATGGCCCTCGACTGGGATGCCCACGCGTGCGACTTCGACTGGTAGTCTTCCGGCAGTTCCAGGACCGGCACCGCCCAACAAGCCGTTGAAGACAGACGGTCGCCCCTCCTGCTGACCCGCACCTCCTTCCTCTCGCCCGTGGTGGAGCGGATTACGCCGGCGACCTCTCGGCTTTCGTGATGCGGACCGCGCCCCCCGGCTGACGTTCTGTCGTCAGGGATGCACGCCGACGAGCACCACGCCTCCCCGCCGCCGAAGTCACCGCACTCCGGCGACGAGAGGGCCTTCGTTCAACGTTTGTCAGGGCTTTGGGGGCGACCAGCCCGCGGGGGGGACGACGTTGACCATCCAGGGGATGCCGAACTTGTCGATGAAGTTGCCGTAGCCAGGCGACCAGAAGGTTTCTGCGAAAGGCATGATGACCTGGCCACCTTTGCTCAGCGTGTCGAACCAGCGGCGGGCCTCGTCCATGCTCTCCGTGTGCAGTGTCACGTCGAACCCGTTCTTCGGCTTGTCGATGTTGGGGCCAAACTCGGGCGGGATGTCCGCACCCATGAGGGCCTGATCGCCAACCTTCAACCAACAGTGCATGAGCCAGTTCTTGTATTCTGGGTTGACGGGCATGCCGGGCGGGCCGTCACCGTAGGGATGAGCGGCCGTGATCTCGCCACTCAAAGCTGCTGCGTAAAAGTCGAAGGCCTCGCGGCACTGGCCCTTGAAGCTCAAGCTCGTGACGATTTGCATAGTTTTTCTCCTTGGTGAGCGTGACTGCGTTGAAGGTCACAGCGGGTTCGATGGGCGGAGGCCCAGGTAAACCATCGGGGTCGCTGCAAGCTTAGCGACGAACGACGGTGCCGGTTCTCGACAATCCGATGACAGCGCCCGCGTTACGGCCGTCGGGAAGCACCGCTGCCGTCCGGTGCGCGTTTTTTTTGTGCAGGTCGGTAGAAATGGCGGGAGGGCGTCCGTCATCGGGTATCGGGCAGAGAGAGCTCGGTACCGAAAAGGAGAAAACCCCAATGAAAATCAAGCTTACGACGGTTTACGTGGACGACCAGGATCGGGCCCTGCGCTTCTACACGGAGGTGTTGGGCTTCACCAAGAAGGCCGACTTCAGCAACGGCAGCTTTCGATGGCTGACGGTGACCTCGCCCGACGAGCCGGGCGGGACGGAGCTGCAGCTCGCGCTGAGCGACAACCCTGCCGCCAGGACCTACCAGCGGGCGATGTTCCAACAAGGTCAGAACGCGGTGATGTTCCACACCGACGACATCAAGGCCGACGTCGAGCGCATCCAGGCGCGCGGCGGTGAATTCATCATGCCGCCCACGGACGTCACGGGCGCCATCATTGCCCGACTGGGTGACACCTGCGGCAACGTGATTCAGCTCTCTCAGCTGAAGCGCTGGCAGGCCTAAGCGGAAGACGAAAGGAGCATGTCATGAATATCGTGCTTTGGGTTCTTCAAGTTGCTCTCGCTTTCCTGTGCATCTCGGGCGGCGCCTATCAAATCTTCAAGCTCGACGAGCTGAAGAAGGGGGTGGGCGCCATGCGGGCGCTGCCGCGCGGGCTGTGGATGTTCTTGGGCGCGCTCGGCTGCGCGGGCGGGCTAGCCCTGCTCGTGCCGGGCGTCACGAGCCTCACTGCTATCGCGGCTGGCGTCGTGGCGGCGCAATCGCTGCTCATCAGCGCCTTCTATGTACGTTATCGCGACAAAGCGCCGCTGCCTTACAGCGTGGCAATGGTGCTGTTCGCGCTAGTCATCTGCTACGGCCGCTTGGAGCTGCAGCCGCTCTGAGCTACGGCAAGAGGACCACGCCATGCGCTACATGATGATGATCTGCCACGACGAAAACGCCCTCACACCGGCCGCCTACAAGGAGCTCGCGACGGAGTACGGCGCCTTCATGGAGGCGTTGGCCAAAGCCGAGGGTTGTCACGCCGGCGAGCGTTTGCAAAGTAGCTCACTCGCGACCACCGTGCGCCAGCGGGAAGGCAAGACCGACGTGCTCGACGGCCCCTACGCCGACACGAAGGAGCAGTTGGCGGGCTACTTCGTGGTCGATGTGCCGAGTCTCGACGAAGCCATCGCCTGGGCCAAGCGTTGCCCGTCGAGCAAGTACGGCTCGATCGAGATTCGCCCCATGCTCAACCAGTCGGGCTCGAAGCGCTGATGGTGGTAGACGAGGCGCGCCGCGCGACGGAGCGCGTGGCGCGCGAAAGCTACGGTCGCATTCTCGCCTTCTTAGCGGCCCGCACGCGCGACGTGGCCGGCGCGGAAGACGCGCTGAGCGACGCCTTCGCGGCGGCGCTGCGCACGTGGCCGACCGAAGGCGTGCCGCAGAATCCCGACGCGTGGCTCCTGACGGCTGCCCGCCGGCGGCAGACGGACGCAGCGCGTCACCAGCAAGTGCAACACGCCGGGCAGGAGCACCTGCAGCTGATTGGAGACGAGCTCGAGGCTATGGCCCACGAACCGAACGCAGTTCCCGACCGGCGGCTCGTGCTGATGTTCGCCTGCGCGCACCCCGCGATCGAGCCGAGTATGCGCACGCCTCTCATTCTGCAAACCATCCTCGGTTTGACTTCGGAAGACATCGCGGTCGCCTTCTTGGTGCCGCGGAAGACGATGGGCCAGCGCCTCGTGCGAGCGAAGACACGCATCCGCGACGCGGGCATCCCCCTCCGCATGCCCGACGCGCAAGAGCTGCCGGAGCGATTGGCAGCGGTGCTCGACGCCACTTACGCCGCCTATACCAAGGGTTGGAACGAAGTCGCGGACGATGCTCTCCCGGAGCTGGCCGACGAAGCGATTTGGCTCGGCAGGCTGATTGTCTCCCTGCTGCCGAACGAGCCCGAGGCCAAAGGTATGTTGGCGCTGATGCTGTACACCACCGCCCGCGCTGCCGCGCGACGCGACACCACGGGCGCCTTCGTGCCGCTCGAAGAGCAAGACGCGAGCCTGTGGGACGAGTCACTGATTGCGCGGGCCGAAGAGCTCCTGCGCCAAGCCAACGCCGGGGGGCCGAGCGGTCGCTACCAGATCGAAGCCGCCATTCAATCCGCGCACGTGACACGGCGCCTGACCGGCCACTCCAATTGGCCTGCAGTCGTCGCACTCTACGACTACCTGCTCACGCTGACCGGCTCACCCGTCGTCGTCCTCAACCGCGCCGTCGCCCGCGCGGAGCTCCACGGGCCGCACGCCGCTCTCGCCGACCTAGCCCCCCTCGAAGCCGACCCGCGCCTCCAGTCCTACCAGCCATTTTGGGCCGCAAAGGGCCACCTGCTCGCGCGCGCCGGCGAAACCGCCGCCGCCACCGAAGCCCTCACCGTCGCCATTGGCCTCTCGACTGACGAAGCCGCCAAAGCCTACCTCAAGACCCGAGTCGCGGCCCTGAACGCCAACCGAGTCACTCACTGACCCAATCGTTAGCCGTGTCCCAAAGCTTCTCCGAATTGCCGCTGCACGACGCTTCGCTGCACGCGCTCACCTTCGATTGGGTGAGCGCAAGGCTAATCGTTAGGCTTTCAGTGTTCTTTGCAGAAGGCACTGACGCAGCCCCCACAGAGCTCATCTTTCACGGGGTCACGTGGGTTGACGTGCCGCGAGAGAACCCGTGGGGACCATCTGCCTTCGTCAACTCGCCGTCCTTCGAACCACCCGATGTTCACGTACTGGAAATGCAGTCTGGTGACGTGATCAAGGTGCGGGCTGAAGCCTTCGACCTGGCTCGAACGTAGCGCCGCCCGGCGAGCCGTTGAAGCAGGCGGCCAGGCCTCGTCGCGATCGTCGCCGCCTCCCTCTCGCCCGTCTGAAGTACCACGGCTCGCCGTGTATCGCGAGACACGCGAGATTCGTTATGCGCTCGTGGGGAACGCGCCTCTCATCGTGAACAAGCACACCGGTGAGCTCCGGCCAACCGGGACCGCCCAACCGAAAGGGTACTACATCGACCGATACGAGCGGATGCTCAAGCCAGGGTTATGAGTATCTTCCCTTCGCGGGCGAGCTCGCCGCGCTATCACCAGACGGTGCCGGATATCGCCTTCAGACCGCCTACGTGAGCGAACCGTCCAGGATGGACACCGGTTCACTCGACATTCTTACCTGGGGTCGACGACTCACGCTCCTGCGCCGACTTGAGTAGCTGCTCGGGGCAGGTGAGAGAATGCGTCGCGTCCGGTGTGGCCGACTCGAACTGTCCCGCCGTCACCTATGTGGCTCTCGGTAAGAAGTGCGACCCCAATGAGCCGATCCCACCGGGTGCCAACCAGTTCGAAGGGTGCATCAACCGTTGCTCCACACTATGACCGCTCTCACACAGAGGCGCCCCAACGCGGCCCAAGCCAGACACCGCGAGCCCACGTCTCATGCCGCGGGTAGCGAGCGCCGTCCAAAGGGGCCGCTCAAAAAGGTGGCAGTGCCTCGTGGCGACCAGGAACGCCGCCCTCTCGCCACCTGATGCCCGTCCAGTATCCTGAGGCGGCCGCTGCTGAATAGCGGTACGTTGTGGGGCAAAGAGAATGTCATGGCGTGGACTATTCAAAGTTGGTCTGCCGAACGCGGCATCGGGACAATCGCCTCGCCACATTTCGGACCAGTTCCGTTCGACGCCCGGGCGAACGTCGATCACGTGCTGGACTTCCTGGTCGGCGAGCCCGTGCTCGTTGAGCTAGGGGGCACGGCTCCGAACTTCGAAGTACTCATCGTTCGACCGGCATCCCAACGCCAGCCGAGTGGGACACGTTGGGCACCATTCGACGCGATAAACGGTCGTTTTGACGATGCAAGGGTCGAGGAACAATCCGCCCAGGCGGTGCAGTTTTGGCTCGGGGATTGTTGCGAGTACTGCACCCCCGACGCCGTTCGGCTTCGTTTCGATGGCGTCACCGCCGTCGTCGGTCTCGACGGCGATCTCGGGTTTAGCGATCCGCTGTTCCGTCTGGCTTCACCTGACGAAGTTCAATCCAATTCGCTAAACGTCAATTCAGACCACCACGCGTTTTGCGTCGTGACTTCCCACGGCCAAGGGCCAGACGGCCCACCAGTCTTCATCGTCGCGCAGTCCGCCGTGATCTTGCAGCCTTCAACAATCGTAGACTGATCCAGACCAGCGGACGCTGCCCAACAAGCCATTTCTGCAGCCCGCGTGGTCATGGCTTGCGCCGTCTCGTCTCGTCTCGCTCCTCCCCACCTGACGCCTCCGCGTTTGCTGCTGCGGCCGGTACTCGACCAAGGTACGTTGCGCGCCCGTGCGTGGACGAACTCGAGCTCTTAGCCTGCGTGCACGGCAGCAACGCGACGGGGACGACGGCGCCAGCTCCGAAGAGCTGTTTGCCGACCAGGAGCGCCTCGGACACCGCTTACCCGACCAGCCGAGCCGAAACGAATTCTGCACGCAGCCGCTGGGCTCCGCCGCTGGGCAACGCCGCGCCGCCAACAAGCGGACCAGTCGGCCACACCTCGTCGTGACCTAAAAGGGCCTGCATCTCGCGTGGTGGACTACCACTGGCTCAGTCGTTCGCACCTGTCGCTTCGTCGTTTGCTGATTGTTGGCGGGCATCACGAACCGCGGATATTCGGCGAAGCTCACCGGTGAAGAGCGCGGGGCGTGCATGCCGCAGTGGCCGTCGCGAGCGAGCGCGGACGCGCATGTGGGCGGCCTTCCAGGCGACCCTGCCGCCTCCGAGCCAGACTGCTGCGTCACCTCTGCCTTCCGAGCCCGGTAGCGGGCCTGGCACATGGCATGTGTCGAGCGACCTCGAGCGCACGCGGGGGCTCTGACCGTTCATTGCTAAAGGACCATCGCCTTCTCGCGCGGCTCTATGGAACTGCGCGGGTGCGCAGGAGGATGCTCGATGCCAAAAAGCGCGGATGAGGGCGGTGAAGGAGTCTGATCGCCGTCCGCGATCTTCACCAGATATCCGCGGAGCGGGGAGGACGCGCACACCTTCTGCGCTAGGCTGCTCGGGTAAACTGGACTCGGTAGGTGATCGCCCAGTCATGTGCCTCACACGACCACAATCCCTTTACCTCGTGGCGATGCTGATTCTGTCTTGCGCGAAGAAGGACCTGCGCGGACAGTCGACTCCGTCTGCGGATGGCCACACTTACCTGGTGATCGCCGAATCCCCTGGTTGCGCCAGCTCCGTCGTGGACGGCAAGCCGTGGCCTCACGCAATGGGTGTACCGGGCGCGGTGCCGGCTGGACGACGCCAACTCTCGTGCGCGGATGGGTCGAACGAGATCCAGTTCGAAGCGAAGCGTGGGCAAACGTTTCGGTTCGACTATTGGGGGCCATGAGACCCGGACGACGTGAGCCGGGCCTCGTTGCGACTCGAACGCTCTCGGACTTCCCCCCGTGCTGGTGACCGCGGGCTCGGCCGCTGCCACCTCATACATTGTGACTTTCCAGGTGCGGCCGTAGTTGAACGGCGATAGCACGGGACCAGCTACGATGATGACGGCGATTTCAGCAAATGACGTTTCCGACCTAGCTCGCGCCGAGGTTGCTCGGATTTTGGACCCGGTCGTTCGAGGCGCCTTGGCCAGTCGACTCATCGCTCCGGAGATACATCTGCGAGACTGGGACTACGGGAGTCCGGGTGAGCAATACCCGTGCTGGACGGTGTTGACCGATCCGTTCTCTGACGCCGCTATCGTCTACTCTCGCCACGGCCACGGCCCGGGGAACCCCTGGGGATTGGCTACGCTCTCGGATCGCTGGTTCGGTGTGGACTCAGGCTGGTTCCTACGACTGGAGGACGCCTTCGTTGAATCGTGCCTGGCAGAACCCCTTCTAATCTGGAACGTAATCGCCCCCGATGGCAGGGTGGTGCACCGCTCGCTGCCAATGAAAGAAGCACTCGCGCGCCGCGAGGCGCTGGACGCGGAGTTTGCCGAGACGACTCACCACGTCGTGTACCGCAGCCTTCCATCCGGCGGGGTCCCGTAGTTGCGGAGATGTCGCCGAGCTCAGCAGCTCCAGCCGACCTGCCCGACGGTAACCTTACGGCAGCTCAACGGCGGCTGCCTAAACGGACGCATGCCATCCAACCACGTCCAGCTTTCACATCCTACGATGCGAGGTGGCGCGAACGCGGAGTCGCTCATCCAAGCGCAGCGACGCGCGCTAGACCTCATTCCGCTCGAAATTAGGTCTCACCTGGACGTCTTGCGAGCACCAGCCTGGAGGCCACTTCAGCCGGGCGATCCAGGCCTTGAGGAGATCTCGACTTCGCCACGCAATGGTCTCGACTACTTCAACAGCGCTGGCGCGGACGCGCCCTCATACTATTGGCAGGTTTTCGGTCCCCGCTCGGTCGAGTCCATCTTGGCGGAGGTGGACGCCCGGGCGTCCGGCGAGACCGAGCTCAGGCTCTGGATCCCCGAACATCTTAGTCTGCGTCAACAGGAAGTAAGGCCCGACCTTGCCGGGCTGTTGTCGTCGACCGCCTCCTGGGTGTGGGCCTCCTTCCGGCAGGGTTTGAGCAGCACCCCGGCGGTCGTGTTCATCGCTACACATCGGCCTAATCGAGCGCTGCCCAACGAGCAGATCTTCAGCTCGACTTTCGGGCGGCAGGGGACTTCCTGTCCCCGGGTTTCTCCGAACGCGCCTTGCGCTTGCCGCGGGCGATCTCCGTCTCCAGTGCGTCGAACTTGCGCTGCCAGAAGGAGCGAAACTGATCGAGCCATTGCGCGGCTTCCTCCAGTCGGCGCGAGTCGATGGCGTAGAGGCGCCGTTGCCCGTCGATTCGAACGGTGGTGAAGCCTGCTTCGCGCAGGACCTTGAGATGCTGGGATACGGCCGGCTGGGAGATCCCGAATTCGCGGTTCACCACCTCGACCACTGCGCCCGAAGCTCTTTCGCCGCTGATGAGCAACTCGAGGATGCGTCTGCGGACGGGATCACCCAAAATGTCCAGCGCATGCATCAGTGCGCCGGGAGCTTACTGTAGAAGGTGCAAGCCCTTGCCGCCTTCTTCATCGCCTTCGCCTCACGCTCGCCATGGGCGACCTCGGCGCGCCCCCAGGCCTGAGTCGCCCGCTTCAAGTAGTCCTTCCCCTCGGCGGTCAGGCGCCAACGCTCGATGTCGTCGATCGTGGGGACGCCGGACCGAATGCTCTGGTCAAGCGCCAGTAGCCACAGCTCCCAACCGACCCCGGCCGCGCCTGCGCCGTACCACGACCAGTAGAGCCGATCGAAGAGGCGCCGCGACAGGATGTGCTCCACCTTGAGGAGCGTTCCGCCGTCGGACGGTGAGAGGTGGGCGTGAACCCAGCCTATGTCCCCATACATTTTCCACGTCACGGCCAGCATCTGCGGCGGGTTGCACGCAGTGACCTCGCCGTTGGCATTGCCCTTGATTCGGAAACTGCCGCCGAGGCACAGATCTCCGGAGACAAAGCCGAACCAGCGTGCCAGTCGCTCCGGCTGAGTGATCGCGTCCCAGAGGTCCTCCGGTGAGGTCGCGAAGGTCCGGCTTGCCGACACGACGCGGCGCGCCTTTCCCTCATGGTCGCGCTCGCTAACCTCGCGGTTTACTGCGCCAATCTGAGTCATCACGTCGACGATCATGCAGTCCTCCATGCTGGGGGAGTGATCCGACTTGTATCAGCCAGAACTAATATAAGGCAACGCTTATTCGTCTCGCGTGGGTCTTGGCTGGGGGCGCGCCGTGGAACCGGCGTCTTCGCGGAGGGTGGAGGGAGGGCTCGCGCGTCGCCCACTGCTGCGCTCGGTTTCCTACGGCGGCCTGGCGGCGACGCGCAATCGGCAAGCGCTTGACGCGCGCCGTCGAGGAATGGGCAATCGAGTCGGGAGCATCGTGGATTGAGCTCAACATCTACGCGTTCGACGACGAAGCGCGGCGTTTCTATGAGTCGCTAGGATACGTGCCATTGTCCACGAAGCTGCGGAAACCGGGCCGCCTCGGGGCGTAGGTCAGTCGCAGATCACGTCGACTTGCGGGTGCGCAGCTCGGTCGCGTCCAGCCCCGCGGTTTTTAGCCACCGGTACACTTGGGCGCGCGGCTTACCGAGCTCCGTTGCGATCTTGCTCACGTCGCCCTGGTGCTCGCGGAACAACGCGAGGAGCTGCTCGCGGCGCTCGGCGGTGGGATGTGGCTCGGCGGGGGGCGTATCCGACCGGGACGAAGAGGGCCGATTTCGAACGCGCTCGACAGCGGTGGGCACTCGCTCGCGCACGTCGCGCAACCGGAGCGCGCCGCCGTCCGACAAGACCGCGGAAACTTCCAGGAGCGACCGCAGCTCTCGCACGTTGCGCGGCCAGTGCCAGAGCAGTAGCGCCTCCGCGGCGTCCGTGGACAGTTGCAGCGACGGCGCGAGCTGGGACGCCAGCCGCAGGAGCTCCGCCTTGCGCTCGCGGAGCGGGGGGAGCCGCAGCACCACGTGCGCGAGGCGCGCGTAGAGATCCGCGCGGAACGAGCCTGCAGCGACGGCCCGCTCCAAGTCCACGTGCGTGGCGGCGAGGACGCGGGTATCCACCGGTACCTCTTGGTCCGCGCCGACCGGGCGAACCTTGCGCTCTTCCAGGACGCGCAACAGAGCAGGCTGCAAATCCAAGGGTAGATCGCCGATCTCATCCAGAAAGAGGGTTCCGTTGTCGGCAGCGCGGAAGAGGCCAGGGCGCGCCGCGGCGGCGCCGCTGAACGCGCCCTTCGCGTGACCGAACAGCTCCGCGGCGAGTAGCTCGCGTGAGAGGGCGGCGCAGTTCAGGGGTACGAACGGACCCGAGCGCCCGCTCCGCTCGTGAATGGTGCGCGCGAGGACTTCTTTGCCGGTGCCGGTCTCCCCCAGCAGTAACATGGGGAACGCGGTCGGGGCGAGCCGGGTGGCGCTCTCGTTCACGCGCGCAGTTTCGTCTCCAAAAGAGACGACGAACAAAGTGTTGCCGGCGCGAACCACGCTGCCATGGCTGAGCTGCGCAGACTTTTGGCCGGCGCCATCCACGAAGGTGCCGTTGGTGCTTCCCACGTCCGCGCACTCGAACTCATCCTTAACGGCGGCGATGAGAAAGTGCTGCTTGGAGACGCGTTCGTCGTTCACGCTCAGGCCGCCTTCGGCTTCGCGCCCAACGAACAGCGTTTTCTGCCGGCCCAGCTCCACCCGGACGCCGACGGATGCGGCGTCCGGTGAATGCACGATGTGCAGGGTGCACACGCTGCGGCGACTGCTCAGCGCGATGCTTTCCGCGGCGCCTTCAATCGTGTCCGACAAGTCGCCTTTCTAGCGTCGTTTTCAGATGGGGTCGAGCGCTTGCACCGGGTCTGCGACCCAGCCGTTCGTGTAGGGCTGGTTCGGCGACTTGTACATTGTGCCGAGCTCTCCGTGGTAGTTGCTGCCCCAACAGTAGATTTTGTTATTCGTCCCGATTCCGCACGTGTGGCGCTCACCCGCGGCGATGGCGCGGAAGGTAAGCCCTCCGGTTACCGGGGTAGCCCGATTGGATGAGATTCCGGCGCCGCCATTCGGGGGCAAACCGTTGCCGAGCTGCCCGTAGTTGCCGTTGCCCCAGCAGTACGCGGCGCCGTTCGGGTCGAGTGCGCACGCGTGGTACTGCCCGGTGGTGACGCTGCGGAGCGCGACCGGCGTGCCCCCCGCAGCTGTGACCGTGAACGGCGCGTGGGTCGTAACATTGGTACCATTGCCGAGCTGCCCGCTGCCACCGGCGCCCCAACACTGCACGCTCGGACCCGGTTGGTCCACGCAAGTGAAGGTACTTTGCGTGACGACGCGTTGAGCCGTCGCCGTGAGGAACATCGGTCCTTGACCGAGCGCGGTGAACGGCGCGGCGGGCGAGCCCGTTTGCCCTTCCCAGTTGCGACCCCAGCAGTTCGTCTCCCGGTAGTCGCCTTGAATCCAAAGCGCGCAGACGCCGGTGTAACCCACGGTCACGCCGACGGGTGCCAGGCCCGTCGCGGAGTAGACGCGCAGAGGCGACGTGTGGCCGAGGTTCGAACCATTGAGGCTCGCGATCGGGAGGCCCCAGCAGAACATGCCGTCCGCGGTGGTCCCGCACGAGCCCATGGTGCCCGCGCCGATGGACGTGAAGGTGAGACCGCCCACGACCGCGATCGGCTCCGAGGCGAAACCGTTGACGCCGATGCCGAGCTGGCCGTTGTGGTTGTTGCCCCAGCAATACTATTTGCCGGTCGCGTCCAGCGCGCATACGTGATGGTCGCCCGCATCCATCTGCACCGCGCCCGGAAAGCCGCCGAACGTGAAGACCAATTGCGGCCGGTCGACGCACTTGTTCGGTGAGTGTTGGCAGGTCCCGGTCGGGAGCTGGCCGGCCTGGCCGAGGTCGTCCCGGCCCCAGCAGTACACGTTGCCGTTACGTTTGCGCACGCAGGTGTGCGCGTTGCCAGCCGTGATCTCGAGCAGCTCCTCCGGATCCGGCTGCGGGAAGGGCCGCGGGAAGGGGAATGGCTTGAAGATGATGGGCTTGTCGCGTACCAGCTCGACCGGAACCAGCAGCTCCGCCTGAGATGCGCTCACGTCTTCTTCGCTCGTCGCGTCCGCAGCGCAGCCCGCGGCGGTGGCGGCGAGGACGACCAGGAGCCCCAGGCTCGTTTTAGCGATCGTGAGTTTCGGTGTGACGAACGTGGCCGAGTGCTTGCTGATGGTGCGCATGGTGCTCCGGGATGCCGCCGCCTCCGTGGCGTCGCTCCCAAGCGCTCAGCAACTTCTCGGCCAGACGCGGTCTGGCTACCATTTTCCGACTTCTTCGATGAATCAGGGCTTAGTGGTCGCGGGGCCGGTGAATCTGTATCAACCGGCTCCGCGACTGCATCACCGGCTCGCGGCGCGCACGTGATTCACTTCAATCAGGGCGCGATCGTCCCGACCTTGAAGTTTTTGGTCCAGCCCGCGACGTCTATATTGCCGTGATTGGCGTGGGTATCCAGGCCACCCGTTTCGGCGGCCGCGTCACCCTTGAGGTACTTCTTGATCATCGCTCGCAGGGGTGCGCCGTACTCGGCGCGGACGGCGCAGTGATTGCCGTTGCCGCTGCTCCCGAGGTACCACAGCCCGTCGCTGCCCATGGCCTGGTAGACCTTGTCGGCGGCGGCGGAGCCGAGGTAGTTCGCCTTGTAGGACAAGTGAGCGATGTGGGGATTGTCCATCATGAGGAGGCCGCGCGGCGCGTACATCACGGCAACGTCGCTCATGTCAGCGGCAGCCGCCGTCACCGAATACGTCTTGGACGGAGGACCGAACCAGGACGCTTCGCTATTGGCGCTCGAAACCGTCTGCCCTCCGAGGCTAGGCAGAGCGCGAAGCGGCGCCGGACCACCGGTTCCGGGCTCGAGCGGCAAGCCGAGCGCGATGCGCTGGTCGAACGCACCAATCACGAACGCGGCTTTACCGAGGCGCGAGCAGCCGTGCACGGCGATCTTCTTCGGATCGATGACGGTCGGGTTCTTCTCGAGCATGTCGAGGATGCGGCTCACGCCCCACGCCCATGCGACGAGCGCGCTCGTCTTTCCCTTGAAGTCCGGGTTGGCGTCGAAGTACTTGCCCGAGCTGTAGTTCCCGGACGTCTCGGGCGCGATCGCGTTGTTGTCGTAGCTAATGGTCGCCACGCCCTCGCTATTCAAGACGTCCGCGTTCAGACTGCTAAGCCCTCCAATCACGATCACGGCGGGGTAGGGCGCGCTGCCGCTCGTCGGGACCTTGACGGTGCCGTTGAAGGACGCCTTGCCGTCGGGGTTGTCCACGGAAACCGAGTACGCCGTGTTGCTCACCATGCCCGTTACGGTTCCGCCCACCTTGCTCGGCGGCGGCGCCTTGGGCCCGAGGATGCGCTTTTCCACTTCCTCGACGAGCTCCCGACGGCGGCAGCGCCAATCGGCCATGTTCTTTACCTGCGTGCCGTCCCACTTCGTGAACGGGTCCGGCAAGGTCGTCGCGGAAGCGCCATTGGGGCCCGTCGCGGCGGCTACGTTACAGTCGAGGCCGGTGTCTTCCTGGCTCGCAACCGCCGGACCGCTGCCGCCCGCTCCGCCAGCGGAGCCTCCGCCGCTCGTCGTACCCGCGGCGCCGCCTCCGGTGCCGGTTCCAGCCGTGGGACTGTTGGAGCCACCAGTGGACCCGTTGCTGCCGCCCGACGACGCGCTCGTACCAGCCGTCGAGCCGTTGCTGCCGCCCGTCGAGCCGTTGGCGCCAGCGGTGGACGGTGCCGTACCGCCCGCCGTGGCCCCGGCGCCGCCGCCCGCGCTTCCCGTGCCGCCCGCACCTGCCGCGCCATTTCCGGGGATACCGTCCTCCTCGCTGCAAGCGATGCCTGCAGCGAGCGAGAGCACGAGCGGGGAGAGCGACAACAAGGGCCTCAACGAATTTCCCATGGCGCCTTGGGTGTGCCGCAAATCGAGGTGATGAGGGAGGTGCTCATTTTCGCCTCCGCGAGCTGTAGTTTTGCAGCCGAATCACCCCTCAGGATTGCGTCGTGAGCTGCACGTGGCGTCCAAGCGCGCCGGCGGAATTCTGCAACCCGCAAGCGCAGAAGCACTCATCTGCCGAGCGACGGCGCGGCTTGCTACAAGTTCTTGGCCGGTGCCGCGCCTCGAGCGTCACTACGAACCGTCTCAGCCGACTTCATACTCGGACCGGCGCCGGCGAACTGTCCCACTCCCCTTCCGCCGCAAGAGCGTCAGTCGACGATGCAAACAGGTTCGCTCATCCGCGCGTCGCTCATCCCTTCCGGCGCCTGTCTCCTGCTTGCGATCAGTGCGTGTTCGTCAACTGACGACTCGAATGGTCCGGCCGCTACCGCGGGCGCGGCTAGCATTGCCGGCGCGGGAAAGGGCTCGGCCGGGGCATCGGGCGCGAGCAGCGCGGCGGGTGCGTCGGGAACCTCCAACTCTGCAGGTCAGTCGAGCGCGGGCGCTTCGGCAGGTGGTGCTTCCACGGGGGGCAGCACGACCGGTCAGTCCGGAAGCGGGGCGATTGGAAGCGCCGGAGGCGGCGCGGGCGGAGCCTCGGGTGGGGCGGCGGGCGGCATCGGTGGCGGTTCCGGCGCTGGAGCAGCTGCGCCGGAACCCAGCGCCGGCTGCAACAAGGTGCCCGGTGAGGTGGGCAGCTCCGGCTCGCCGCTCACCGTGTCCAACCACAAGTATTACGTGAAGCTGCCAGCTTCCTACGACTCCAAGAAGCCGTACCCGGTCCTGTTCGTCTTTCATCCCACCGGAAATCCTATCGAATGGGCGGAGAAGAACGCGGGCTACGAATCGAACGGCGCGAAGGACGCCGCGATTCGCGTGTACCCCGCCTCCGCCAACAACGGCAGCGGCTGGGCAGCAGCCGACGTGTCCTTCTTCGCTCCGCTGTACGAGAAGGTGACGGCCGACTACTGCGTGGACAAGGCGCGCGCGTTCGCGGCCGGCGAGAGCTCAGGGGGCGACTTCTCCAGCATTGTCGGCTGCGAGCACGCGGACAAGCTGCGCGCCATCGCCCCGTGCGCCACCAAGAACGTCCCGCAGTATCCGCTGAACGCGGGGAGCCGCACGTGCACGGGCCAGGTCGCGGCCGTCATCATTCACGGCAAGAACGACACCGAGGTCGGGCCAGAAAATGGCCCGAAGACGCGCGACTTCTACGCCGCACTCAACCACTGCGGCGCCACGACCACTCCCGTCGAGGGCTACAGCGACGCGCTCTCCAACTGCGTGGCGTACCAAGGGTGCGACGCCAATTACCCGGTGTATTGGTGCCAGCACACCGACCCCACGTACGGTAACACCAACCATGGTTGGCCAAAGTTTGCCGCCAACATGACCTGGCAGGCCTTCGCCAAGTACTGAGCTCTCTTTCGGCCGAGCAGAGAGTCCGCATGGACACGGCCTCTGCTCGGCCGTCACTTTTTCTCAGCGAGTCGTTTCTCGAAAGCCGCCCGCGCTCGACACGCGGAAGCGCAACACATGCCTCTGCCAACAGGCGCGAGGCGTGAGTGCTGACGCTCGTCTCGAAGTCGCCGCGGATCTGGTCGGCCCGAATTGAGTCACGATGGAAGCGACGGTACTCGCCACTCGCGCGCCGCTGTCGCACTTCTCCCGAAAAATGGTCGCCTCAAAAAAGAGGCACCTCTGTAGACTCCGCTCGCAGTCGCAAAAGTAACTAAGTTTCGTGAATGATTTCCCGGGATGCGCGCCTGGTAGCCGATCAGTCGCATCGGTGACCATCGTCCGAAGCACGCCCTGGTATTGTCACCGCTACGACCGCTACGACTAAGTCGTGATGTGCGGTCGCGAGCCCGAATTCATTCAGCAAATTTAGTCCGAACCGCGACATCGTGCCGAGTCTCGAACACCCCTTCTTTTTTTGAACGTGGACGAGCGCAAGGCCCGGCGCCGTCCTGTCGTGTCGCGACTGTCGCTTCGCGTCCTGTCGGGTCGTGGCGCGTCCTGTCCGGATCGGGTCGTGCACCTAGATGCGCAGGCCTGGACGCGTCGCGACGATTGCGGTTCGGCAAGGGGGCGGGCCCTTCGAGGTCAGGGCGCGTGGCTCGTGGCGTTGCGAGAGAGGATTGGCCGCGCGCGTTCAATTCGACTCGCGAGCGCGGTGCCGCGGGTGATCAAGGCGAGCGGTGCTGAGCTGGTGGCGCGCAGGGTGCAGCGGACGCGCCCTGCTACGAGGTGGCGCCCGCGAACCTGTCCCGGAGCTATCAAGGCGTGAATAGCGAGAGGTCGACGGCTTCGGCCATTTTTTGATAGCCGGCGGGCGAGAGGTGAAGTTTGTCGCCGCTGTCGTAGGCGGGGAGGAGCTGAGTAGGATTGGCGGGGTCGCGCACTGCAGCGTCCAAATCCAGGACCGCGTCGAAGGTGTTGCTGGTGCGGATCCAGTCGTTGATGGTCTTGCGCGTGCTTTCGCCGCCCGCGTACTGTGAGCCGACGATCGGGAGGATGGGCACACCATAGGCGCGGATGTTCGCCGCTTTCGCCTTCATGACGAAGGTTTTGTACGCGTCGATGAGGCCGTTCGCGACCGTTTCGCCGCCGCTCGCGCCGATGTCGTTGACGCCTTCGAGCACGATGAGCCAGCGCACGCCGCTCTGCTGGATGACGTCGTGATCGAAGCGCGCGGAAGCGGTGGGGCCAAGGCCGCCGGACAGGACGTTGTTGCCGCCGATGCCCATGTTGAGCACGCCGACTTTGGAAGTGGCGGGGTTGGCTTGCAGGCGCTGCGCTAGGTAGTCAGGCCAGCGGTTGTTCATGTCCGTGGTGGAGCCTCGACCGTCGGTGATCGAATCGCCCAGCACGACCACGGCCGCGCTCCCGGCGTCCGCCATGACGTCGATGCCGGTGATGAAATACCAGTGCTCCGTCTTGGTCGCCGTGGCGAGGCTCGCGGTCGCGACGGCGTCTCCCGTCTGCAGGAAAGATGTCGTGCGCGAGCCGGGGTGACCCGTGACGGCGCCGCTTTGGGCCCCGAAATGGATGGAGACTGCCAAGTTGGTGAGGGGCGCGAGCTGGAAGTCGATAGGGTCCGACCAGACGAGCTGCCCGGCGGGGATCGTGACCGAGGCCGCGCCGTTGAAGCTCAAGGCTTTGTCGGTCGCGGTGTCGATAGCGCCCGCGCCCTGCGACTTCGCGATGTGAGTGGAGGTCAGAACGACCGGCGCCGTGCCGTACTCGTTGGAAAGGCGCAGGCGAAGTCGTGAGCCGCCGATGCTGACGCGCACCATCTGCCGGAGCGTGTTGTTCGCAAGGCCGGGGGAGGGCGGCAGGTTGTTGTCTTCGGTGGTTTGGGGTGCACAAGCCCACGTGCCGACCCAGCCCGTGGACGAAGCGCCGCCACTTCCGGCGCTGCTCGAGCCTGCGGTCGCGCTGCCGCCACCGCCGGTTGCGACTCCGCCGCCACCCGTTGCGGCACCCGCGTTTCCGCCCGTGCCTGCGCTGCTGCCTCCGGTGCCTGCAGTGCTACCGCCGCTGGCGGAGCCGCCGGTGGCGGTAGACGTGCCCGCAGCAGACGTGCCCGCGCCAGGCGAGCCGGCGCTGGACGTGCCCGCGGCGCCGCCCGTAGGACTCGGCGATGGGAGTCCATCGTTGCCGCCCGAGCACGCGACGGCGATGAAGAGGCCGACGGTTTGAAGCGCGATTAAGGAGTAGCAGCGCACGGTCGGGCGGAACCGTAGCGCATCTTGCGTGTCACTGAAGGTGAACCGTTCCGCGCCGGGAGCCTCGAAAGTTTTCTTGGGCTCGGAGCTGCGCGAATTCTACAAGCCCAGCCTGGCTGACGGTAGGTTCACGGAAGCGTGACGAAGGCGATATCCGCCTCGAGGCCCCCGAACGCGAACGGCGAGCCGGCGAGCTTGGTCAACGCTCCCGTCGCGCTCGATACACTGAAGACCGAGAGCTCGCTGGTGTCGTCCCCTACGTAGAGGAAGCGACCGCCGGGGCCCAGGGCGATGGAGTAAGGCGCGGCCGTCTTTACCGGCTCTCCGGGGAGCTTCTGCAGCGCGCCCGTCGTTGCATCGATGTCGAAGCCGGTGATGTTCTGCGTCTGCACGAAATTGCTGACGTAGAGGCGCTTTCCTCGAGGATCCATGGTGATGTTCGGGGCCCACGGATCCGACTGGACGTCTTGCGAAAAGGGGGAGCCTTCGACGAGGTCCAGCGCGCCGGTTTCTTGGTCGATCGCGAACGCGTTCACGCCTCCGCCCGCGCTGAACAGGAACTTGCCGTCGGGTCGAAAGACGATCGCGCCGGCGGTGACGTTGCCGGCGTTGACGGGGGAGCTCTCGAGCTCGGTCAGCTCCCCGCTGGTCGGGTCCACGCCGTAAATGCGGATGCCATTGTCGGCGGCGGGCGCGCCGTCGTTCAACTGCGTGACGTACACGAAGCGGCCACTCGGATCCGGCGCGAGGAACGCGGGGCGGCGGTGCCCCGGCTCCGGCCCGACGACGAGCGGTTCACCCGAAGGAGTGAGCGCGCCCGTCGTCGCGTCCACTTTGAAGACGTGAATCGCCTGGCTGAACGGGATGACGCCGTACGCAAAGCGGCCCAGCGGATCCAGGGCCAGGCTGAGTATCGCGCTGTCGTCTTCGACTTCTACGGACGAGGTTGGCTCCTCCGGCAAGGAGCCGTCGGCTTGGATAGGGAAGGTGTCGATACGCGCGGGCTCCACCGGCACGAAGACGAACCTACGGTTGGGGCTGACCGCGACGCCGTTCACGAAGCTGTCGAGCTCGATGGGAGAGCTTGGCAAGAGCGAGGGCGCGCCGGTTACCGGGTCCAACGAGGCGACCAAAAGCTTGCGCAGCAGAGTCGAGATGTAGGCGACGGCCGGTGCGCCGTCGTCGTTACCGCCATCGCCCCCCACGCCGCCTTCGCCGGTGCCGCCATCACCGCTCGGCGCCCCCGCGGCCGCGCCGCCGCTCGACTCACCGGCTTCGCCCCTCGGGGAGCCGCCGTTGGCCGCATTGCCCGCGGCTCCTGCGGAGCCTCCGGTGCCGGGCGCACCACCGCTCGACGAGCCGGCGTTGGCGGAGCCGGCTTTGCCGCTACTTCCCGCCGCGCCGCTCGCTCCGGACGAGCCGCCCCGCCCGGCGTGGCCACCTGGTGAGTCTCCGTCGTCCGAAGACTCACAGGCGACCAACGCAACTAATCCAATCGCACCCACGAACCAGACTTTATGAGACATCGACACGGTTCATCCGCCCACTTCGGAATCCATCACTCCGAGGTGTTGTTGCGGCTCCCGACGTCAAGTCGGAAGGCTACGTCTGCTCTCGTCAGAGCACGTCTGGCGAACCGTGCGCGGCGCCGGCCGGTTTATCGCTGCTCTTCTTGCGGAAGCGCATGTTGAGCAGCTCCACACCGAGCGAAAACGCCATCGCAAAGTAGATGTAGCCCTTGTCGATCTTCTGGTCGAAGCCCTGCGCGATGAGCATCACGCCGATCAGGATCAGGAAGGAGAGCGCGAGCATCTTGATCGTGGGGTGGCGCTCCACGAACGCGCCGATGGTTCCGGCGAACGCCATCATGATGCCGATCGACACGACCACGGCCGTGATCATGATGCTGATTTCGCTCACCATGCCGACGGCGGTGATCACCGAATCCAGCGAGAAGACGATGTCGATGAGCAAGATCTGAATCACGATCGAGGTGAAGCCGGCGCGCCGCACTTGGGGAGCGTGCTCGCCTTCGCTCTCGACTTTGGAGTGAATCTCGTGCGTCGCCTTCGCGACCAAGAAGAGCCCGCCGATGATGAGCACCAAGTCTTTACCGGAGATGCCCAGGCCGAAGAGCGTGAACAAGTCGTTCGTGAGGCGCATCACCCACGAGAGGCTGAGTAGCAGCAGGACTCGCGCCCCCAGCGCCAGGCTGAGACCGATGAGGCGCGCCTTCTTACGCTCCTCTTCCGGCAGCTTGCCCGCCAAGATTGAGATGAAGATGACGTTGTCGATGCCGAGCACGACCTCGAGCAGGGTCAGGGTCAGGAGCGCGACCAAGTTCTCGGAAGCAAAAAGCGAATCCATGGCGGATGGCCGCACCCTACTCGCGACAGCTTCGGAATTCGACTAGAGAGCGCCTCGAACGAGCAGCCCGGCGTAGTCCGAGCTCGCGACCGGCACCATGCGAACAGGCGCGTCATGGAGCGCCGGCAGCGCCACGCCCACGCCCGCCCCGACCATCGCGCCGATGACGACGTCCGACGGAAAGTGCGAGCCGGCACCGACTCGCGAGACGCCCACGAGCGCGGACCCAGCGAGACCGAGGCCGAGCATCGCATACGCCAACCCCGGCTTGTTGAGGCGTTGGAACGTGCAGAATGTTGCCACCGAGGTAGCGACCGTGTTGGCGACGTGACCACTAAAAAAGGAACGAGCCGCGTTCGCGTCGGTGCGTGATTCAAGAGGGGCTTCGTCGCCGTAGACGCGGGGCCGGGGGCGGGACACGGCGTAGCTCACCGTGACCTGCAGCGCGCTGCTAATCAGCGCCGCTTCCGCGATGACGAGGTCGTCGTTGAGGCCTTTGACCAGGCCTTGGTCCAGCGCGACGACGAGCAACGGGGCCACCAAGGTCGACGCGGTCGCGATATCCCCGACCGTGCCCCATGCGGGATCGTAATAACCGGCCGCGAAGCGGTCCAGCTTGAAGATCTTGGACTTGTCACAGGTCGGCGCGCAGGCGACGCCCGGCGCCTCCGACATGAACGCGAACCCGGAAGCCATGCCAGCTCCAATGAGTACGATCGGAAGGTCCAACTCCAGCTTGAGTTGGTAGGCAGGCCCGGGTCGGGCGTTTTGGGCTCGCGCCTCCGCGACTCCTACTGCCGGCGCGGCGAGAGTGAGCGCCAGGAGAACGCGCCACTTCACGAGGGCAATCCCGATACGGGTGTGGCAAAACTGCGGACCCCGCGTTGCGAATTTTCGCGGTTTTTAGCCTCTAGCTCGACGAAGGTAGCGGGCACGGCCCGCGCTCTGCACTTCGCATGCCGTGAAGTATGTTGTTCGACGTGTCCGCTCGCCTCTCCCCACGTTTGGCTGCTGCCGTCGCCGCGTTGTCGCTGAAACCAGGGATGCGGGTGCTCGAGATCGGCTGCGGGCCGGGCGCGGCGCTGCGCGAGGTCGCACGGCGTGTCGCCCCCGGCGGTTACGTGCTCGGGATCGATCGCTCAGCGCGCGCCATCTCGCAAGCGCGCGTCGCCTGCGCCGCCGAGATCGCCGCGGGGCTCGTCAGCTTGCGATGCGTGGCGGTGGAAGACGTGACGCTGCGGCCGAAAGAGCAACCGTTTCACCTGGCGTTCGCGCTGCGCGTGGGCGCGCTGGACGGACGACACCCCGACGCCGGTGCGCGCGCACTGCCTAGGGTAGCGGCCATGCTCGTCCGCGGCGGCAAGCTCTTGGTCGGTGACGGCGCCGACTTGCGCGCGGTGCCGCTACGCGCGGCCCGCCTCAAGTGAGGAGCTTGACGAGCTCGCACGCGGGTTGCTGGCCGGCGTAGCGTCGCAAGTTGCGCGCGTGAATCACGAACCCGGCGCGGAGAAACAACGAGAGCGCAGCGACGTTCGCCTGCGCCGTCGTCAGTGTGAGCCGCGTGGCGCCCTGGGAACGAGCCTGACGCTCTGCGGCTGCCATCAGCCATTGCCCAACGCCGAGTCCCCGATGAACGACGTCGACGCCGATGGCGGAAATCGAAGTGAGTCCCCGCGCTAGCGCTCGACCACCACGAAGCCGACGAGCGAGCCCCTCCGCTCGGCGACGATGGTGCGCGCTCCGGGGCTCGACATCATGCGGAGCACGGTCCGCGCCGCTTTCGCGTCGTATTCGGCGAAGGCCTGCGCGGCGAGGTGCTGCAACGTGGGCGAGTCCGCCGGCAGCGCGGCGCGAATACCGGAAGGATGGAGCGCGCGCACGCGGGCATTGTAGCCCACCATTCGTTAGTCGCCGATGGTCACCCAGCAGTAGACGTACACGCTCCCATTCGCGCTCGGCGATTGCGTGACCCAGCCCAACGTGAGGGGACCGCCGGCCAGGAATTGCTGCGCCTGCGCGAGGCTGAAACCGTAGTCCTCCTCGCCCAGGGACGGGGCAGAGCACGGCGGCGCCTCGGCTTCGGGCGCCACCACGACCGCGCTGCCGCAGTCGACGCGCTGGTCGCCATCGTCGAAAGCGTAGCGTCTGAGCGCGGTGAAAGGCCGCGAAGGCGAGGGACGAACGGGGGGCACGGACGAGTCGAGCGCCATGGGCAAACACCTCCCAAGCTCAGCGAGTGAGCGTGTCAATCAAGTGATTGATGGATAGCTGGCAGCGTGAACGCGGTCAAGACGATCACTGGTGAAATTGTGTTAATTGCGGGAGCCGCTCATCCAGGGCACCATCAATCAAGTGATTGAACATGCAGCCGAAACGTAGCCGGCCGGGCGCGGGCAAGAAGTCACCCGCGGCTCCGAAAAAAAGCTCCGCGCAGGCCGTGGCGGGAAAGGTCGTGGACAGCCGGCGCAACGAGCTCGTGCGGGCGACCTACGAGCTCATCGCCGAGAAGGGGCTGGAGGAGCTGCGCACCCGGGACATCGCGGCGAAGGTGGGCATCAACATCGCGACGTTGCACTACTACTTCGACGCCAAGGAGGACTTGGTCGCGGCCGTCGTCGACCACATCATGCAGATGTTTCAGACGATTAAGGCGCCTCAGGTCGAAAGCCCGACCGCGCTGGAAGAGCTGCGGCATTTGTTCGCGACGCAAACTCACCGTCGGCGTGTCGAGCCGCGGCTCGACTTCGTGGTGCAGGAGATGATGCTGCGTGGCCGTCGCGACGAGCGGGTGCGCGCGCGGCTCGAGGTCATGATGTTGCTGTGGAACGGTCACGTGGAGTCGATCATTGCGCGCGGCGTGCAGGCGGGCGAGCTGTCGCGGGACTTGGATCCCAAAGTGGCAGCGGGAGTCGTGACGTCTTGCATGATAGGGAGCAACTTGCAGCATGGGGTCCGTCCCACCACGTTCTCGTTCGAAGCCACGTACACGAGCCTGCTCGGCTGGCTTTTGCCGAAGCCGTGAGCCTTCACCAAGCAAGCCGCGCGATACCAACGGAAGAAAAGAGCCCTTTGCCGCTCGAAACCTCAGCGATCACACCGCCGACCCAGAGCGAGCTTTGCGCGACCGCGACGCCGCTCACCGCGATGGCGTGAACGCCACCGCCACCCAACGGCTGCAGCTGGCCTTCTTTCCAGAGCAGCGCGCCGCGACCCGACCCGTCCGTAAGCTCGGCGCTGCCGACGAGGACGAGCCCGCCCTGCACGGGCAAGATCTGGTTGAAGGAATAGAAATCTTCGACTGCGAGGCCCGACTTGCCGCCCGCGCGTTCACTCCAGCTCTTGCCGTCGAACGCGCCGAGCAGCAACGCTCCCTGACCCTCGTCGTAGGTGCTGGCGTAAACGGTGTCTGCGTCTCGGGCGATCGCTTGCGGCTGACCGATGAGCCCCTTGCCCAGCGCGCGCCACTCGCCGTCCACGTAGTGAGCAATGCGCTTGGCCGCGGTGTCCCCGACGTGCGCGAACGTGCCGGCGGCAAGGACGTCATCGTTCGTTCGCACGTCCAAGAACTGAACGGGGGCATCGAACTTGGTCTCGACGAACGTGACGGAGCTACCCTCCAACGTTGCGACGAAGCCGCTCGCGTCGCCGCCGGCAAGCCACAGCTTCCCCGCGTCGTCGAACTTCAAGCTGTTGAGCGGCGGAAGCTCCGCGTCGAGCTGGCGCGCCGCGAGCTCGTCGCCGCGGAGCGCCAGCACCACGCCCGTCGCCGCGCCGTCCTCGGGAAAAATCGTGCAGCCGACGGCTAGTTCGCCCTCCGCGCTGACGTCTATAGCGGGGCAGTACGCGTCTTGGGGCAAGGCGTCTTTCAGAAGCTGCCACGCGTTGCCGTCGAAGCGAGCGACGCGACCCGGCGTGGCATCGCCTGCGAGGTGCGTGAATGAGCCCAGGCCGAAGAGCTCGCAGCCCGGACCGCCGGTGACTACGCGGTCCAGCGAGCCGCCCAGGCCAAGGCCGCTGCGTCCTTGAGCTCGCCAAGCGTCTTCTTCCCGCACGGCGAGGGATTGTGTCTGGACGCCCTCGACGCCAGCGAAGGAGCCGCCCGCGAACAACCGACCGCCCGAGACGCCGAGCCGCTGGTACTCCATGTCCCACAGCGCTCCGACGCTTTCGTCTCCGCACACGCCGGGCTGGAACCAAGGGGATGCGGCGCCGCTGCCGGTGTTGAGGCTTTGCCAAGTCTCGCCGTCCCAACGGGCGAGGCCGACCGCGACGACGGCACCGTCCGCTTCTGCGGGGCCGCCCGCGGCGCTGAAGCACCCCGCGACATCCAAAACGCCGTCATGCGCGACGAGATCGCTCACCACGCCGCGGGTTTGAAACTGCGCGAGACCTCCGCCGACCACTTGCCACGCCTCGCCGACGCGCTGGACGACGCCGCTCGGCGCGTCGAGCTCGCCGAGCGCACCACCCGCGAACAGCTCGCCTTCATCGGTAACCGCGAGCGCATAGACGGCGAGCGCCTCCGTGAGTGGCAATGAGGACCACGTGGAGCCGTCGAACGAGGCGACGTTGGCGGACTGCACGCCGCCGACGGTCGTGAACGCCCCGCCCACGTACAGCGAGCCATTCGCGACGAGCAACTCCAGCACGGGGCCATCCGGCGCGCCGCCGCTCGGCGCCGTCCACGCCTCCCCGTCCCAAACCGCCAGATTCGAGAGCTCGCCCAGCTCGAAAGCGCCGGCCACGTACAGCTTTCCACCGAACCAGGCCAGCGTACGCACCTGCCCGGTGAAGCTCGCGAGCACCTCCTGCTCATCGCCGCGATCGAGCCAGAGCTCTCCCGCGCGCTCGCCGAACGAGTCGGCGGTAGCGAGCGCCAACGTGCCGTCCTCGGAGAGCGCGAGCGCTGCGAAGCCGTCGGCCGGGGGCCCCATGGTCCACGCCGTATGCGCAGGTTCCCACTTGTCGTCTCGCAGCCGTAGCAGCGGCGGGATGGCTTTGCCTTCGTGGTAGGCAAAGCGCCCCGCTGCCAGCACGCCGCCGTCCGGCTCGACTGCAAAGTCGTAAACCGTCGGCGTAATGCCGTCGTGGCCGGTGACGCCAGCGATCGTGAAGCGCGAGTCCCACTTGGCGAAGGTCAGCGCGTCGATATCGAGGTGGCCGCACTCGCCCGTACCGGTCGGTTCGCCCGCGGCGCCCGTCGCTCCGGCCGAGGGACGCTCACCGGTCGCCGGCTCGCCCCCTTCGCCGCCATCCGAAGCGCCACCCGCTCCTTCGGGCTCTCTGCCGGATACGGCTTCGTCACTTCCGCACCCGCTCACGCCGAGCGCGGCTCCCAGGCCCAGTAAGACCACAGGTAGGAAGCGCAAGCTCCGGGACTGCATGGACCGAAGGCTACCCGCACGCGAGCGCCCGGCTAGCGCAGGGACGCACTTTTTGCCTCGCACGGACGCACCTAAGCGTGCAGATTCGCTAGATGGACTATGAGCTCCTGGCCCGACAGTTGCTGAGGGAGCTTCGAGGCGCGCGCTCTCAAACCGCGTTCAGCCGCCGGCTCGGTTACTCGTCCAACGTCGCTTATGCGTGGGAATCCGGGCGGCGCTTTCCGACCGCCGCCGAGCTGCTGGGAGCCGCGCAGCGGCTGGGCATCGACGTGAGGGGCGCGGTGCAGCCGTTCTTGCAGCGTCACCTGAGCGAGGCGCTGCGGACCTTGGAGCCCGGCTCCGCCGAGTTTTGCGCGGAGTTGCTGCGGGAGCTCCGCGGCACCGCCTCGATTCAGTCGCTCGCCGAACGCGCGGGGCTCAGCCGCTCGGCGCTAAGTCGCATTCTGGCGGGCCTTTCGGAGCCGCGCGTGCCGCTCTTCCTGCGATTGGTGGACGCGGCCTCCCGGCGCGTTCTCGACCTGCTATCGGGACTGGTGAACGTCGACCGCTTGCCGGCGGCCGGCACCGAATGGTTGAGGGTGCAGGCACTGCGGCGCCTCGCCAACGAGAACCCCCTCTCCGAGGCCGTGCCGCGCTTTTTGGAGCTGGAGCAGTACGCGGCGCTGCCTCAGCACGTTCCTGGTTGGATCGCGTCCCGCCTGGGCGTCAGCGTAGAGGAAGAGGAGCGCACGCTCGCGGATCTCGCCGCGGTGGGGGTCGTGACCTGGGATGGCGCGCGCTACCAGCTGGACCGGGAGCGCTCGGTGGACACGTCGCGCTCTCAGCCTTTCGCGCAGCGGGCGCTGCGCGCCTATTGGACGGATCAAGCACGCAAGCGCATCGCGGAGTCGTCGCCGGGAGGCTTCGCGTACCTGGTTTTCAGCACCGACGAGGCGACGCTTGCCGCGATAGAAGAGCTGCGCCTACGCTTCTTTCGCGAGCTGCGCGCGCTCGTGGCCGCGTCACCGCGCTTGGAAAAAGTAGCGGTCGCGAACGTGCAGCTCTTCGCGATCGACGTCGGTTTGCCTAACAACGAGTGAGTTCAGCAAGAGACTTTCCCGCGCGCGTGTCTGACGCGCGGTGACACTCGATATCTGTCGCGGGGGCGCAATTCGGGCCAACGTAAATCTCGCATTCGAACTGGCGGGCTATGGAACCGGTTTTTGACGCCATTTTGCCGGGTATCGTCGCTTGACGAGTGCGGATCCGTATGTCTCTATCGAAGCGGACGCGAGCGGTGTGGCGCTCGTGTTCCCGCGCTGCCGTTGCGGAGCGGGCGACAGGATCGGAGCCGTAGCTATGCAGAACAATTCGGTGTGGGCGCTGGTGGCGCTCTTGGGGACGTGCGCGCTCGGCTGCAACGCCGGCGGCAGCGCCAAGGGTGGTGGTTCAAGGACCAACAATAACGGAGCCACCAGTAGCGGCGGTGGGGAAGGCACCGCCGGCACGCCATCCATCGGGGGTATCGGCAACATGCCCAGCCTGGAAGTGCCGCCTGAGGTGGGCGTCATCGACGATCCGGACCCGACGAACCCGAACGTCGTTCACCCGAAGTGCTCGATGGGCCAATGCACGGACTTCCCGGCCGACCCCATCTTGGCAGAGGGCGTTCCCGCCAACGCGGCCGAGCTCTTCGCGGCGGCGGCGGATTTCACGCCCGGCTCGCTGTGCATGCTCGAGCCTCAGCTCTCCGCGGAAGGCAAGGAGGGGGCGATGCTCCCCTCCAATTGGGTGCGCCCACGCTTTCGCGTCGCCGCGCCTGCGGACATCGACTTGCTGGAGATCCGTATTCACTCGCCGATGGAGAAGAACGATCTCGTCGCCTACACGCTGTATAGCTCCAAGGCCGGTACGCCCGCGCCCGCCTGGTACCTGCCTAAGGAAATTTGGGCTGGCGCTGGCGGGGACACGGTTTCCGCGTCCGGCAACGGCTTCGCCAACAACGCCGCCGGTCACCCCGTCACGGTCACGATTCGCGGCATCAACTCGAAGGCGCCCGGCAAGCCCGTCGGCGTGACGGGCGATTTTCACATCGCGCCGGTCGTTGCCACCGGCAGCATGGTGTTCTGGACCGTCAACTCCGCGGCCGTCACGCCGGACTCGAGCAAGCTGCTCGGCTTCGCGGTGGGGGACGAAGGCGTGGCGGAGTCGCTCACGCTTCCGCAGATCCAGTGGACGGGAGAAATGAGCGAGGACGGCGCCGCGCTGCGTGGGCACTACGACATGCCCAAGCTCGCGGGCTTCACGGACGGCCAGGTACGCTGCATCGGCTGCCACACCTCTCTGCCCGACGGCAGCGGCGTCGTCTTCACGGATGACTGGCCCTGGTCCAAAGCCGCGTCTTCCTTGGCGGCCGGGAGCGTTGGGGCCGTGCCCACCGTCATCAGCGCGGGCGCCCAGGCCATCATGAAGATGCCGTGGTGGGGAACGCAGACCCTTTCGCCCGGGCATTGGACCGCCGGAGACCGCGTGCTCGTAACGACTTACGGCACTACCTTCAAGTCAGGAGTGGCTCGAACGAAGGCTTGGGAAGGCCTCCCGGCGTACGACACCGCGAACCCGGCCAATAACGACACCGTGAAGTGGCATCAACTCGCGTGGATCGACCTCGAAACGACGGCCGCTATCGACGTCGCCCTCACCGCGCCGCCCACGTACGGTCCTCCGGTGGACGCGCGTAACGCGGCGGCCTTGGCGGCTCAAGGCACGGCCTGGGGGCTCATCGCGACGGGAGACACGGGCTTCGGCGCCGCATCACCCAGCTTCAGCCACAAAGGCGATCAAATCGTCTACACCGCGACGGACTACGCGCCCGACGGTCATCCCGACGCTCTCGCCACCACCGCGGACCTTCGCACCGTTCCGTACAACAACAAGGCGGGCGGTACGTCGCAGCCGCTCACGGGCGCCGCGGATCCGGCGTTCCTCGAGTACTACCCATCTTATTCCGCGGACGACGCGCTCATCGCGTTCACGCGTGCTCCCGCCAAGAGCGCGGCCTCGCCGGACGGCCCGTACTACAATCGCTTCGGACAAGTGTCGGTCATCCCGGCCGCGGGCGGCACTGCGGTTCCGCTCGTCGCGAACGATCCAGGAACGTGCGCGGGTGACGACCCCAAGGTCGGTCAGATCAATAGCTGGCCCAAGTGGTCGCCGGACGCCGTCGTTTCGAAGGGCAAAACGTACTACTTTTTGGTCTTCTCCTCGGCGCGCAAGTACGGCGACGACTTCTCGCAGCAGTTCGAGCTGCCGCCGAATCCTCTTTCCTCGTTCAAAGGCCTGACCTCGTCTTCCCAGCTCTACTTGGCCGCGGTGGTGGTCGACAACGCGACCCAAGCCATTACGACGTACCCCGCTGTCTACATCTGGAATCAGAACCGCTTGGCCGGCACGAACGGCGCGGCGGGCCTCAAGTACAGCAACCTGACGCCGGCCTGGGACCCGATCAAGCTGCCGCCGATCATCATCCCGGAGGTCGAGAACAAGCCCCCCAAGTGAGGGGCTCGCTCTTGGAAAACGCGGGGAGAATCAGGGCTTGAATTCGTCCATCGCCGGCAGGGCGACGGAGTCGAAGTCGAACAGCGCCTGGTTCTCCCAGGTGTTGCCGCTGGTTTCGTCGGCTGGATTCCAGCCGTTGCCGGGTACGGCCGTCCACGTCGCATCCCAGTAGAAGGCACCGAGACCGCGGCCACCCGGCACCGCGCGTACGATCGAGAGCACATCACGGAAGTTGCGCGCCTGGCCTTCCGGTGTCGCTGGGTAGCCGGAGACGAGCTGGCTCTCCAAGCCGATGATGTTGCTCTCGTCGTCCTGCCAGCCGAGCGTGAACGGGTACGCCGTCTCCGCAACGATGACGTCCTTGTCGTAGTACGCGGAGATGTCGTTCAGGTTCCGCTGCAGGTCGCCGAGCGACCCATGCCAGTAGCCGTAGTAGGACGCGGCGATGACGTCGAACTCTACGCCCCGAGACGTGATGTTGTCGAACCACCATCGGTAGAGCCCGTTGTCGCCGCCGTTGGCGAGGTGCAGGACCACCTTGGTGCTGGGCGAGCAAGCCTTCACGGCGCGAGCGCCCGCTTTCAGAAATTCCGCTAGGTTGTCCCAATTGGGCGGATCCCAGGTGTGTCCGTCGGGCCAGAGCATCCCCGCGTTCAGCTCGTTTCCTATTTGAATCATGTCCGGGCCGCGGCCGTTGACGGTCATGGCGCGGCATACGTCGTAGGTGTGCTCATAGACGGCGCGACGCAGCCGCTCCACCGAGTAGCTGGCCCACGCCGCGGGCTTGTTTTGCTGACCGGGGTCGGCCCAGCTGTCCGAGTAGTGCAGATCCGCCAGCACCTTGAGGCCGGCGTCACGCGCGCGGCGCGCCATCGAGCGAGCCTCCGCGCGATCGTGATACCCGTCTGCCGGATCGACCCAGACCCGAACGCGCACGTGGCTCGCGCCGTGGCTCTCGAGAATCTCCAGCGCGGACTCGTCACCGCCGCACGCGTTGGGGCGCCGGAAGTCGTCGAAGTACTGACCGCCGTAGTCTTCCGACTTCGTCAAGCTGGATACGTCCGCGCCCAACACGGAGAGCTTGGCTTCGCCGCGCACGAGCTCTACGTCGTCGAAATTGGACCACTCACCGCCGGCCGCGTCCGTGTGCAGGGAGATGGTGCAAGGCTTGCCGTCGGAGTAGGTGGAGACCGCGACTTGCAGCCACTGATCGGCCCACGCCACCGGGGAATGAACGCGCTCGCTACGTCGGCCGCACTTTAGCTCCAAGTAGCTGTTGTTCTCGCCGGGGCTACGCTTGACCCAGCCCCGCAGTGTGTACCAGCCGGGGCGTAGGTTTTGTACGGTCTGCTCCGTGTCCACCGAGTAGGCGTCCGCGCTCCAGTGCGAGAGCCGCCAGTTGCCCCCGTGGCCGGTCCACTCCGTGAAGTCCGCGTTGACGGAGCCGCGGCTCTTCCAGCCGCTCGGCGTCCCGACGCCCGTGTTGTCTTGCTCGAAGCCTGCGTTCAGCAGCACCGGAGCAGTAGGCGCAGGCTTTGGACGATCATGCCCATGCCCAGCGTGAGCCACCCCGGGCCCGAACACCGCCAACACCAACGCCATCGACGACCCCCAAATATTCGCCTTCGACATGCGGACGCGCTCCTTCCTTGCACATCGTGTGTACCACGCTGATAACCCGTACGGGTTATGGAATCGGTGCGCGGGCGAAGTTCGGTATCATGTCCATAACCGTTGTCGGTTACAGATATCGTATGTGGGCCATCACAAGCACTCTGGCTTGTACGTCTTGATTCCGCGCGCGAAGTAATAGGGCGGATTGCAGCCTTCGTTCGCGGTGGGGGCTGCCGCCGGCGGCGCGGAGGCCACAGCGGCGACAGGGGCCACTACCGGGCGGACCCCGCGCGGGCCTTTGACGCGAGATGCCTTCTCGTGCCCCGACGACTCCGGCGCTGCCGACGGCTCCGGCTCCGGCGCGGGCTCGGCGACGCTCACGGCCGCTTCCGGCGTTTTCCCGAGGGCTTCGGGAAGCGGAGACGCTGCGGCGCCAGGAGCAGCCGCGATCGACACTTCGCTGCTAACCGGCGACGCCGCGGCGCTGCCGTCCGCGCTCCAGAAGCGCGACGCGGCAACGCCACCCAACGCGAGCAAGAGGAGCGCCGCAGGCAAGAGCCAACGAGCGCGGCTGGGCGGCGGCGCGACCTCTTCGATCGCAGCGTCCTCCAGCTCGAGTGGCGGCGGCGGCAGCGAGTTTTGAAGCGCGGCGCTGATCAGCTCCGCGTGGCGGCGTCGCTCGGTTTGGTACGAGTCTGCCAGCACCGAGCCGATGTCCCGAATCGACGAGTGCTGACCGCTACGGGTTCGGAAGCTGTCCAGGTCTTGCTGCATGGCGCGCGCGCTCGGGTAGCGGTCCTTCGGATCCGGCGCCGTCGCTTTGAGGATGATCTCTTCCAGCTCCGGATCGACTTCGCCGAACTGGCTAGGCTTCGGGATGTCCCCGATCGCGAGCCGATGCATCAACTGCGCTTCCGACACGCCGTCCCACATCCGCTTTCCGACCGCGGCTTCCCACAGCATGCTGCCGACCGCGAAAACGTCCGCTCGGCAGTCGATGTCTGCGCCGAGCATTTGCTCCGGGGCCATGTACGCGAGCTTGCCCTTGACCTCGCCGGCTTCCGTGCGAGTGCTGTTGGTCACCATCTTGGCGATGCCGAAATCCAACACCTTGATGATGCCGTCGTAGGTGACGAACACGTTGTGGGGGCTCACGTCACGATGCACGATCCCGAGCGGCGCGCCGTCGAAGTCTCGCAAGGTGTGGGCATACTCCAGCCCCGTCAGCACCTCCGAGATGATGGATAGGCGCATGCCGAGCGACATGCTCTCGCTCGTGCGCAGCGCGGACAGCGGTTTGCCGTCCAGGTACTCCATGACCAGGAAGGGCGGATCCAGGTCCAGGCTGACTTCCTGAACCTGGATCAAGTTCGGGTGGTTGAAGCGCGCCGAGAGCCGCGCTTCGTCCATGAACATCTGCCGGATGGCATCGTCGTCCAAATCGCTTTCGCGCATGGACTTCAGCACGACCAACTTGTTGAAGCCGCCCGGCCCCTTGGCGCTCGCCAAGTACACCTTGGCCATCCCGCCCTCGCCCAGCTCCAAGATGGGCCGATAGGTCATGCCCGTGGAGCTGACTTGTACGTCCGAACCGGTTGGGTCGGGCTCCGAGCTTTGGGCGGCGGAAGACGTAGAGCTCATGGGGGAAAGAAGGAAGAAGACGGCGCGCTTACCAGGTGCGTGACGCGCCCAGCCCGAACGAGCTGGCGGAGGCGCCACGCACCGGGCCCAGCTCGAAACGCAGCTTCGCCTCGGGCGAGTCCACCTCGCGGCTCGGTCGCGCCAGGTAGACGATGGTCGCGCCGAGCAGCGCCGCGGCGCCAACTCCGGCCGACACGTCGCCGATCGTGTACCAGCGCTTCATCTTCGTCAGGTCGTCGTCCGTGCAGCGCGGCTCGCAGCGGTCTTCCAACTTGCTCTTCTCCGAGTTGCCGAGGAGCGAGAAGGCGCCGAAACCGGCGAGCCCCGCGACGCCCAGACCGAGCAGCGGATACACGATGACCGGCGTTGGACGAACGATTTCCTTCGGTGGTGGCGCGGCCGGCGCGGTCGCGGCCGCGGGCGCGGCCGGCTTCGCGGAGAAGTCCACCTGCATCATGCGCATGCGCTGGCCTTCCGGCAGCACGACGTCTTCTTCACGCGGCTCGAACCCGCCGAGCTCCACGCGCACCGTGTGGCGGCCGGGGTTGACCTTGAAGGCGTGCGCGCGGTCCGCCACCGGCTTGCCGTCCACCGTCACCGTCGCGTCCAAGGCTTCTTTGCCGTCCAAGCGAACCTGGAAGACGAGCGAGGGCGTCGTTTGCTCGAGCTCCGTGATCCAGTTGCCGCAATCCGTAATGATGGCGCCCGGGCATGAGCCCGCCGAGCACACCTGCAGATGCTCCTGCGCTTCCAAGAACTTCCCGCTTTGCTTCAGCTCCTGAGCATTGCGATGCCCTTCCAAGCACTCGGCGCGGCTAGGCAACGCGGCCTGGGCGGCGGCTGCACCCGACCAAGCTAGCGCGCACGTGGCAGCTGCGGTCGAGAGAGCGGCGCGGACGACGTGGTTCATCAGATGCACTCCGGTTTGTAGGTCTTGATACCAGCTGAGAAGTAGTAAGGTGGATCGCAGCCGGCGGCGGGTTTCGCCTTGGGCGCTGCGGCCGCGGCGGTCGGCGGCGCGACCCAACGCGCGTGACCTTTGCGCTTGGGGGCGCTACTGCCGCTCGGCGAAGCGCTCGGCACCTCGGGCTCGTCTACCGCCATCGCCGAGTCGGTCGGCGCGACGGTGACGGGCGAGGCGGGCGGAGCCGCCGCCGAGAGAGCTTGGGCCGCGCTGGCGGGGGCGCTGGCCGTGGGGCGCAGCATGCTCGGGAGCCACGCCGCCAAGGCGAGGCCCGCCGCGCCCGCCAGCACGAGCCAAAAGCCGCGACGGCGTGGCGGCTGCAGCTGCACGGAGACGGAGCTCGACTTGGTGTTGTCGACGCCTCGTCGTGAATCCGGCGCGGCCGGCGTAGCGCCAGCGGGGGTGAGAAAATAGGGTGCCGGCGTCGGGCTGAACGAGCGCAGCATGCGGGGCCGAGAAGCGACACCGGAGATGCCCGAGCTCGTGCCGTCCGGTGAGAGGGCGCGCATGCCTCGCGAGGACTCCACGTCCAACAGGGACGCCACGTCGCGGTCCGTCGCGGCCACCGCGGCGGCCAGCTCACGCTGCCGCTCGGAGCGGGACTGACTGCAGGTGCGTGACAACAGCTCCCCCATGTCGCGCAGACTCACCGCCGGTAGCGTCTGAAGGTAGCGCTCGAGATCGCGCCGAAGCGCCTCCGCACCTTCGTAACGATCTTGGGGGAGCGGTGCCGTCGCGCGGGTAACGATGCGATCCAGCTCCGGGTCCACCTGCACGTGCTCGCCGAGGCGCGGGATGTTGCCGCGCACGAGCTCGCGAACGAGTTGAGGCTCCGTGAGCTGGCCCCACATGCGTTGGCTCGCGACCGCTTCCCAGAGCAAGCAACCGATGGCGTACACGTCCGCGCGACGGTCGACGCCCTTGCCGGTCACCTGCTCGAACGGCATGTACGCAATGCGCCCTTTGATGACGCCGGTGCGCGTTTTGTCTTCGGAAGCGGCGACCTTCGCGATGCCGAAGTCCAGCAGCTTGACGCGCGCGTCGTACGTGATGAACACGTTCTGCGGGCTCACGTCTCGGTGCACGATACCGAGCGGGTTACCGTGATAGTCCGCCAAGTCGTGCGCGTACTGCAAGCCGGCGAGGACCTCGCACAGCACGCGGAGGCGCATGGGCAGCGTGAACGCGTCACCGAGAGAGCGGTACACACCGGACAGCGGCTGGCCGTCCAGGTACTCCATGACGAGCATGACCCCGCCGTCCGCCGCTTCCACGACCTCCGACACCTGCACGACGTTGGGGTGATTGAGACGCGCGGAGAGCCGCGCCTCCGCCAGGAACATCTGCCGCATCGCCGGGTCCGCGACCAACTCGTCGCGGACCGACTTCACGACGACCAAACGCTTGAATCCGCCTTGGCCGAGAGCGAGCGCCAAATGGACGTTGGCCATGCCGCCGCTGCCCAGCGGCAGAAGCCGCTGGTAGCGCATGCCTTGACCGAGACCCGGTTGAACGCTCGAGGTCACTGAGTGTCCGCGCCCCCCGCGCCGCTGGCGCCGCCATCCCCACCGGGGTTGGCGTTGGGATCCGGCTCGAAGGTGAACAAGTCCGCGTTGAGCCAGTGGGGAGGCGTGGATTCGATACGTAAGCCGACGGTGCAGCTACCGCCCTTGACCTCGATGCCTTCCACCAGAACCGGCGACCAGGCGGACGCCCCCGCGGAAAGAACGGAGACGGGATCCGGCTCCGCGCCTCCGCAGTCCTTAGCGTAGACTTCGACGATGAGGCCAGTGTCCAAATTGAAGTAACCCTTGAAGACGTACGTTCCATCCTTCAGACCTTTGATGGTCTGGGACATGTCCACGTCGAAGGGATCCTCCATGTGCCACGTGCTGAACTGATAATTGCCATCAGGCACGGTGCCCGTGCCTTGCGGCGGCTGCACGAATGCGTACCGGGGAGGGTTCTGTAAAGCGCTCGGGGGATCGACGGTCCAGCCCGCTACGCTGTTCGTTTCGAAGCTACCGTTGACGAGCTCGCCGGTAGCACCCGCACCGCCACCGCCACCTTTGCCTCCGCTGCCGGCACTGGTGCCTCCGGCGCTGGTGCCTCCGGCGTTCGTGCCCCCGGACTTGGTGCCTCCGCTGGGCTCGTTACCGCTCGTTCCACCAGAGCTCGGCTCGGCGCCGGCGCCGCCTTCGCGGCTCTCCGTGCCGGCCGCAGAGGTTCCCGCAGACGAGCTTTCCGTGCCGCCTGCGTTCGAGCCGCCAGTGCCTTTCTGCAGGTAATCGAAATCCTGCAGAGAGCAGCCAGCGGCAAGAAGCAGCGCGAGCTGCGCGGTCCCAAATGTTCGGTTACGACGAGCAGCTCTCATGCGCATCAATCCGGAAGACGCTCGAGCGACGCGTCGTCGAAGTTGACCCAGCCCTGCGCATTCGCGTCCGTGTACATGCCTACGGTCAGCGACCCGCTCGTGACCGGGATGTTAGCGAGCGTGACCTTCACCCAAGCGCCGCCGATCGCTGCGTCGGTGGGGGCAGTGACGTCTTCTTCCGCGTCCGCGGCGTTGTAGCCCACCGCATACAGGTAGGATTCCGGCACCTGTGCAACGGTGCCGCGCATGACCCAAACGCTGAAGGAGTACGTTCCGTTCGCGATTGGACTCACGACTTGCTCCACGCGGGCAGTGTAAGGAGCATCGCTCCACTGACCGAGCTTGACTGAGCCGCCGTGGGCATCCTGCCACTTGATGACGGACTTACCGGCAGGAGTGCTCGTGTTCGTCCACGCGGGGAAAACGGCGGTGTCGCCATCCGGAGGGTTGGAGAGCTGTGGATTGGGATTCTGCTCGAATCCCAAGTTCGACAGCACATCCAGCACCACGACCGGCGGCTCGCCGCCTTCGCCGCCCGCGCCGCCAGCATCCGCGCCGCCGATGATCGGTGCGCCGCCTTCACCAGCCATACCGCCGTCACTCGGTACACCGCCGCTCGGCTCGCCACCGACCGAAGACCCGGCGCTGCCGCCGGTGCCGCCGCCGCTGGTGCCCGCAGCAGAGGTGCCGCCGTTGCCCGTGCCCGCCGAGCTGGTGCCGCCCGTGCCCGTGCCGGCGCTGCCGCCCGTGCTCTTGCTGCCCGCACTGCCGCCCGTGCTCTTGCTGCCGGCGGTGCTCGTGCCGGCGCTGCCCGAAGTGCCGTCGCCGCCCGTGGCATCGTCGTCACCGCACGCGACGCTCACCAGCGCCGCGCCGCACAGCACGACCAGAGTGAGTTCTTTCAGGCCTGTTTTCTTTCGGATCATCAAGTGCCTCCAAGTTGACTTTAGGTGAACGAAGCTCAGCGGTCTGCGCGTTCCCCCCCGCGCGGGCTAACTGGAAAATCGACGCTCGCTAACAAAGGTATCCGAGCCTCGCTCTCATCCGCAAGGGTGAGGGCGCAGATTTGTAGGCGCACACATCGACTCACCAACATCATCATCTACGTTACGCGCGGCTCGGTTACGCTTTCCGCGTTGCTTCCATGACGCGTCGGTATACGCGCGCAGCACGCACTTATTGAGGCTTCGTTCGCGTTTCAAATTTGTCACGCGAGTATGTGCACAACGTAAGGCAGCGTTAACTCTCATGAGTTGTACGACTGCAGACGCGCAGCTGGACGATCGGCGCTGTGCGCACACGTGCGCGAAAGGCGGACGAATCTGAGTGAAGGACAGCAAAGGACACGTTGACTGGAAAAGCAAGGGCTCGCGCTTTCCGTTGCACGCAGAGATGGCGACCCTGCCCACGTGGCCGGTGTGCGCACGTACGACTAGAGGCTCAGCTCGCCTCTTAGAGCATCGAACTCTTCGAAAGCTTCGGCGTCAGCTTCCAAAACGTCTCCATTGCGATGGAACAGTGATGCGCCCCAAGAGCCACTTTGCGTCGGCTCCCAGAAGAAAGTGCCCAATCCCTTACCGTCAGGCAATCCA
>JAQSWN010000188.1 GCA_029266615.1 Polyangiaceae bacterium
GGTCAGGGCAACTACGGCCGAGGCAACTACGGCCAAGGCAGCTCCGGTCAGGGCAACTACGGCCGAGGCAACTACGGCCAAGGCAGCTCCGGTCAGGGCAGCTCCGGCCAAGGCCGGGCAGGCCAGGGTAACTACGGCCAGGGCAGCTCCGGCCAGGGTAACTACGGCCGGGGTAGCGCCGGGCAGGGGAACTATGGGCAGCGCGAAGAGAGCCGGCCCGGTTGGTACTCGCGCGGTCATACCGGTACGTACGGCGCGGGTGGCGGCGGCTATCATGGCGGCCACTCTGGCGGTGGCTACGGCGGCAGCTCGGGCACGGACTATGGCAGCGGCAGCCATGGTGGCTACGCGGGCGGCGAAGTCGGCTACGGCGGCAACCAGGGCGCCAGCTACGGCACGGGCAGTGGCGCGAGCCGGGCCGCCTTCGGCAGCGGCACCGATCAAGGTTACCGGGCGCGCGACTTCGGCAGCCCGAACCGCGACCTGAGTGGCACGTCCCCGCGCGGCGGCTTCGCGGGGCGTGGGCCGAAGGGCTACACACGCACGGACGAGCGCATTCGCGAAGAAGTATGTGACCGCCTGAGCATGGATGACGACGTGGACGCCACGGATATCGAGGTGCGCGTGCAAGACGGCGAGGTCACGCTGGAGGGCAGCGTCGAGACACGCCGAATGAAGCACCAGGCGGAGGACGCGGCGGAAGCCGTGAACGGCGTGAAGGACGTGCACAACAAGCTGCGCGTCATGAAGGGCTTCCTCAACGAAATGAAGGACAAGGTCACCGGCAAAGCCGAAGAAGGCCACTACGCCAACACGGGCACGAAGAACGCCCCGAGCACGAGCAGCACTGGCACTGCGACCAACGGCCGCGTCTGAGGCCGCGCGGCGAAGACTTGCGGCCCCTCGACGAGAGCTTCGAGGGGCCGCGCTTCACGGGGCGGCACGTCTACTGGCGCGTTGCGCGGGCGCGCGTGGCAAGGGCGGCGATGGGGTACTGTGCGCTGCCGGTCGGTGCCGTAGCGAGCGCATCGCACACCGTTTTGAGGGTCGTGACGATACTGCGCTGAGCGACGGTGTTTTTACCCGCCGCAATCTGATGGGGCAGGAGGCCGGGCATGCGCACGGAGAGCCGCTCGAGAAGGGGCACGTAAATACTGGACCACAAGGCTCGCTCAGCCTCTCCGCCGTAACCCCGCGCTTCGCGAGGCGTCAGCCTTGCTTCCGCCACGATGCCGCTCAGCTCCATGAAGCCTTCTTGCTCCGCGGCGCTGTAACTGCGCCCCGGCGCGATGCGACAGGGCGCATCACACGCCTTGCAGGTCAGCCTCGCATCGCGCGCTTCCGCCAGCGACGCGAGCTGCACGCGCCAACACCCTACGCACAGCGTCGGTACGAATGACATGCGGGGAGGTTACTACCGCGCTCCCGCCGCGCCATCCCGAGAAAGTCATCCTTTGCGCCAATCGACATAGGTCCGTGCATACGCGTCCGTTGGATCACGGACAACGACGTTGCTTCGAACGCGCACGTCTCACTCGTAATATCGAACCCTGGCACTATTGATAGCTCGGCGCGTTGCTCGACAGAGCACTACTCCCTCGCGTCGATGCCAATTCGCCTTCCGCGCGTTCCCGGCGACGGCAAAGCTTCGGCGTCAGCCGCTGCGCGCGACGGCGAGCTGGCCCGCTTTCCACGGCGCGTACCAGCGCGGCGCCAGCGCCTCCCGCGTGGAGTGGACGAGGTCGTGTACGTAGCGGAGTTTGCCGGCCACGGTCGGGGAGATCGCAAAAGGGTACGCATCGTACAGACCCATGCTCTGGTTCAATGCGTTCAGCGAAACCGAGAGCTCGTACCACTGGTCTAACAACCGCTCGAAGCGGCGCTTCGCGCCCGGGCCCACCGCCGCTACTTTGGTGAAACCTTGTTCGGCGGCCGTCTCCACCGTGTCCACCATGTGTAGGTAGTGGGCGAACGTTTCCGCAAAGTCTTCCCAGGGATGGCTCGCGGCGTAGTTGCTGATGAACGCGTCGCCCGGCTGGCTGTTGCTATCGGCACCATAGTGTTGCTTGAGAGCTTCCGCGTAGTCCTGCCGTTCGTCCCCGAATAGATGACGGAAGTCGGCCAGCGGTGAACGGTCCTGTACCAGCACGTACCAGTAGTAATGGCCCACCTCGTGGCGGAAATGCCCGAGCAACGTGCGGTAACGCTCCTTCAGAGAGATGCGGACATTCTCCCGTTGCGCGGGATCTGCTTCCGCGAGGTTGAGCGTGATGACGCCTTCGTTATGCCCCGTAAGTACGGGTTGGCCCTCCGAGCCGCGCTCGAGCGCGAACGCCAGCCCAAGGTTGCCCGCTTTACGCCGAGGAAGGACGGGAAGGCCAAGCGCGAGGAGGCTGTAGAGCAGGCGGCGCTTCGCCCTCTCCACGTCACCGCGCTGCACGCGCTCTGCTTCGCACTCACCCTCCGCGATGAAGGGCGTCGTATTCAGCTCGCAGGCGCGGCAGACGTTGGTCGTCGCCGCGGCGCGCACCAGCCAATTGCAGCCCAGCGCCGCCGCGTTGCCGCAACGGCGCCAGCCTGTCGGCGGCTTGTCGTCGCGAAAAGCGAGGAGGCGGAGCTCTGCGGTTTCGACACCTAAAGTTCGGAGGCAGCTGAGGCACTGCGTATTGTCGAAAAAGAGCCGCGCCCCGCAGCGGCAGTAAAAGTTCTTCATTGAGCGTGGGGCGATGCATTGCAACCTGGATGCCGAAGCTCTGTCTGAAGACCCAAGGCGTCAACCAAGGCGAGCCCCTGCTACGCTGCGCGCCCGGATGAACTCAGCGCCTCGAGCCCCTCTCGGTTGTCCACCCTGGGGGGCCAAGTGGCGGAGCAGATGCGGGTTTCGACTGGTCGAAGACACCTGCTCACGTCGCACCTCTCGGATTGAACCGGCTTACGGGGGCGCGGCCGGATTCACGCCGGACGTGGACGTAGTAGCGGGCGGGGCGTGGTGCGCGTCCACGGAGTCGGCTGCGTCGTTCGGGGCGGCGTCGGGCGCGTCAACGGTCGACGCGGGCGGGCGCGAGGTGATCGGCACGGGGTCGTCCGCAGGATCCGAAGTGCGTAGCGTGCGGCCCGAGCACGCGCAGGCCCCCAGCAAACACACGAAGATAAAGCGGCTCACGAGGCAAGAGCGTCCAGCTCGCGGTCTGGGGCTGAGACGCCGGGCTGGGCCTTGGGAGGAGCCGCGTCCGCTTTCGGCATCAGTGTCGGCCACACGCTGCCGGTATGCGTGTCCAAAAGCTGCGTGTTGGTCTGGTAGACCCGCGGTGAGCGATGCAGCGCCGAGAGCGCCCGGAGGTACGGCAGCTGCTGGTACCGCTCTGGCCAAAGGCGCTGCACCGCGCCGCGTAGCTCGCGACCATGGCGACCACTCACAGCGGGAAAAAGGTGATGCTCGACGTGGAAGCCGAAGCCGAGCGTCAGCCACTCCAAAAAGCGCGGCCCCGATACGGAGAGCGAGTTGATGAGCGGGTCGTTGACGTTCGTGTGCGGGCTCAGCGTGTGATTCGTCAGGATGAAGCTCATGATGATCGTGTTGCCGACGATGAGCGGAATCCCAAAAGCGAGGAGAAACGCGCTTGGACCCAGCGCGAAGCCCAAGCCCCCGATCAGTAACCAGGTGGCCCCGGACTGGAGCAAGGCCCGACGATGCTCCGCCGCGTTCAGGAAATTCCGGCGCCGAGCCACGAGCAACATGTGAGTGCTCTGAATCGTAAACCCGACGAGTAGGCTGAAGATGCCGGCCACACGTTTGCGGCCCGGAGCGAGCCAATCCGTGACGCGCCGCAGGGCAGCGCTATTGTTGTACTCGGACAGGCTCGGGTACGCGTCCGGGTCGACGCCACAGTGATTCGTGTGCCCGTGGTGCACCCGATTGTGCCACGCCTCCCACAGCGCGGGCGAGACCGCAAAGGGCAAGAAACCGAGCTGTCCGACGATGCGGCGGAGACGGAGGTTGCGGACGATGGCGCCATGGAGCGCCTCGTGACCGACGAAGGTGAGCCCCGCGAAGCTCGCGCCCATCACCAGCGACAGCAACAGCTCTAGCGGCAGGGGCAGCCAGTTGTTGGCGATGACGAACGCTCCGACCGCAATCACCCCATAGTGGACTGGCAGCCAAAGCAGCCGCATCGGCGCCGCGGCAAACACCTGCCTCCTGAGTAGAGGTCGGAGCGCCGCCGCGTAGCTAGATGTGTTCCGTAATTGCACATCATTAAACTAATGCCTGGCAGACCCGGGCGCCGTCACACCCTCATCACGAATCGAAATCGGGATAGGGGCGCCAGGTATTTCCTGACCCCTACCACACCACCCGGCATGCGGGTCCGCACCGGTCTCCCCATCACCGCTCGCTCCTGAGCGCTCGTCTCTCCGTCGCCGGTGGCGCTTCCTCGCTCCCGCTTTACCCCGGGGCTTCACCCCTGCTCTGCAGCGGTAGCTCTAATTGCCTGGTCGCGGTCCCCCGCCCGCAGGTTGCGGTTTGCTTCGATTAGGATGGACCTCCTATCGGCGGGACTCGCACCGGCAGAACAGCGCCCATGCTGGGGGCACAAAAAAAGAAACGCGGCGCGGAGTCAATCCGCGCCGCGCTCTGTAGTCAGCTCCGCGTGACTAGGCCCGCGCTTGCGAGCTATTCGGGCTAGGTACGGAAGCTTCGCTCGTAGACGAGACGTCATGAGCGCCTTCGCGACGGAAGACCTCCTTCGCGCGCTTCTCTTCGTCGCTGTCATCCACGTGCGCCGCGATGAGGATGTTGCCGCCGCGCAGCTTGCCCTCGTACTTCTTGGCTTCGATCTCAGGAATGCCGAGGCCGATCAGCGCGCCGGTGACGCCGCCAACGGCCGCTCCGGCCGCCGCGCCGCTGAGCGCTGCCATGAGGGGGCCCGCGGCGATGAACGGCCCGAGCCCCGGGATCGCCAGAGCGCCGATGCCTGCCAGCAAGCCGATGGTGCCGCCGAGCACGCCGCCGCTCGCGACGCCGACCACGGTGCCTTCCGGCGCCTTGGTGTTGTGCTCGTGGGCGAAGTCCTTCGTACCGCTCTTGTCCGGGAAGATGACCGAGATGTCCGAGTTCTGAAAACCGTCTTTGTTCAATGCCTGGACGATGTTCTCGGCCTGAACCTCTGCGTCGACGATACCGATCACGACTTTATTCTTGCTCATGGCGTTTCCTTTACTTCTTCACTTCGATTTGGTTGTCGACCTGCGAAACGCCGGCCACCTTGCGAGCCGCGGCTTCGATGGCGCTGCGTTCTGCGTCCGTCTTCACCGGGCCGCGCAGAGTGACTTTGCCGCCCGCGGTGATGATCTTGACGTTTTTGGCCGTGAACGACAGCGTCCCGTCGGCCATCACGTTTTGACGAATCTGCTGCGTGATCTTGAGATCCGTCTGGTTCTCTTTCTGATCCGTCGGGGTGAGAGCAGCGGCGTTGCGGTCGCGCTCGTTCACCTTCGTGTTGTCCGGCTGCGTGCCGGGATTGGTCGCGGCCGCCGGCGGCGGGGTGGTGCTCGGCGCGTCCGACGACTTGTAGTCGTTGGTGCTCGTGCCCTTGGTGTCGGCGACGAGCGGGGCGCGCGTGTCCGCCGGACCTTCGGTGCGCGACGGAGCCGGTGTCGTGGGCGCCAGAGCGGCGTTGTCGCTGCGGGCCGTGCCGGTGTTGTCGAGCGACGCCGGCGTCATCGTCGGGTCCGTGCTCGCCTGGGCCGGTTCGACGTAGCTCGGATCCTTGGCGGTTTCGGAATTGTGGGAGCATGCTGCGAGGGCGCCGGTCAGGCACAGGACAGCTGCGAGGCGAAAGCTCATGAGTATCTCCTTGCGACTCGCTGAGTGCGAGCTCGTGGGTCGCTCAGCAAGACATGTGCCGCTCTGCTTGCGGCGCTTCGAGAGGCGCAAATCGCCGAAGGTGCCGCCGCTGGGCACGAATCTCCGACGCTTAACGCCTCGACGCGCCGAAAACGTCACGGAACCGGTCTCAGGCGTGACGGGCGCGCGACCGCCAGATGAGGAGCAGCACTCCCGCGCCGAACGCAACTGCGACCGGGACGGGATTGCGACGCGCGAGATCCAAAGCCGCGTAGGCTCGCTCCTGGAGCGAGCTCACGATCTGGCGCTTGATGTTCTCGGGCTTGATCTTCTCGGCGATGGCGTCGACCTCGGAAGCCACACGCTGACGTGTCAGCGCGATTTGAGCGTGGAGGGCTTGAGCCGCCGCCGAGGGCTCGGTACCCGGCGGGGTTTCGCCGCCGACCTCGAGCTCGATCCGTTTTTCGGGGGTGATGCGCTCGTCGCTCATTCGGCAGCCTCCTTCACTGCGCGCACGTCACGTTTGACGCTGCTGACGACCTGCTTGGGAGCTAAATCCAGCTGCGACAAGCGCTTCTTGGCGTTGACCAGCAAGCCGGCCCCCACCGCGACCAGCGCCGCACCAGCGATGAGCGCGGCGATATAGGGCGGCAGCACCTCCGCGAGCGCCAGAATGACGCCGGCTAGCAACGCCAGGATACCCGAATGCAAGAGCACGCCGCCGAGGGCGATTCCTACGGCCTCGTTTTTGACGACTCCCAGTTTGTCGGCGACCTCTTGCTTGGCGAGCGCGACCTCCTGCTGCGCGAGCAGTGATGCGTCGCGCGAGAGGTCGGACACGAGGTCCGCCAAGGGTTGATTTTCGAGCGCTGGCCGGGGCACCTGCCCCAAGCTGGCTATACCGCTGTTCTCTTCGTGGCGTTCCATGAAGAGAACTCCTGCATCAATCGTTCCGTTGGTTGGCCGGCACGCTTGCTGCTCTCGTGACGCCCTATGACTCGAGTTGCTCTGTTGTCGGTCGCGCTCCCTTGCGTCTTCTTGGCGTGCAGTCAGTCCACACCCCCCATCGATACGCCCGCTACCCTGCCGCCGGCCGAGCCGCCCGCGGACGTGACGCGGAGCTCGCCGGACAAGCCCCCCCCAGACAAGGCCGCGGACTCCGGCAAGCCGGAGCAGCAGGTCGACGCCAAGCCGGTTCAGAACCCCTGAGCCGGGTCAGGGCTTCTCCTTCATGCGCACGGCGGGCTTGGGGAATTGCGCGAGCTGCTCGTTGAGCCACCCGGTCTTCGCCAAAGGACGGATTTTCAGCCCATCTCCGAGCTCCGCGACGCCGACCGAGACCGCTTGCCCGCCCACGACGAGGGCCATGAAGGTCTGCTTGGGCGTGGTGTAAACGCGCCCTGCGACGTCCCAAACGTCACTTTCCGACTCGATGGTCATGTCCATGTTGTCACCGACCTTGCGGAAAGTCGTTTTGGCGCGGAAGTCGTCCAGCCGGGTGAGCACGGGGACGATGTCGCTGATGACGTCCTTCTCCGCGAGCGCCTCCAGCGCAGGCTGCAGGTTCTTGGTACGCACGCTGACGCTGCCTTCCGCCGTCGGGGGCTCGGTGTTGCGGTAAGTCAGCTGTTTGGCAATGAGGTTCATCCACCAGCCGTCCACGGCTTCATCGCCGACTTCCATGCCGGCGTTGCGTATCCGCACGCTCAGGTTGTCCAAGCTGTTGACCTTCTGCTTGGGGTTGACCCGCACGCCGGCGTCGAGCCAGGTGTTGCCGCTCAGCTCGACGCCCGAGACCACGGCCTTGGTGCGCAGGATCTGCGCCTTCAGCGGCCCCTTGGCCCAGTAGTCGCCGTCCATGTCCAAGTTGAGCGAGGCCTTGGCTTCACCGCCCTTCATGCTGACGGGCGACGGATCCGAGAACACCACGTCCAGATCGTCCAGATCGGTCGACACGATGTTGGGCATGCGCAGCGCCGCGCGCTTCAAATCCGTAGCGCCGCCGAGGCGAATCGTGTCCAGGGCCGCCTCCACGTGGTGGCCGTGGCTCTGAATGGTGAGCTCTCGGTCGCGCTTCGCGAGCGAGACATAGGTGGACTTGAAGTCGGACTTGCCGAGCGGGAATCCCCCGGGCTCGGTCGCGGCGTCGAACACGAGCGCCCAATCGGTGGCGACCCCGAAACCGTCGCCTTTGACGCCGAGGGCGTCCGTCTTGAAGTCCAAGTGGCTCCTCTTTCCGAGGATGCCCTTTTCCATGAACAGGTCGAAGTTGAGCGGCCCTGCCCCCTTGGAGATGGACATGTCGGGCGGCAGATAAGCGGTCACGTGCTGGAGGGTCGCCACGTCCGCACGCAACATGAGCCGCGCGCTCACCAGCTCCAGGAAGCTCACATCGGCGTGGGCTTCGGGGTCTACCTCGGGAATCGCGCACTCGATCTGGCCGCGTAGGTTGCTGGCGATGAGCTGCTTTTCACCGAAGCGCAACTCCCCGGGACCTAAATCTTGTACGGCCGTGCGCACTTCCAAGAGGTTGGGGCCGACCGTGAAGCCACCGCGCAGCCTTCCGTCCCCCAAGTAGCGGTATTCGAAGAACCACAGCTCCTGCACGCTGATGTCGAGGCCGTCGACCTCCACCGTCCACGGCGCTTCGCGCTCTTCGGTCTTGGCGGCGGTCTCGACCTTAACGGTATTGGCCCCCGGGAGCCCCTCCAGCTTGGGATAAGCCGCGAGGCGCTTTTCGATACCCTTGGTCTCTTGGACCTGAATCCGCATGCGGTAGACGACGTGATGCGTGGCGAGGCGCTCCACGTGAATGCGGCGGTGGATGAGGTCCCAAATGCCGATGCTGGCGAACAGGTCGTGACCCTCCAAGGTGAACTGTGTGTCGCCGTTCATGTAGATTTTTACGTGCTTGAGATGGATGCGCCCCGGCCAGATCGTATAGGACGGATTGTCGATCTCGAGCCGTAGGTCCTCGGACTTGGCGATCCACTCCACGAAGCCGGTCCAAAGCGCGAGGGTACCCAAAACTGGGTAAGCCAAAAGCGCCACGACCGCGGCAATTACGGCGCGGCGCTTGCCCTTGCGGGTTTGAAGCGAAGCCTTGATTTTGTGCCAGAAACGGCGGAAGCGCTCGCGCATCGTCAGCTAAGACGTCAAGAATCGTGCCCGACGCGAGCGTGCAGGAGGACCGCGGCGATGCGTTCGGCGTCCCGATACGCGGGCTCGGCGAGCTCCCCGGCGAAGATGTCCGGGTCCAGCTCCTCGTAGCTGAATGTCGCGCCACTTTGCTGCAAATCCCCACGAATGGACGCTAAAAATGGGTCTTCGCCCTCGACGATTGCGACGCCGGTATACAGCAGCAAAGAGCCGCCTCCGTCACGATCGAGTCGAGCCAAAGATTCGCGCACGATGCGCGTGGAGAGCGCCTCCCCATGCGCGCCTCCGCCATGCCGGTACGCGCGGCCGCCGCGATCGACCAGGTAGGGCGGGTTGGAGATGACGAGATCCACACGGCCGTCCACGCCGCGCAGCACGTCGCTTTCCAAAACCTCGGCGGGCACCTGAGCGAGCGCCGCGTTGACTTTCGCTAGCTCCAGCGCGCGCGGGTTGATGTCGGCAAGGACCACCGGCGTCGAGATGGAGCCGAAGTGCGCGAGCGCGATGCCGCCGACCCCGCTGCCACATCCCACGTCCACCGCGCGCGTCGCCGTCGCGCTCAGCTGGCGGATCGCTCGCACGAAGCGGTAGCTGTCCGGCCCGAAGAACACGGCGTCCGACTCCACGGTGGGGTACGCCGAGTGCGCGAACAGCAGGTGCCCGACCGTGGAGACACGCAGGGTGGCTCGCCAGGTGCCATCGGAGAGCGGCTCGCAAGCGCCCGCCTTCTGCGTGATTTCGAACAAGGCGGGCCCCACCACGCTGGGCATGAAGGGTAAATTCCAGCCGAATACGTCGCGCAACGACCCAGCCCGCTCGCCCTGCTTGCGCGCGAGGACGAGGGCGTGAGTGTCGGGCGTGACGGTAGTGAAACGGTATTCGAGCCTCGAAAGCTCTGACAAGAAAGCCATCAGTGCAGACGTCATGGTCTCATCGCACGTTGGGAACGAACCGCATGGACTCTATCGGCGGGCGCACGTAGGCCGGGTCCGGCTCTTGAGGGTCCGGCAAGGTGAGCTCGACAGGGGTCAGGTCTTGGTAGTCGATTTGGCTCAAGAAATGAGAAATGCAGTTGAGCCGCGCCCGCCGCTTATCGTCCGCCTCGACCATGTACCAAGGCGAGTCGTCCAAGTCGGTGTGCTTGAACATCTCGTCCTTGGCGCGGGAGTAGTCGAACCAGCGTTTGCGCGACTCGAGGTCCATGGGACTCAGCTTCCAGCGCTTGATGGGGTTGCGGTTGCGCGCCTCGAAGCGGCGTTCCTGTTCTTCGTCGCTCACGGAGAACCAGTACTTGATGAGAATGATGCCCGAGCGAATGAGCATTCGCTCGAACTCCGGCGCCGTACGAAGAAACTCTTGGTACTCCTCGTCCGTGCAGAAGCCCATCACGCGCTCGACGCCGGCACGGTTGTACCAGCTGCGGTCGAACAAGGCGATTTCGCCCGCGGCGGGCAGGTGCGCGACGTAGCGCTGGAAGTACCACTGAGTTCGCTCGCGCTCCGACGGCGCGCTCAGCGCAACCACCTGGCACAGCCGGGGGCTGACGGCTTCGGTGATGCGCTTGATCGCACCGCCCTTACCGGCGGCGTCGCGGCCCTCGAAGAGCACCGCGACTTTGAGCCCCTTGCCCTTCACCCAAGCCGCCAGCTTCACGAGCTCGGTCTGCAGGCGCAAAAGCTCCCTCTCGTAAACCCGAACGTCCAGCTTGCGTTTAGCGCGCTTGGGTCGCTTTTTCCGAACTGGTTCCGCCGCTCCAGGGCGCGTCTCGGCACGTTCCGCCATTTGAACGAATCAATGCAACATGCGCGCCGCGCGCGAGTCGCCCGCCCGCCTCACGTCGTTCGGGCGCTCGGCCAGCGAACCGCGAAGCTGGAGGAGCCGTCCTCGCTCGAAACCTCGCAGGCCGCCCCATGCGCCCGCGCGATGAGCGAGGTCACGAACAACCCCAGCCGAGAGTTGGAGCCCGCGGCGCTCTTCGGTTCCACGAGTGGATCCAAGCTTTTAATCGCGACGGGAGGGATGGCGTATCCCCGGCTCGTCACCCGTGTGACGATGTAACGGTCGTTGTCCTGCTCGTCTTCGACGACCGCAAGCTCGATCGGATCTTGCCCATGCTCGATAGCGTTGGCCAGCATGTTGAACACGGCCTGGCGCAAGCGCTCGCGGTCGAACATGCCGCTGAGATTTCCGTCTTGCGTGAGCACCAGCTCGCGCCCCGGGTTTTCACCTTGCACCTCGTGGAACGCGGTGCGACAAACTTCACCCCAGTCGCCTGCCTCGACCATGAGCGGCAGCTCGCCGCCGAAATAGCTGCGCGCGAAGTCCAGCATGTTCTCGATGAGGCGGCCCATGCGCGCGTTGGCGCGGGCAATCGTGGACAGTCGCTTTTGACCGCGCGCGCTGAGCGCCTCGGAGCGCGTCAACGCTTCCGCGGCGATCGAGGCCGCGTTGAGCGGGTTTCGAAGGTCGTGCCCGAGCAAGCGAACGAAGCGCTCGCCCTTCGAGCTTAGCTGCTCGTCGTAGCAGCGAACGGCCAGCTCCGTCGCATGGTCCAACGCTTCGTTCAGGCGGACCAACCCTTCTAGCGAGCTGGACTCCGCGTCCAGCCGCTGCAGCTGTTCCACCACCACTTTGCGCAGCAACGCATACTCCAGGCTCAGCTCTTCGAGTGACGCGCCGGCGCCGAGGCGCTCTAACGCGTGCTGGCGAGCCGCATCCTGGAACGCAGGGCTGCCGCGCCCGCGGTCGGCCTCGGTGGAGTCTGCGAGTCGTTCCAGAAAATCCGGCAGGTAGCGAATGAGCTCCCCATTGATCTCGGCCAGCTCGGGCCGCACCGCGACGACCGCCAGCCTCCAGGCCTGGGTGATGTCGCCGCGGTGCGTTCGAATGCATTGAGCGACGACAGAATCCTTCATGCTCCAGGCTCTACGTTGCGAGCGGCGAGCTGCTCGCTCACGGTGCGGAACAGCTCGGCCAAGCGGATCGGCTTTCGCAGGAACGCCGCTGCGCCCAGCGTCCGCGCCTTCACGCGTCCCTCCACGTCTGCGCTCATTACGACGACCGGGATGGCCGCCAGTTGAGGCAGCTCCGCGCCGAGACGACGCCGGAATTCGCTCCCGTTCATGCGCGGCATGGTCAAGTCCAAGACGATGAGCCGAGGAGGAGGGACGCGTCCCAGGACGGACAGTGCCTCCACGCCGTCCTGCGCCACGACCACGTCGTAGCCCTCGTCCACGAGGGCGGAGCTGACGGCCTCGCTGACGTCCTCGTCATCGTCGACGACCAGGATGCGCGGCCGAACGAGGTGACCGGCGGCGAGCTGAGTTCCAGATTCCCGCAATGAGCCCTGTCGGGGTTCCGTGACGCCGTTTCCGCGCCCGCCGCTTGGAGCGGCGCTTGCTCGAGGCACGTGGGTCATTCGCAAACAGTTTGCAAGTTCGAAGCCAGCGCTGATGGCGTACAAGTGCAACTCAAACGCCATGTTACGTACGTACGGACGTAGCAAACGGCGACGATGTCGCGTTTCGGCGGTGTGACTTAGGCGTCGGAAGTTAGACGGCGCCGAAAGCGGGGGCCCGGACGCCATGGCATGAGGAGTGCTTAGGTAAGAAAGTGATGGATCATTTGCCCCAGCCACCGAGGCTGGAACGGCGCCTCGAGGAACCCGGCCGCCTCCTGCTCGTCGTCCTGGCGCTGGGCGCGATTCCTGGCCTCGCGGTCGCGGGCGGGCTCGAGCGCGAGGCGCGCAGCTCTGTCATTCACGTGGCGCTGAGCTTCATGGTCCTGCTGCTCGCGTTCCGGGTGATGGGTAAGCGAGAGCTGAGCCGCCTCTCTCCCTTCGAGCTCGTCACGCTGATGCTCATTCCAGAGACTCTCTCCAGTAGCCTGCAAGGCGAGGGATCGTGGCTTACCGCGCTGGCCGGCCTTTGCACGGTCCTGGTCTTGGTCCTCACCACTTCCGTGCTGTCGCAACGATTTTCGAGCTTGAAAGACGTGGTGGAGTCCCCGCCGACGGTGCTGGTGCAAAACGGCAAACTCCTCACGAGCGCCATGAACCGCGAGCGGATTACTCCCGACGAGCTTTACAGCGAGATGCGCAAGCAAAGCGTCGCGCGCTTGGAAGAGCTACGTTTTGCCGTGCTCGAAAGCAGCGGCAACATCACCTTCATTCCGCTGGAAAAGCCATCCACGTCCGCTCCACGCGACGAGAACCAGCCGATCTAGGGGCTCACGGCGCCGGCGGTTTCACGCGTGCGACCGGATCCTTGCCCGTCTCCCGAAATGGGCAGCGATGGGAGTGCTCTGGAGCTTGCTCCGGGATACGACCGGTGAGAATCAGCGCGCAACGTAGGCAGTCGAAATCGCCGGTGCTGGTTTGAGGCTTGGGGATGGTATCGGACATGAGCAGCTCCCACCTGGGCGTTGGCAACATGAGTGCCAGAGAAAGACCGCAGAGAAAGCGCGCGGCGGCATCCATTCCGCGTCGTGCTTGTTGTGCCAGCCTTGCCGATTCGAGACAATTGTCGGCATCCGCCGCGGCCAGCTAGGGCGTGAGCGTGCCTTGGTCCAGGTCGTCTAACAGCTGGAAGAGGGTGTCGGGAGCGACCGGCTTCACGAGGTGCCGGTCGAATCCGGAGTTTCGCGTCCGCTGGACGTCCTCCTTCATGCCCCAGCCGGTGAGCGCGACCATCACCAAACGGTGCCCCAGCTCCAGCTCACGCGCGCGACGGCAGACCTCCGTGCCGTCCATGTCCGGCAGCCCGATGTCGCAAAGAACGACGTGCGGCCGGACCTCTTGCATGAGCTGCAGGCCTTGCCTAGCCCGAGCCCCGCGCTTTCCACGGACAAAGTCCCATCGTGCATCTCCGCGAGACGGCGAGACAGCGCGAGCCCGATGCCGAGCCCTCCGTTGGCGCTCGCGCCCGTGCGCTCTACCCGCGTGAACATCTCGAAGACGCGCGGCAGCTGCTCCGCGGGGATGCCGATACCCGCGTCGATCACGCGAACGCGAGCGCCCTCCGGCGTGCGCTCGAGCGTGACCGCGATTTCAGCGTTCTTGGGGCTGAACTTGGACGCGTTGTGCAGGACGTTCCCGACGATCTGCGTCAGCCTCGTGGGGTCCGCGAAGCTGAACAATGACTCGTCCAGTTGCGTGGAGACGGTTTGGCCGCGCTCCTCGAGGAAGGGTCGGCATGTTTCGAGGGCGGATTGCACGGCGACCGCGATGTTGATTCGCTGCTTCTTGAGGCTCAGCTGGCCGCCGCTGATCCGCGCAACGTCCAGCAGGTCATCAATCAAGCGGACCATGTGCTCGAGCTGGCGAGTCATCACCGAGAGGGTTCGCTTCGAGTCCGCGGAGGGTGACTTCCGAAGGAGCAGGTCCAGCCCCATGCGCAGCGGCGCGAGTGGATTGCGCAGCTCGTGGGCGAGGGTCGCCAGAAACTCGTCCTTTTGCCGGGCCGCTGCGCGAAGGGCCGCTTCCGATCGCTCGAGCTCGGCGGTGCGCTGCTGGACGCGGCCCTCCAACGTGGCGTTCAACTCTGCGAGCGCGCGTGTCTTTCGAAAAAGGTCTGCAAAGACGGCCAACTTGTGGCGCAAGACGACGGGGTTGAACGGTTTGGTCAGGTAGTCCACAGCGCCCGCGCCGTAGCCCGCGACGATGTCCTGGTCGTCCATCAGATGGGCGGTCAGAAAGAGAATCGGAATCTCGCGGAAGCGCTTCGTTCCCTTGATGATCTGGGCCAACTCGAACCCGGTAACGCCGGGCATTCGAATATCAAGCACGATCGCGGCGACGTCGTTTTCCAGCAACAGACGCAGGGCTTCGTCGCCGCTACCGGCACGAAGCAGTCGGTAGTCCGGGTTGTCGAGAATGGCTTCGAGGGCGTCCAGGTTACGCGCCTCATCGTCTACCAGCAGGATGTCGATAGGGTCCGACATTCAGCGGTACAGCCAGACGCGGAGGAGCGATAGCAATTGGTCCGTGTTCACCGGCTTGGCAATGTAGTCCGACGCTCCTGCTTCCAGGCACTTCTCGCGGTCGCCCTTCATGGCTTTGGCGGTCAACGCCAGCATCGGCAGGGTTCTGAAGCGCGCATCTTTGCGGATTTCACGCATCGTTTCGTAACCGTCCATCTCCGGCATCATGATGTCCATGAGCACTACGCTCAAATCTTCGGTATTTTTGATGGTTTCGATGGCTTGGCGGCCATTCGTGGCGCTCAGCACCTCCATCTCGTGGTTCTCGAGCACCATGGTGAGCGCAAAGATGTTGCGGACGTCGTCGTCTACTACGAGCACCTTACGGCCTCGTAGCGTCTCCGCCGAGCCATGGAGGCGTTCGATCATCTGGCGTTTGGCTTCCGGCAAGTCCTCAATGACCCGGTGCAGGAAGAGGGACGTTTCGTCCAGCAAGCGCTCGGGCGACTGCACGTCCTTGAGCACGATGCTCTTGGCGACGGCGCGCAGCCGGGCCTCTTCTTCGGCCGTAAGCTCCTTGCCCGTGAACACGACGATGGGGAGGTCCTTCAGGTCGGGTTCGGCTTGCAGCTTGTCCAGCAGCTCGAAGCCGGTCATGTCGGGGAGGCGGAGATCCACGACCACGCAGTCGAAGCGCTGCTCGGTGAGCTTGGTCATCGCCTCGCCACCGGTCCCGACCGCACTGATCTCGATGTCCGAGTGACCCAGGAGCTCCACGATGCTCTCACGCTCGCGGTCGTTGTCTTCGATGACCAAGAGGCGCTTGGTCGGGTGCGCGGCGAAGCTCTTCAGCCGGTCCATGGCGTGCTCCAGCTCCCCGGTGGTGGCCGGCTTGACTAGGAAGGAAAACGCCCCGTGGGACAGCCCGTGCTGGCGTTGCTCTTCTACTGAAAGCATCTGCACCGGAATGTGGCGCGTGCGAGGCTCAAGCTTGAGGTTGTTGAGCACGGTCCAACCCAGCATGTCCGGCAAGAAGACGTCTAAGGTAATGGCGGCGGGCAAGTGCTCCAGCGCCAAGGAGAGCGCCAACTGGCCCCGGTTGGCCACTAGACCCTTGAAGCCTAGAGAGCGAGCGATGCCCAGCAGCACGCGAGCGTAGTGGGGGTCATCTTCCACGATGAGTAACACCGAATCCTCCGCGACGATGGTGTCACGGTCGTCATGCACGGTGTCTTCCGGCTTGGCGAGAGCGAGCATCGTCACCGGGCGCTCGGTGGGGTTTTGGCCGGGGGAGGACGTGCTGCGCGAGGGCGCGGTGTAGGTGAGCGGCAAAAATAGCGTGAACGTGCTGCCTTCACCCGGCTTGCTACTCAGACGAATCTCGCCACCGAGGAGGTTCGCTAGCTCGCGACTGATGGCGAGACCCAAGCCGGTGCCCCCGTACTTGCGGCTCGTCCCGGCGTCCGCCTGCTGGAATGCTTCGAAGATGAGCCGCTGCTTCTCGGGTGCGATGCCGATGCCGGTGTCCGTCACCGCGAACGCGACGACCGCGTCCGCCGCGTTCAGCATCGGATGGTCGGGGTTCCAGCCCGTCGTCACTTGATGCAAGGTCATGGTTACCTTGCCTTGCGCGGTGAATTTGAACGCGTTCGAGAGCAGGTTCTTCAAGATCTGCTGCAAGCGCTTGGGGTCACAGACGAACGAGCGCGGCAGCTCGAGGCCGATCTCGACCTCGAAACTGAGGTTCTTGCCCTCCGCGATGTGATGAAACGTTCGGTTGACGGTGTCGCGAAGGGAGCTGAAGGTCATCTCTTCCGGCTCGACCGTGACCGTTCCGGACTCGATCTTGGATAGGTCCAAGATGTCGTTGATGAGCGTGAGCAAGTCCGTCCCTGCGGAGTGGATGTTGCGCGCGAAGTCCGTTTGCTTCGTGGTGAGGTTCCCGCCCGAGTTCTGCGCCAACTGCTGACCCAAAATCAGAATGGAGTTCAGCGGCGTGCGTAGCTCGTGCGACATGTTGGCCAAGAACTCGGACTTGTACTTGCTGGTCAACGCCAGCTCGGTGGCCTTTTCTTCGAGCGCGCGCCGCGCTTGCTCCACTTCCTTGTTCTTCCGCTCGACTTCCACGTTTTGCTCGGCGAGTTGCTTCGCCTTGGACGCCAGCTCTTCATTGGTCTGCTGCAGCTCGCTCTGCCGGGTCTGCAGCTCGGACGTGAGCTGCTGCGACTGCAAGAGCAGGTTCTCCGTACGCATCGTAGCTTCGATGGTATTGAGCACGACCCCGATTGATTGGGGCAGCTGCTCCAAGAACGCGAGGTGGGTGTTGGTGAAGGGCTTGAGCGCCGCGAGCTCGATCACGGCCATCGTTTCACCTTCGAACAACACGGGCAGCACCAGGACGCTTCTTGGCGTCGCCTCCCCCAGGCTGGAGTGGATGCGAATGTAGTCGGGTGGTACGTCGTTGAGCAAAATGCGCTGTTTTTCTGCGGCCGCTTGCCCCAACAGCCCGACCCCGAGCTCGATGCGCTCCGGTTGGTCGGCTCGCTTGGCGTAGCTCGCCAACAGTCGCAATGTCTTCGTGCCCGCGACGTCGCCGAGCTCGGCCGCGTCTTGGCGCTCCATTTGGTAGATGGTGCCTTGTTGCGCGTCCACCAGGGGAGCAAGCTCCGACAGCAGCGTTTTGCCAACCGTGAGCAAGTCCCGTTGGCCCTGCAGCATGCGCGTGAACTTAGCCAGGTTGGTCTTCAGCCAATCTTGCTCCTGGTTGCGATCCGTCGTCGCGCGCAGGTTGTCGATCATGGTGTTGATGTTATCCTTCAACTCCGCAACCTCGCCTCGCGTCTCCACCTGAATCGAGCGAGTCAAGTCGCCCTTGGTCACGGCGGTGGCTACGTCTGCGATGGCGCGCACCTGATTCGTGAGGTTGGCCGCCAAGAGGTTTACGTTGCCGGTCAGGTCCTTCCAAGTACCGGCCGCACCGGGCACGTTGGCCTGGCCGCCGAGGCGCCCCTCCACCCCCACCTCGCGGGCGACGTTCGTGACCTGCTCGGCGAAGGTGGCCAGGGTGTCCGTCATGTTGTTGATTGTGTCGGCGAGGGCGGCGACCTCGCCCTTCGCCTCCACGGTCAGCCGTTGGCGCAAGTTGCCGTCGGCAACCGCCGTCACCACGCGCACGATGCCGCGGACTTGATCGGTCAAGTTCGCAGCCATGAAATTCACCGAATCCGTCAGGTCTTTCCACGTCCCCGCCACGCCGGGGACATCGGCCTGGCCGCCCAACTTGCCTTCCGTGCCCACCTCGCGCGCCATGCGCGTCACCTCGCTCGCGAAGGACCGGAGCTGGTCAACCATGGTGTTGATGGTGTTCTTCAGCTCCAAGATCTCGCCCTTCACGTCCACCGTGATCTTGCGGGACAAGTCACCGCGAGCCACCGCCGTCGTCACCTCTGCGATGTTGCGGACCTGCGCGGTGAGGTTCGCGCCCATGGCGTTGACGGAGTCGGTCAGGTCCTTCCAGGTGCCGGCCACGCCCGGTACCACCGCCTGCACGCCCAGGCGCCCTTCGGTGCCGACTTCTCGCGCGACGCGGGTCACCTCGCTGGCGAAGGAGCGCAGCTGCTCGACCATGGTGTTGATGGCCTCTTTCAGCTGCAAAATCTCGCCCCGCACGTCCACGATGATCTTGCGCGACAAGTCACCGTTGGCGACCGCGATGGTCACCTCGGCGATGTTGCGAACCTGACCGGTCAGGTTCGAGGCCATCGAGTTGACGTTATCGGTGAGGTCCTTCCACGTGCCGGCCACGCCGGGGACCAGCGCCTGGCCGCCGAGCTTGCCTTCCGTGCCCACCTCGCGTGCCACGCGGCTCACCTCGCTGGCGAACGCGTTCAGCTGGTCCACCATCGTGTTGAGCGTATTTTTTAGCTCGAGAATTTCGCCCTTCACGTCCACGGTGATCTTGCGCGAAAGGTCCCCACGAGCAATCGCGGTCGCCACGTCCGCGATGTTGCGCACCTGGCCGGTGAGGTTACTGGCCATGGAGTTCACGTTGTCGGTCAGGTCCTTCCACGTACCTGCTACGCCCGGCACCTGCGCCTGGCCGCCAAGCTTGCCCTCCGTGCCCACCTCCCGAGCGACGCGGCTCACTTCCGAAGCGAACCCATTCAGCTGGTCCACCATCGTGTTCATCGTGTCCTTCAGCTGCAAGATCTCGCCGCGCACGTCCACGGTGATCTTCTTCGAAAGGTCGCCCTTGGCGACGGCAATCGTGACGTCAGCGATGTTGCGCACCTGGTTGGTCAGGTTCGACGCCATCGAGTTCACGTTGTCGGTAAGATCTTTCCACGTGCCCGCGACTCCCGGCACTTGCGCTTGCCCGCCGAGCTTGCCCTCGGTGCCCACTTCCCTCGCGACGCGGCTCACCTCGGAAGCGAAGCCGTTCAGCTGGTCCACCATGGCGTTGATGGTGTTTTTCAGCTCCAGGATCTCGCCCTTTACGTCGACCGTGATCTTGCGGGACAAGTCGCCGCGCGCGACCGCGGTCGTCACCTCCGCAATGTTGCGCACCTGACCCGTGAGATTCGAGGCCATCGAGTTCACGTTGTCCGTGAGGTCCTTCCAGGTCCCCGCGACGCCCGGCACCTCCGCCTGGCCGCCGAGCTTGCCTTCCGTGCCAACCTCACGCGCCACCCGGCTCACTTCCGAGGCGAAGCCGTTCAGCTGATCCACCATCGTGTTGATGGTGTTCTTCAGCGCCAAGATTTCGCCCTTCACGTCCACCGTGATCTTTCGAGACAGGTCCCCCCGCGCGACGGCGGTCGCTACCTCCGCGATGTTGCGAACCTGGCCGGTGAGGTTGCTGGCCATCGAATTGACGTTGTCGGTGAGGTTCTTCCAGACCCCTGCGACCCCCTCCACCGCAGCCTGGCCGCCGAGCTTGCCCTCGGTACCGACCTCACGCGCCACGCGCGTCACCTCCGAAGCGAAGCCGTTCAGCTGATCCACCATCGTGTTGATGGTGTTCTTCAGCTCCAGGATCTCGCCCTTCACGTCCACCGTGATCTTGCGAGACAAGTCGCCATTGGCGATGGCGGTGGCGACGTCCGCGATATTGCGAACCTGACCCGTGAGGTTGCTGGCCATGGCGTTGACGTTGTCCGTCAAATCCTTCCACGTGCCGGCGACGCCTGGCACTTGGGCTTGGCCGCCGAGCTTGCCCTCCGTGCCGACCTCACGCGCCACGCGGCTGACCTCCGAAGCGAAGCCGTTGAGCTGGTCCACCATCGTGTTGATGGTGTTCTTCAGCTCCAGAATCTCGCCCTTCACGTCCACCGTGATCTTGCGCGACAGGTCGCCGCGAGCGACCGCCGTCGTCACC
>JAQSWN010000018.1 GCA_029266615.1 Polyangiaceae bacterium
GTACACGCAGATGTTCGCGAAGTTCCTGGCGAAGTTGGACAGCGTGCCCGAAGGAAGCGGCACGATGCTGGACAATTCCCTCGTCGTCTGGGGGAGCGAGCTCGGCAAGGGTAACTCACACTCTTTCGAGAGGATGCCGTTCGTCGTCGCTGGCGGCTCGGGGGGCAACCTCGAGACGGGGCGCTACCTGCAATACGACAAAATCGAGCACAACCGCTTGTTGGTGAGCGTCGCGCGGCTGATGGGTGTGGCAGAGCAGGACAAATTCGGTGGAACGGACGCGGGGAGCGGTGGTCTCTCGGGCTTCGCGTGAAATCGTGCTAGTTCACCGCCTTCGTGGCTTCGCTGGTTCCGCGCCTCGCTCCGGGTAGTGTGTTCGCCGAGCGCTTCCGTGTGCTCGCTTACGTCGGACAGGGCAGCATGGGCAGCGTGTACCGCGCCGAGCCGCTCGACGGCGGACCGCTCCTCGCGCTCAAGCTCGTGAGGTTGGACGGCGTGGACGGACGTGCGGCGCGCCGCTTCGAGCGTGAGGCAGAGAGCGGGCAGCGCATTCAGAGCCCCCACGTGGCGCGGACCCTGGCCTCCGGCAAGCTCGGAGAGAGCTTGGGTTGGCTCGCGATGGAGTACGCGTCGGGGCAGAGCTTAGAGGCGCTGGTGCAGTCGCAGGGCGGGCTCGACCGGGAGACGGCGTTGCTCGTCTTGGGGCAGCTTTTCGGCGCGGCGGCGGCAGCGCACGCGGTGGGCATCGTTCATCGCGACCTCAAGCCGGACAACATTCGCGTCTCGGATCAAGATGGCGGGCTCGGGGTCAAGGTGTTGGATTTTGGCATCGCCAAGGACTTCGGAGTCAGTACGCTCTCCGGCACGACGCCGGGGCTCGGTACTCCGCTGTGGACCGCGCCGGAACAAACTCGCGAAGGCTACCAGCCCGTCGCCAGCGCGGACGTGTGGGCGTTGGGGCTGCTCGCGTTCTTTGCGCTCAGCGGCGGAGTGTACTGGCGTCATACATCGCCTACGGCTTCTCTGGCCGATCTGGCGTTGGAGCTACTACGTGGAGAAATCGTGTCCGCCTCGCAGCGAGCGGCCGAGCTCGGTCTGCCGCGTTCGCTGCCGCGCGGCTTCGACACGTGGTTCGCGCGCGCGGTCAACCGCGAGGCGTCGCTCCGCTTTACGGACGCGGCGGAGGCGTGGGCGGCGCTCGAGCCGTTGCTCTCCGCTTCCCCCGCTGTCGGCGCGCCGCCGCACCGGGTGAGCGTCGCCCCGGGAATTTTTCTCACCGCCGTGATTGCGGGGGTCGTGACGATGGGCCTGGCCATCTACTGGTTGCTCCAATCGATGCGCATTTGAGTTACCCTTTCGCGCGATGCTCAAGCTGTGCTTCGTATGCCTCGGCAACATCTGCCGCTCGCCCATCGGTGAAGGGGTGATGCGACATTTGCTGAAGCAAGCCGGGCTTGCCTCAGCGGTGGAGGTGGACAGCGCGGGCACCGCTGGTTACCACGCCGGGGAGCTGCCGGACGCGCGAGCGCGAGCGGCGGGGCGGCGCTTCGGCGTGGAGGTGAGCGGGTGCGCGCGCCAGTTCAAGCGCGCCGACTTCGCGCGCTTCGACTACGTGCTGGCGATGGATGCCGCCAATTTCGCGGACTTGGCCGCGCTCGCGGCAGACGCTGGCGCGCGCGACAAGCTGCACTTGCTGCGCAGCTTCGACCCCGAATCGCCGCGCGGCGCTTCCGTGCCGGATCCTTATTACGGAGAAGACTCGGACTTCGACGAGGTGCTGCGCATTTGCCAAACGGCGTGCGCGCGCCTTTTGGAGAAGCTCCGTCGCGACCACGAGCTCTAGTCATGATCGACGAGCCGCTGTCCGAGGCGCTGGAGCTCACTCTAGGCGCAGCCATACGGGGCGCGCGGCGGCTCTCGGGCGGTGACATCAACGACGCCTTCGAGCTTTCGCTCGCGAACGGCGAGCGCGTGTTCTTGAAGACGAACGCGAGAGCTGCTGTCAGTATGTTTCCGGCCGAGGCGCACGGCCTCGAGTGGCTCCGCGCCGCCGGCGCGCTGCGCATTCCCGAGGTCCTGGCCGTCTCCGCCGGGCGGGAAGGAGAACCGAGCTTCTTGGTGCTGGAGCTGCTCACCCCCGGGCGTCAGCCGCGGGACTTCGACGAGCGGCTCGGCCGCGGTCTGGCGGCGCTGCACCGCTTCGGCGCCGAGCGCTTCGGCCTGGAAAGAGACAACTTCATCGGCTCCTTGCCGCAGCGGAACCGCCCGCACGGCTCCTGGGCGGAGTTCTTTTGGGCCGAGCGGCTGTCGCCCCAGCTGGAGCGCGCCGCGCAGTCGGGGCGCATCGGGGCGCGCCTGCTGGAAAGGTTCGAGCGCCTCGCTTCGCGTTTGCCGCAGCTCGTCGGGCCGGTCGAGCCTCCCTCGCGCCTGCACGGGGATCTGTGGGGCGGCAACCTGCACGTGGACCCGCAGGGCGCGCCGTGCCTCATCGACCCTGCGCCGTACGCCGGGCACCGCGAGGTGGATCTGGCAATGATGCGGCTGTTTGGCGGCTTTGGCGAGCGCGTCTTCCGCGCCTATGAAGAGGCGTACCCGCTCGCGCCGGGCCACGCCGAGCGGGTCGCGCTTTACCAGCTTTACCCGCTCTTGGTTCACGTCAACCTGTTCGGCGGCACGTACGCGGATTCCGTGGCGCAGAGCCTTGCGCGGTACGTCTAGCCCGGCGTAGAAATCGCGGCACCGCCATGCCTAGCGCCGCCGCCGCCCGTCTCGTCACCCTCGCCGACGGCGAGAACCTCATCGACGCCTTGGCCGAAGCGTGCGGCAAGGCGGACGGCTGGCTCAGCGCCGTCGGTCACGTGGACTCGGTGGAAATCCGCGTCGCAGGCGAGGGCGCGGACGTGCGCAAGCAACTGCGCGGTCGCCTCACTCTGGCGCAGCTCAACGGGCCTTTTGGAGGCCCGTACTTCGCGACTCTGTCGCGGCACACCAGCTCGGGCTCGGAGCTGGTCGCGGGGCAGCTGCTGGCGGCGCGCTCGGCCGGCGTCACCGCTTCGCTTTGGACCGCGCAGGGTAGCGTTCGCGAGCTGGTAGACGCCGCGCCGCCTCGCGCGGAGACCCCGCTCGAGTCGCCCAAGGCCGCGCCGACGGCTCCGGCAGCCTCGGGCTGGGCCGCCGCCGCGCAAGCTGTCGCGGCGGACCTCGCTGAAGAGGAAGAGGAACCGCAGCGCCCCGAGCGGGGCGACTACGTGCGTCACTTCGCGTTCGGTTTGTGCGAAGTGCTGCAGGACACGGGCGATCGTTTGAAGTTGCGGGACGTGCAGGGCCAGGGCCGCATCCGCGAAATTGCGGTGGAGATGCTGGTCATCTCCCCGGCGCCGCCGCACAACGGTAAGCGCGTGTTCAAGCTGGCCCGTAAAGGCTGAAGGCTACGGCAGCGCCGGCGCGAGCGCCTCGGGGTCGCAGCCGTAGCGCGGCCGAGCGGGCAGGTCGTCCAGGCTGCCAACCAAGGTGATGCCGAAGTTCCCGGTCGTATCCCCCTGAACGGGCGCGCTCACCGTACCGGTCACGGTGCCGCAGTAGAAATCAGCGACGCCGCAAATGGTGCCATGCAGCGTGAGCTGCGACGTGATGTCCACGCCGGGCAAGATGGCGTTCGCGCTTCCTGGCAACGTCGACTCGGGCGTGGGCGCGTCGAACTTGCCGTCATCCCCAATGGCGTATGGGCCCACCACGAGCTCTTCGCCGACCTGCGTGAGTCGATCCGCCACCGCGAGGGCGCGGTAAGAAAACTTCACCGCGGTCTTCCCGTCGAGCTCCGGTGTCTCTAGGTCGCCGAAGAACAGGATCGCAGCGCCGGGCGAGGTCGAGGTCTCGAGCGAGAGCAACGCGGGGCCGGCGACGACCCCCGGGGCGGGTGGTTGACAACCAGCGTCGGCCCCCCCCAAACCCGAAGAGGTCGCCCCCGCGTCGCCCCCGAGCGCCACGCGGCGATCTTCGAAGGCTTTGAAGCGTTCGCTCGCGTCCGCGCAAGCGCCTGCTGAAAGCGCGAGGCTGACGAGAACGGAAGCGGGTCCGACGCGCATCGCTCCACGATAGCGTTTCGGAAGCGGGGAGGGTAAACGTTTCAGCCTTGCTCCGCCTCGGTACGGTCCTAGGCTCGTTGGTTTGCGTGGTGCTCTGCGCCGGCAATGCGGCTGCGAGCGGTTTTTCGGTGGCGCGCTTCTCCGGAGAGCACGGCCACCCCACGACCGATAACCCGACCGCGCTCTACTTCAACCCCGCCGCGTTACGTGGCAACCGCGCGGAGCTGTTCGTGGACGGCCTCGTCGGTCTCCGCCGCGTCACGTACACGCGCGGCTCTCAGCCGAGCGACGCGCCCGATCCCAGCGACGCCGCGGGGGCCAACGTCGGTCGCGCGGAGCTTTCGAACTGGCTCGCCAGCCCCTCATTGTGGCTCGTCGTCCCCGTTTCGGAGCGGCTCGTGCTCGGGGGCGGCGTCTTCACACCTTTCGGCGGTCCGATCCGTTGGGATACGCGGGACGCCTTCGCAGCATCGCCGTATCCCGGCCCCGTCGACGGCGTGTCGCGCTTTCACGCCATCGAGGGGCTGTCGATCACGACTTACGGCTCCGTCGGCGGCAGCTACGCCCTGAGCGACACCTGGCGCCTCGGCCTGTCGCTGAACGGCATGTACACGACGGTGGAAGACGTGCGCGCCTGGAGCGGCGGCCGCAACGGAGTTGTCGGCGAGGGCCGGTCCTTCCTGGACGTGAACGGCTTTGCGTGGGGCTTCGGCGCGGGCGTCTTCTACGAGTGCGAGTGCCGCGGGTTTCGCGCAGGGCTCTCGTACCAATCTCGCCCCAACGTCGCGGGGGGCATGAAGCTAGCGGGCAAGCTGTCGAACGACATCGGCGGCCCGAGCAGCGCCAACGTTCACCTCCACGAAGATTTGCCCGACGTGCTGCGCGCCGCCGTCGCTTACGAGCCGCGGTCGGACGTGGAGCTGCGCGCCTCCGTCGCCTGGGAACGCTGGAGCGCGTTCGACCAGCAATGCGTCACGCAGGGGGATGCGGCCTGCACCATCAATCAAGATGGTGGTCAGCCGGACGGCGGCTCCGTGCTGCAAAACGTGCCTCGCAACTTCCGAGACGCCATGGAAGCGCGCGCGGGCGCGAGCGTGTGGACGTCCAAAAGCGTCGAGCTTTTTTCGGGAATGGGCGTGATGAGCAAGGCCGTGCCGGACGAGACGCTCGAAGCTGGTTTGCCAGACTTCTTCGGCGTCACGTTCTCGCTCGGCTCCCGCCTCCGGCTCTCGGACGCGCTCAGCGTCGCAGGCTCGCTCTCGCACATCGTTTCACCTTCGCGCGAGGCGAAGAGCCAGCTGCAAAGTTACGCGCTGCCCAGCAAACTGCCGGACGCGAGCGGTCACTACACCCAAAGCATGAGCTACGCGAACCTGAACGTCTCCGTTCGGTTCTGAGGGCAGCTCTCGAGACCCGGGAACGTGAATCGCCGTCCCTGGTTGGAGCTAGAACGAACGCCAGTCGGCGACCACGCCGAACGGGCGGCCCTGTTGACACGCGCGGTGTGCAGCAACGAACTGTCCCGCGGCAAAGCGCTGATCGAGCGTGAGCCTCACCTGGCGCGATGGGACTTTTACGTTGCCTGTGCCTGTGGAGAGCTGGCCGCCGTGCAGCAGGCCCTCGACGCGCACGCGGAGCTCGCGAGGCGGCCGGGGGGAGCAAACGGCTGGCCTCCCCTCGTTTATGCGTGTTTTTCCCGCTTTTGGCGCCAAGACCCAGAACGCTCGGCTCGCCTCTTGGACATAGCGCGGCTCTTGCTCCGGCACGGCGCGGACCCCAACGGCCATTACTTGGAAGAGCACGACGGTAGAGCGGTGCCGCAAACCTGCTTGTTCGCCGCCGCCGGCATCGCGAACAGCGCGCCGCTCACTCGGTGCTTGCTCGACGCTTCTGCCAACGTGGACGAGGAAGTGTTGCCCCGCGCGGCCGACGCTGCGCCAGAGTCCCATGAGCATTTCCAAGCGTGGCTCGACCAGCACCCCTTGGAAGCGCTGTACCACGCTAGCGAGTTCAAGGACGTGACGTGCCTGCGCTTGCTGCTGGAAGCCGAGCCTGCGTTGCCGGCCGTCACGTACTGCTTGAGCCGAGCCTTGGACTTCGATAACGAAAAAGCCGCGCTCCTCTACTTGAAGCACGGCGCGGACGCAGCCCACGTCGTGCCGTGGCACCAACAGCGCTCGCACCTGCACAAGGCGGTGATGAACCATCGCGGGCCCAAGCTGATTCGCGCGTTGCTCGCCGGCGGCGCAGACCCCAACCTGCCCGACGCGCAGGGCCTGAGTCCCTATCGACTGGCGGTGCGGCGCGGCGCGCATGAAATGGCGCAAATTCTCCAAGAAAATGGGGGCGATCCCGCAACCATCACGCCAAGTGACAGAGCGGCTCCCCCCGACCCAGACCTCCTGATCCGAGCCGCGCGACGTGGCGACTTGGCTGAGCTCGAGCGGTGGCTGAATGCGGGCGCGGACCTCCATCGCGCGCTGGACATGGCTCCCATCCACGGCGCCTGCTACGCGGGCCAGCTCGACGCCGCGCGCCTGCTCCTGGACCGCGGCGCGTCGCTGGTGCAGAAGAACGCGTACGGTGGCACTGCGCTGTCCACCTGCATCTACGGCTCCACGGACTGCCACGACGAAGAGGGAGGGCCTTCCGCGCGCTTGCCCGAAGAAGTTCCGCCCCGTGGCTACGCGGAGCTGACGGAGCTGCTCATCCAGCGCGGTGCGAGCCTCCCGTCCGCGATCACGGGTGGTAGTGACGCCGTGCAGGACGTGCTGCGCCGTCATGGCGTACCGGACTGACTCACTTTAGAGTCGCCGTTAGGACGCGAGGTATGGATTGTCACCCCCCCCATTAGCGCTTTCTGCGCATCAAAGCGTCGCGATTTGAGCCCTTGTGTAGGCCGAGCAATGGTCGCACTCTTCCGCGCATGAACAACCTGTCGCTTCTCGGAATCTCCGTTTTGGCTCTGTCGTTGGCGGCCTGCAACAACGACCCGGCCAAGGGCAAGTCGCAAGCGACGGCGGCGGAGGCCGTGACCGCGGCCGCTGCGCCCGCTGCGGGTGCCAGCGTCAAGTACGCCTTCACGAACGCGGACTCCAAGCTGGACTTCGTGGGCGCTAAGGTCACGCGCAAGCACGACGGGTCGTTTCAAACGTTCTCCGGCACCATCACTGTCGTGGACAATGACCCCGCCAAGAGCTCCGTCACCGCCCTCATCGACGTCGGTTCCATCAAGAGCGACGACGAGAAGCTGACCGGCCACTTGAAGTCGCCGGACTTGTTGGACGTCGGCAAGTTCCCGCAAGCCACCTTCACGTCGACGTCCATCAAGGCGGGCGGCGACAAGGGCGCGACCCACACGATTACCGGTAACTTCCAGCTCCACGGCGTCACGAAGAGCATTTCCTTCCCCGCTAACGTCAAGACCAGCGCGGAGTCGGTGGACGTAGACGCCGAGTTTGCCATCAACCGCAAAGACTTCGGCATCGTGTACCCCGGCATGCCGGACGACTTGATCAAGGACGACGTGCTCCTCAAACTGCAGATTCGCGCCAAAAAAGCGGGCTGAGCCGCACCCCGGTTTTGGGCGAAGTTGGCCTCTGCGAGCTTCGCCCAAGACGAAAGGGAGTGGACGATGCCGCGGGAGTGCGCGTCGGAAATCGCCTCGCAAGCTTGCAGCAGTTAGTCCACCGCCTCCGCGGCCGGCAGGCGACCGCGCGATTCCAGCAGCTGCGATAGGTCCTGGCCGTCCAGGTACTCCATCACCGGATACGCGCGCCCGTCGGCCATGGCAGACTCTCAGGCGCTTCGCGCGGGTGAAACGGCGCCGGAGCCGAGGCGCCAGACCTTCGCGTGCTCTTGCTCTCGCCACAGGCGAGCGTAGATGCCGCAAGCCTCCATGAGCGTGTCGTGGGTGCCCGTTTCCGCGACGCGTCCGTCGTCCAACACCACGATTTGATGCGCACGTCGAACCGTGCGCAAGCGGTGGGCGATGACGACGACGGTTTTTCGCTTCACCAGCTCATCGATGGCGCGCTGAAGCTCGGCTTCCGCGGACGCGTCTACGGAGGCGGTCGCTTCGTCCAAAAGCACGATCGGCGCGTCCTTCAGGATGGCGCGCGCGATGGAGAGGCGCTGCCGCTCGCCGCCCGAAAGCGAGCCACCGCCGGGGCCGAGCACGGTGTCGTAACCATCGGGTAGAGCGCAGACGAAGTCGTGGGCTCGCGCCGATTTGGCCGCGGCTTCGACCTGCGCGAGAGTGGCCTCGGGGCGACCCACGCGCAAATTGTCCAAGATCGAGCCCGAGAAGAGGGTGACGTCTTGAAACACCATCGCGATGTGACGATGCAGCTCTTCGAACGGCACGTCCCGCACGTCCACGCCACCGATGCGGATGGCGCCTTGGCCGCGCGGCACGTCCCACAGCCGCGCCACAAGGTGCACCAACGTCGACTTGCCGGATCCGGAAGCGCCAACCAGCGCCGTCAAGGAGCGCTCCGGGAACGTCGTCGAGACGCCGTGCAGCACGCCTTCGCTCTCGTAAGCGAACGACACCCCGTCCACCGAGACGTCGAAGCGCTCGATGGGCGGGGCGGGCGAGGACGGCTCGGCGAGCGGCGGCTCGGAAAGCAGCGCGTCGACGCGCCCGAGCGCGCGTTGCGAGGCGCGGAGCATCAGCAGGGCGACGCCCAAATCCGCGACCTGCCGAACGACACCGACGCTGACGATGAGGAAGACCAACAGCACGCGAGGCTCGAGCGACCCGTCCCGCGCCCAGGTGCTTCCCGCGTACGCCACCGCCACGAAGCTAAGCTCTATCACGAAGCCGAAGCTGGCGAGGAGCGGGGAGGGAAGCACGTCGGAGCGGACGAGCGCGTCCCGCAGCCGCTGCATGGCCTTGACCAGTCGAACGTAAACGTCCCCGTGCCGACCGAACGCGCGCAGCACCGCGATGCCGTCCACGAACTCCACGATGCGGCCGCTCACCTCGGCGGTCGCTTCCAGCACCGCATCGATTTGCCTCACGAACATCGGCGTCGTCGCCGCCAGCACCAACATCGCCAGCGGCAAGGCCGCGAAGACCACCAGCCCCAAGCGGAGGTCCAAGAAGCATAGCCCCAGCCCAACCAGCATTGGTAGTGCGAAACTGGCCGCGAAGATGCCGACCATGTGGGACCACACGTCTTCGACCAAGGAGAGGTCGGTCGTGAGCACGCTCGCCAGCTCACCGCAGCGTCGCTCGCTGAAAAATCCCATCGGCAAGCGCCGAAGATGGTCCGCGGTGCGGATCCGAGCCTGCCCCAATAGCGAATGAGCCGCGATGAAGAGGTTGGACATGGCGCCGGTCGAGAAAATCAGCCGGAGCACGACAGAGGCCAAGATCCCGCTCGTGATCCAGCCGGTGAGCGGCAGAGTGAGCCGCCCCTCGAGCGCCTCGCGCACGAGCACCAGGGTGAGCCCGTAGGGAGCCGCTACCGTGAGCGCTTCAGCGAAAGCCAGCAGCAAGCCGCGTCGCAAGCGTGCATCCTTCTTACCCGCGAGGCGCTCGCCGAGCAGGAACGTCTCCCGCAACATCAGACCACCTCCCCGAGAGACCAACCCAAGGCGTCGCTGTGGCTTGCCCAAAGGCGCTGGTAGAGCTCGGAGCTTTGCAGCAGTCCTTCGTGAGTGCCCTGACCCTCCACCTTTCCCGCCTCCAGCACGACGATGTGGTCCGCGGTCGCGATGGTGGAGAGCCGGTGCGCAACGACCAGCACCGTGCGGCCCTGGCATAGCTCGGAGAGCGCCTCCTGAATCCGCGCTTCGTTTTCGGCGTCGGCGAAGGCGGTCGCTTCGTCCAACAGCAGCACGGGCGCATCTTTCAAAAGCGCGCGAGCGATCGACAACCGCTGCTTTTCTCCGCCGGAGAGCCGAGCCCCCCGTTCCCCGAGAATGGTGTCGTATTTCTGCGGCAGAGCTTGGATGAAGTCGTAGGCTCGCGCCGCCCGGCATGCCGCGTCCAGCTGCTCGTCCGTCGCGTCTGCCCGTGCGATCTGTAAGTTTTCGCGCACGGTGCCGTGAAACAGAAAAACTTCCTGAAACACCATCGAGATGCGCGACAGCACCGCGTCCAAAGGCAGGTTCTTGACGTCCACGCCGCCCAGCTCCACGCGCCCCTGGGTCGCATCCCAGAGGCGTGGAACCAGGCGCACCAGCGTCGTCTTGCCGGCGCCAGAAGGTCCGACCAGCGCCGTGACCTTCCCGGGCGCGGCTTGGAACGATACCCCGCGGAGCACTTCCGCTCCGGATTCGTCGTAACGAAAGCCCACGTCGTGGAAGGCAACGCCGTGGTGGCGTGGCTCGGCGCTGCATTCGGGGTGCTCCAACTCCGGCGCATGGAGGAGGAGCTGAACGCGGGCGTGGGCGCCCTTGATTCGGTCCACGTTGCCCCAGGCGAACATCAGTCGCATCAGCGACATCAACAGCTGCGGGCCGAGCACGAGGAAGAGCACGAGCGACTCGAGCGAGAGCGAGCCGCGCGTGTGTAGCCAGCCGCCCATTGGTACGAGCACCACCAAGCTGGAGCCAATCAGCGCGCCGAACGCGCCGTAGCCTCGCCCGTTCGTGCGCATGAATCCCTCCATCCAGCGGAGCCCCTCCTCGATCGATCGCGAAAGGTCACCGAAGTGCCGCGCGGAGAGGCCAAAGGATTTGATCACGTGGATACCCCGCAAATACTCGAGCAGGGACGTATTCATGCGGCTTTGTATGTCGTTCCACTGCTCGTGCGCTTTGCCTACGTCGCGCATCGCTATCATCATCGCCAGGGCCGCCAAGGGCGCCATCACCAAGCACGCCAGCGCCATACGGAAGTCCACCCACAAGAGCGCGGCGGCCGTGAATGGCGGGACCACCATCGCCGTGACCGCGTCGGGGAAGTGGTGGGCGACGAAACCCTCGATCTGGGCCACGTCGTCCATGATCGTCTTCTTCAGCTCGCCCGGGCCCCGGCGGCTGTACAGCGATAGTGGCACCGCGCCGAGCTTCTTCGCCAGTCGGACCCGCAGCTCGTGCAAAATTCGGAACGCCGAGACGTGCGCGAGCACGTTCGTCGCCGCCAGTAGCCCGTAGCGTAGCGCGAGGGCCGCGGCGGTAAGGAGAGCCAGCGAACGTACGGCCTCGAGCTGCGGAGGCGTGGCGTAGATCGCCGTCGCCATGCGCGCTACCGCGAAGAAAGGCACCAATCCCAGCGCCGCCGCCAGCGTCGAAGCGAGCGCGGCGCCGGCGACGAAGCCCGCCTGCAGGCCCAATAGCGAGCCAAGTCCCGCCAGGGGACGGCTCTCCGGCGGCGAGAGTTGTTCCGTGCTCATACGCCCACCAAAGCGCGTCGCCGCGAGTGGGTATTGGATCTTTTTACCGATACACGGAGACGTGGTCGGTACCGGTGACCCGCGTCGCCAAGAACTCGCCCGGCGGTGAGCCTGCCATGGCCTTGAATTCTCGCAGAAAATGAGGTTGATCCGCGTAGCCCAGGTGGCTTGCCAACGCGGCACCACGCGCGCCACTATCCAGCGCTGCCAGCGCCGCGCGGAACCGCCGCACACGCCAAAACGCCTTCGGGCTCAGCCCCACCTCGTCGCGAAATCGCGCGAGCAGCTGCTTCGCCGACAGCCCCGTGCGCCGATTCACTTCGGCTACGGACTCCAGCCACGGATCCTCGAATGCCTGTAGAGCCAGCCGCAGCGCTGGCGCCAGGTCCCGCGAAGGACGCACCCGAGTGAGTAGGAAGCTTTCCAGAATGCGCACCCGCTCCCGCGGCGTGGGCGCGCCGTGCAGCCGTTCACGTAGTAAGCGCGCGTCTGCGCCCCACAGCGCCTCCAACGGCACTGCCTGCTCCGTGAGCTCGTCCGCCCGCACGTCGAAGAACGGCCGCGCGCCGCCCGGCTTGAAGTGCACTCCCACCGTGGCCCCGAATGACGTGCCGATGACGAGCGGCGTCTGCCGCGTGCCGCACAAAACGGCTCCCGGCACCGCTACGGGCGCGCTCGCGTCTTCGCTCGGGTAGTAGTTCAGCAGCGGCCGCTCTCCGAGAACGATGACGAGCGTATGCATGCCGTTCGGAAGCACGCGCTCCCGAGGCGCCTCCGCCACGTACTCTCCCGCCGCCCAAAACGAGTCCACGAAGCGGTCGAGCGGCGCCTTGGGCGCATAGGCCACGTGTATCATGTGATTTGCGGAAATTGACGCTGGCCGCGGTGTGACCAGACCGTAGCTCCCCCTACGATCCCAGTGTTCTTCGGGTTTCTCCGCCGGCGAAAGTTAGGGTTGAAAGGTCGCGATGCCTGGACACTGCGGCTCGGCGCCGCCGTTGCCATCGCAACGAATGATGGTCGTCGGCTCTTTGGGTCGGTCCGGCGTGACCAGGTAGAGCACCCGACCAAGCCTCGGCGAGCCACCGAGGATCGCGAGGTGTGTGTCGTCGGGCGACCACGCCGCTTCCGACCACAGCAGGTCTGCGCCGACGGGCGAAACGAGCGGCTTCTTAGGGTCGCGCACGTCCACCAGGCGGAGCTCGTAGGGATTGCCGCCGCCCGCGAGCAACTGGGGCGTAGCGCTCGCCAGAGTGAACACGGGGCCCTGGTTTTGCGGATTGGGGCCGTGCTGGCTCACGGGGCGCGCGTTCAGGGCGCCGTCACCCGTGGTGTCGCTGGCCCACACCGTCTCGCGATCCGCAAAGACGAGCACCTCGCCCGCGCTGTCGAACGCCGCGCGACGAGGCAAGTCGTACCCACCACCCAGCGCGCGATCGACGACGCTGCCGCCTCGCAGCTCCGTAACGACGAGCTTTGCATTCTCCGCCTGCGCCAGCGCCGGCCGCGCATTCGCGAACGCGACGATCCCCAAGCTCGTGCCTCCGACGCCGGCGCGGAGTGGAGCCGGTAGGATCGCTCCCTGTGGCGAATGGATCGAGAATTCGCCGGCGGCAGAGCGGCCGAGCAGGAGCTCGAACGTCGGCGAGACGTACCACACCGGCCAAGGGCCGAGCGGCTCCGCGGAGCCATCCATCGTGCGTACCAGCGAGTAGCCGCTCGCACCCATCGCGAAGGCCAGCTCCCCGTTGGGCGACAATGACAAGAGGGTGCTCTGGGGGGCGCCGACGACCGAAACAACCGCTTTGCCGCCTTCGAAATCGAGCCGCACCATGCAGGCGCGGCCGAGCGTGTCGCGCACGAAGATCAGCGATGCCGCGGGCCAGCGAAAGCCTTGTGGGGCGACGGCTTCTGCCGTGCGAGTGCGCTTGACCACGCCATCACTCAACTCTGCCAGCCACAGCGAGTCATCGTCACGCACGTAAGCGAGGCGCTTACTGTCCGGTGACCATTCCCAGGCCTCGCAATGGCTCAGCTCCCCGGGATCCAGGAGAGAAACGAGCTCTCCCGGCACCTCACCCGAAGTATCGACGAGGAATATCTCGCCATAACCTTGTGACACGTGATTGCAGAACGCGAGCCAGCGCCCGTCCGGCGAGAACGCATTTCGGCTCGGTGAGCCATCCGCAAGCTCGTACGTTTCGAGCTCCGGCGTCGTCAAATCTGCGAGGAACAACGCCGTACGCGTGGAGCTGCTGGACAGGAACGTCGGGTAGGCCATGTAGCGCGGCGAGTCCACGTGCAGCACGTAGTCCCGCGACAGCGCCGCGCCCGCCGCGTCTCTCACCTGTACCCGCACCGGGTAGTCACCGACCTTTCGCGGCGTGCCCTCCAGGCGCCCCTCGGTGCTGAGCGTGACGTCTTCCGGGAGCGGCCCTTGCTGCAGCGCAAAGGTATACGGCTGTCCTGCGCCTCCGCGCGCGGCCAAGCTCGCGCCGTAGCCCCAGCGCACGCGAGCATGCGGCAACTCTCCGGGCAAGAGCTCGAGCGGCATACCGAGCGGCGCGCCTCCGCTGCCGCCGAAGGTGCCCGCGGTACCGGTGGTCCCGCCAGTGCCCGCGACGCCTCCTGTCCCGCCTCTCGTACCGCCTGCGGCGCCGGCATTGCCGCCGCTACCACCTCGAGTCTCGACGCCCTCTTCGCTCTCTAAACCGGTACGGCCGCACGCAGCGCCCAGCAGCGCCGACGACAGAGCGAGCCCACGCAAGTAACGCCACCGCTTCACTCAGCCGAGCTTGTCGTAATTGGGGTCCGCAGGCAAAGCTCCCTCGGATTCGGCGGCAACGGATACGGCCAGACGCCTTCTGGCGGGCCAATCCGAATCGGGACATCGTCCCTCCCGGGTCGCCATCTCTGAAGGCTAAGGCCCCGCGGAAAACCGCGAGGCCCCGCCCCCTCTTTTTTTAGAGCTCGGTCACGATGAGCGACGAGATCTGGTTGTTCAGCACCGAAAGCTGGGGGCTATCGGCCGTGAACGTGTGCTGCGCGCCGCTGAAGTCACCGTGCTCGAATGCGGTGACCGCGAAGCCGGCCGGCACCTTGATCGACGAAACGTCGTCGTTGACGACGCCGTAGGAGCCGAGCCGAGTTGCGTCGTATTCACCAACCGGCAGCGTGGAACCGAGCCGAACGTAGTCCGGATCTTGAAAGAAGCTCACGCCTTGCCCCACCGGCACGCCGACCGGCGCTTGGTCGCCGGAGTATTCGAGCCATAGCGCGTCCAGGTCGACGCCCGTGAGCTCGACCCACATCGCGTCCGTGTAGGTGCGCTCGAGCAGGATGAAGTGCAGCGCTTCCACGAGCGGCGTTTGCCCGACGCGGTAGTGGGCGTCGATCCAGTTGAAGAAGCTCACCACTTCGCCGGTGCGGTAGTGCATGCCCGGCGCCCACTCCGGCGCGACCGCCCACGGCGTACCCGGGGTGCGGTACTCGTTGCGAACCCAGTCCGCGCCGCCTTCGATGAACCAACCCGGTACGCCTGGCAGGTAGCGACTTTGCATCAAGTGCATCGCTTCGTGCACGAAGGCATCCAAGTCATTCGGATTTTCCGTGAAGTGGGCGACGTTGAAGCCGATCAGGTTCCCTCCCGCGCCGGCAACACCGTGCGTCTCGAGCAATAGCCGGAGCGAGGTGGGCGCCTGCCGATCGAAGCGATCGGCGAGCACGGGGTACATGTCGTAGAGGCGGCACTGAACTTTCTCGAGCAGGGCTTCGCTGAAGGCGGGACCACGCTCCACATTGATGAAAATGGCGCTGTTCTCTGCGCAATCCGGGATTCCCGCCGGTAGCTCGAAACGCAGCCGGTCCACCAACGTGGCCGCCGTCGGCGTCGGACGCGGCCGATTCACCTCGACCTTGAAGACGACGTTTTGCGCCTGAGAGAGCAGCGCCTGCAGCGTCGGCGAAACCGCGAACGAGAGCGTGTGGTACTGCCCGCCGCTCAGGCCTTGCAGCGTGGCGAGGCCGACCCATTGGTGATGAATGCCGCTCTGAGGGCTATCCACATAGAGCTGCACCTGGCCCCAAGGGACGGAGGCCGGCAACTTCACGTCCAGGAGCAGCTTGGCGCTCACTCCGTTCAGCTTCTGAATGGGCGGAGAAGTGAGCACCGCTTGGTCCGCGCCGGCGAGCGCAACTGCCTTCGCGCCCCGTGACGCATCGCCGGAAGCGGTACGCGTGCCCGCAGAGACGCTCCATGCCGTGGGCGCTTCGAAGCCGAGCACCGTCTTCTGCTGCGTGAACGAAGGCCCGGTCACCAACGCCGCGCTTTGCTCAGCGTGCGCGTCGGGCTCGCTGCCGCTCGTCGCCGCCGAGCAGGCGCTGAGCAGCGCACAAGCAATCATTCCAATTCCAAACCTCGGCCGCACGGGGCCCCTTGCATTCTGTAGCATTGCGACTCTTCCCTTAGGCTAAACCGCGAGTGGTTCGCGGCTGCGGGGCCTCCCCTGTGCAACCGATGTGCCGCGGTCATAAAGCCTTTCTGTGCGAAAACGATCGCGAATAGCTCGGTGAAACGGCTGGTTCGGCCGGCCGAGTGCAACCGCCGCGACGACCTGATCGTGTTGCAAGCGTTGCAGCGCACCATCCTGTGCGTCCAGCCGTTCCGACGGTCACGCGATCGCCGCAGGGGTGACGACGCCAAGTGACTCTCTCAGACCGCCCTGTGAGAGGTAACTCGCGTACGTACGCTCCGCGCAACCTTTCAAAGGGCTTGCCTTGCGTCCGAAGTTCGCCGAAGTGCACGCGAAGGGGGAGGGGCACGGCGATTGCAGCCATTGCTGACCATGACCCAATTCCCTCTCGTTTTCGGGTACGACCGGAGCTGGAACGACGAGCGGAGGCGGCACGGCATCGCCGTCAACGGGCGGCGGTGCCGGCACGGCGGGTCGCTGATGACGGTCGTCGCACGAACTGAAGGGCGGCGCGCGACTTGCAAAGCAACCGCACATGAAATGCCTTACTCATGCCCGGACCTGTAACTGCGAAGCTTGCCGCCGCGACGGCCAGCACCAGCCAGAATGTGCGGTTCATGCAAGCCCGCCCCGTAATTGCACCTGCGGGCGCGAGGAACGCAATGCGGCGTCCTGAAGCGGAACGCGCAACGGCGCCCGGCGCGCGGGCGACCGCGCTGCAAGCCTGGGCTGGCGAGCCGCGGGCGCCGGAGCGCCGTTGAGCGGACGACACGATGCCGGCCGGCCCGTACCTCATGCCGCCGTTCAATTGAGGTCGGGGCAGCAGCTCCCCTTGCCACGCGCGCGCCGCCGTACCTAGGCTCCGCGCCCCATGACCAACGACGTCGAAAATCAAGAGCCCTTTCAGCTGCCCGAGCACCTCACGGCGGTCTTGCCGCTGGCGGAGGCCGTGCTCGCCCTGAGCGAACGGCTCGATGTGCTCATCGAAGAGGACGACGCCAAGCACGAGAACGACGAAGCCGACGCCGCGGAGCCCGAAGGTCCGCCGGCGGAAATCGTCGCGCTCATGGCCGAGGTGTCGGAGGCGGCACTCAAGCTCGCGGCCGCGTTGGACGAGGACGACGACGCGCTACTGTCACTCGACGAGTGGTCGCAGGAACGCGAGCTGCTCCCGCGCATCGTGGAGCTGCCGCTCGGCCTCGTCTCCGTCGGCGAATTCGACCGCGCGCTGGCCGTGGCCCGTGCGTTTGCGTTCGTCGCCCCCGAGTCGTTCGATGGGGACATCGCGATCATCCTGGCGGAGGCGGGCAAGCGTGAAGAATCGCTCGCTCAGCTCGCGGCCAACGCAGAAGAGTTCCCCGACTCCTTCGTCACCGTGCTGAAAGCGGGCGCCGCGTACGAAGCGCTGGGCGACGGCCCCGCTGCGGAAGCCTCCTACCGCAAAGCCTCCACCCTGGCCGAAGAAGAGGACGAGAAGGAGGAAGCCTTGAACCAGCTCGCGGGCTTCTTGGAGGATGCCGGCCGTGGCGACGAGGTAGAGAAGCTCCTCTAGCCGGTCGCCCCAGCCTTCAACTCGCGGCGGCAGCTCGCGTACTCGCCGAAGCCGAGCGCCGCCCAGAAGGCCCGCGACCCGGCAATCCCGAGCCGCGCGCGAGTAGGCTCGACGTTCTCAAAAAGAAGGGGTGTTCGAGACTCGGGACGAAGTCGCAGTTCGGACTAAATTTCCTCAATGATTTGAGGCTGTCGACGTCGCACAGCGACTTAGTCGCAGCGGTGACGACCCGGCGCGCGCGTCTGGAGATTGTCACCTCTGCGACTGTTAGGCTTCGAGGCGCGCTGCCCTTGAAATCGTTGGCGAAATTTCGTGAGTTTTACGACTGCGATCCGAGTCTACCGAGGTGCCTCTTTTTGAAGGGAATCGGTTTCATGCGAGTCGTGGCGAGCTAACCCGATCACGCGCCGGCCGGAGGCGCCTCCCGAATTCTGGTTTCGGGTCGTTCGCGCGCCTCCCCCGATGCGCTGGGACCGTCTGCCGGCGTCCCCGGACGCCGATCGTCCTGACGGGACAATCGACGTCCTGGAGCTTCGTGGAGCTAGGTTGTCGTCGTGGCCGCTTGCCCACCGCGGCGGCTCCTGGGTCAGTTAGAGAGTCTTGAAGAAGTCGACCATCGACTTGATAGCGAAGCAGGGCACGCCGTGGTTCGTGTTGCTGTAGCTGGGGTCGTTGTGCGAGCACCAGATGGTGGGCACGCTGCACTGATCGTACGCGATGCAGCCCGGATTCACTTGGGGTCCGTCGCTGCTGTTGCAGCCCTGGACGGCCGTATAGGCCTTGGAGGTCTCGGCGCACATGTTGGAGGCGCGGAACTTCTGCATCGTGTTGGGCGCGGAGTTCGCGCTACGCTGGCTGTCGGCTTTGCCCGCAATGTAGAGCACCGGGATCGGCAGAGCCACGTTGAACGGATCCGCGGCGACGGGCGCGACGCCCGTGAAATTGAGGCGCTCGGCGTCCGCCTTGTGGGAGAGGATGTTGACCAGCATTTGCGCGCCCGAGCTGTGCCCGACGCCGAAGATGCGGTTCTCGTCGATGCAGTAGTTCGCTTTCACGTCGTCGTACTGCGCGAGGACGCGCTGGATGTTGTTGTTGTAGTTGTTCCAGCACTGCCCGGAGTCCGTCGTGTTGGGCATGAGCCGGACGTAGTCAGTCTCCAGCGCGGAGCCCCGAGTGAGGTTTTCCCACTGCGTGTTCTGGTTGCCACAGGCGTGCAGCGCGATGAGCAGCGGGAACGGCTTCATGCCGTCGTAGCTCGCGGGGAAGTCGATGATCTTCTCGCCCGTGACTTTGACCTGGCCGTTTGCGGGCCGCCCGGATTTGCCGCAACCAGCGCTCGGCTTCGCGGCGCCGCCCGCGGACCCGCCGGCGCCTCCGTTGCCGCCGCCGCCGGCCGCGCCACCACTACCGCTCCCTCCGCCTTGACCCGCAGCCGCGCCGCCCGCGCCGCCACTCCCGCCCATGTTGTTGCCGCCGCTGGCACTACCAGCCGCTCCGGCAGTGGTGCCCGAGCCGGAAGCGCCCGCCGAGCCGGAGCCGCCGATCGGCGCGCCCGCGGTGCCGGCTTGACCTGCGACGTTACCCGAGCCGCTCGCCGAGGTCGTGCCAGCAACGCTGCCGTTACCGCCTGCGCCTGGGCCATCTACCGGGTCGGTAGAAGAGCAGGCGGCGAAAGTGAGGACGAGAAGCGCAACTGGAAGAGATTGACGCATGGCGGTGATCGGCAGTGGCGTGGCGCCACCGCATCCGTCGCCCAAAGCATGAAGAGCGTGGGCGCTGCAGTGAGGACGGCTTTTTCTTCCTTGTGCGGAGCCGTCAACCGTCAACTTTGCGCAGCCGCTGAGCCACGCTGAAGAACATAGTTGGGAGCCGAAGCTGCTAGGCGGCAGGATGTGCAGAAGTGCGGGCGCGGCGGTCTCCTCACCAGTTTGCCCAATCCGATGACCGGTACTTCTGCTTTACAGACTAGGCGGCTCCTCCTGCGGCCACTCGAGCTAGACGACTTCGAGTGGCTCTCGCGACTGAATCGAGACCCGCTCGTGATGGAGGCATTTTCCGGCGCTCCTGAGTGAGGAGGAAAGTCGTCAGCAATTAGGCCGGTTGCTCCTTCACTGGCAGTCGCACGGGTTCGGGGGGTGGGTTGCCGTCTCCCGACACACGCAGCAGCCGCTCGGGATCTTCGGCCTGCATCACGTCGACTTCGAAGCTCCGTTTACCCCCGCGATAGAAGTGTCGTGGCGACTCGCTAGCGCCAGCTGGGGCCAGGGCTACGCGACCGAAGCCGCCGCCCGGGTCCTGCAATTCGGGTTCGAGCAGCTGAAGCTCGAACGCATCGTGGGCTTCACGGCGGCGACGAACCGCCGCTCGCTCGCCCTCTTTGCTCGCCTCGGGATGGAGCGTGATGACCGCCTCGACTTTCAGCACCCGAAGCTTCCGCCGGGCCATCCGCTACGGCCACACCTCTTCTTTCGCGCCATGCGGCCCTGCTGAGCGTGTCGGCGCCGGGGGCGAAGGCGAGTCGCCTCAAGGAGCTTGGTAGCCGCGCCAGAGCCAGATGAGGCTCTCTGGCATGATCTGATTGCGCGGCCCCGGCGGATCGCCGCAATGGCCTCCAGCCTTCGCGAAAACGAAGCGGTAGTGATTACCCTTCGCTTTCAGCGCCGCTGCCATGCGCCGATTGGCGCTCACCCAATTGCGGTTGTTGCTTGCCGGCAACGTGGAACCATTGTCGTTCTCGCCGACATGAAGGAAGACGCGCAGCTGGGGACGGAGAGGCGCGGCGGCGATCAAGTCCGGATACTCCCACGCGCCTTGCGGGTGCTCCGCGTTAGGGCGGAGAGCCGTGAAAGAGCCGGAGAACGAGAAGACGCGGTTGAAGTCACCGAACCACGCCAAGCCCATCACAGCCGGACCTCCCGAGCTGCAGCCGTAGCCGCCGCGGCCGTTCGGGTCCCGCGTGAGCTTGAAGCTCGGAAAGCGCGCCTTCAGCGGCGGGTGCGACTCCACCGCGGTCAGCACCTCTTGCGTCACGAAGCGGAAGTAGCGATCGGAGACGGTATCGTACTCCAAGCTGCGCTGCGAGCGCCCGGAGGTATTGGGTCCATTCTGAATGCCGATGATCACCAGCGGCGGTACGCGACGGTCCGGCGAGGGGTCGTCCGCCAAGTTGCGCACCACGTTCTTCAACCCGCCGTAGAAACCGTCCGAAGAGACCATGAACGGCGCCTCTTTGCCGTCCACGTACTGGCTGGGCACGAACACGGTAATCTTTCGCGTGAACGGCTGGGCCGGCGAGAAGTCGTCACCCTTGTAGATGTCGCTGTCCGCCGAGCGCAAATCGAAGCTGGTGTCGAAGCCGGCGGGCGCGTCAGTCCTCGGGTTGAGATCGGGTGAGTCCTCGTAGGTCGGCCCCACTTCGAAGTCGCCGTCGCCTTCGGGGCCCGGGTCCACCCAGCTCCCACCGCTCGTGCCGCCGCTTCCGCCAGCCGCGCCACCACCCGCGCCACCGCCACTCGCGCCTGCTCCGGTGCCTGCGGCCCCACCGCCGCCTGTCGCCGCACCGCTGCCAGCGCCGCTCGTCGTGCCACCGCCGGCTTGACCAGCGCTCGCGCCGCCCCCCGTGACGACTCCGGCGCTGCCCGCCGTCCCGCCCGTCGCTCCCACGCTGGTTCCGGCGGCGTGCGCGCTACCTCCCGCGTTTCCGACGCCATCCGCCGGATCGCTCGAACAAGCGCTCAGGGCGACGGTGATGAGCACCAACGAGCTCGTGACTGCAAAGCGAAGCATTGGCATCTTTCCTTTCGTCGAGTCCGCAATCCGGGGATGAAGCGAGCGAAGTCAGAACGTGGTGCGGGATTCGCAACCGACCACGCTGCCCACCGACTCAGAATCGCAGTTCTCCGACTCCAGGGTCGCTTGCTGCATCTCGTGCACCGCGCGCAGGTAGTAGGTCTCCTTCGGATGCGCCCGCGTCGTATCCGGCGCCGCAACCGGGTACGAGCAATAGGAGCAGCGCTGCCCCGCTGGAAACTTCGCGCAGTCTTGGTGTCATCTCAGCACGTCATCCATCAACAGCTACCCGACGACCCAAGGGGAGCTCGACGCGTGAAATTACCGAAATATGCTCACCACCGAGCGCCTGCGCGCTTTTGTCGGTCCGGGGCCGACGGGACCCGCCGAAGCTTTGCCCCAACTATCGCGGTGACCGCTGAGTTAGCCCGGCTTCCGAAGGATGCTCTCCATCTTCTTTCCCCTGGCGAGCTCGTCCACCAGCTTGTCCAGGTAGCGGATCTTCTGCATCAACGGGTCGTCCACCGCTTCCACGCGGACGCCGCACACCACGCCCGTGATGAGCCCCACGTTCGGGTTCAACCGCGGCGCCTTCGCGAAGAAGGTCTCGAAGTCCACTTTGTCTTGCAGCACGCGCTGGAGACGCGCGCCTTTATAGCCGGTGAGCCAGCCAATGACTTCGTCCACTTCTTCCTTCGTTCGCCCCTTCTTCTCCGCCTTCTGCACGTACAGGGGGTAAACGCTCGCGAAAGACATGGTGTAGATGCGCGGCTTCTTGTCCATGAAAAGGACGGCAAGCTTAGCCGCAGGGGTGGCGGAGAGCATGCGTCGAAGCGCAGGATGCACTAAGAAATCGCAGTATGACGTGCGAAATCCGCGACGCGCTCGTTCGCCAGCTCGACATCGCGTGGGCCCTCACGGACTACCACCTCGCCACTCTCGGCACGGAGGAGTGCCTCTGGCGCCCAGCCGCGCGAGGCCTGCACGTCCACCTGCGCGACGGCGCGTGGGTCGCTGACTGGCCCGAGCAGGAAGGCTACGAAATTGGCCCGTCGAGCATCGCTTGGATCACCTGGCACATCCTGTTCTGGTGGTCCTCGGTCCTCGACCACTCATTCGGCCCCGCCTCCCTCACGCGGCAAAACGTCACGTGGCCCGGCAGCGCCGAAGCCGTGAAGGCGCGCATCGGCGAGCTCCACGCCGAGTGGCGAACGCAGCTCGAGCTACTGAACGATGAGGAGCTACGCAGCCCGCGGCTCACCCGCTGGCTCTTTCAGGACAAGCCCTTCATGGACGTCGTGGCCTGGCTCAACATCGAGCTCACCAAGAACGCTGCGGAGCTCGGGTACGTGCGATTTTTGTATGGGGCGCGCGTACGGTAGTGCCTACTGTGTGACCCGCGCAGGCGGCTTCGTGGCTCTCGAGCGCAAGCTTGGCGAAGAGGACGCATGAGCACCCCGATCCAGTACACGAAGCTGCGGGTGGACCAGGCGACTTCCCTTGCGGACATTGATCGCTCGGAGCTCATCGATGGCATCTACCGCGTGGTACACGGTCGGCTGCAACTGGAGACCGCTTCGACGGACGTCGGGCGATGGCACGAACGGGAACTTCATGACTACGTGACACGACTCACGACTTTGCTGGACGGAGGCGGCGTGGCTTTCGGGGCGTGGGACGGTGACAGCTTGGCCGGCTTCGGCTCGTTGGATACGAGGGGAGTTGGCGGCCGCAGCAACGTGCTCAAGCTCGACATGCTCTACGTCAGCAAGAACTTACCTCAATCCTTACGCTGACGGCAGTTGTCCATCTGTAGTTGCGCCCCCGCGCAACAAAAATGAAAACGCGGAGTTAGCGAAAGCTGGCTCCGCGTTTTGCGTTCGTGCGCGCTATCGGCGGACCGTCGCGCCACGAACCACGCGCACCTTGCGCAGCGTTGCGACCACCATGCAGCGCTCCCAGGTTCGCGCGTCGGCGTCCGAGAACCAGCCAACGAGGTGATCGCCGACGCGCCACTGTTCGGAGTCAGGCAGGCGCACGATGAGGACGCCTGCGTGCTCGCCAGGCGCGAACTTCCGCGTGTCCGAGAAGTCTAAGTCGTGAGTGACGAGGAAGCGGCGCTCGGATTGAGCGGCGGCCCAGACGTCCTCGTCGCTTCGACCGCCGAGCCGCTCGTCGAGCACGGTGTCGACGTCGTAGCCCAGGGCGGCCAACCTAGGCGCCGCGGACTGCGGGATGTTTTCGTCGAGCTTGAGTTTCACGCGACCTGGGCGTTCGGCGGAATCGGGCTCGGCGCAGGCAAGTCCTCACCGGCTGATGCCGCGGCAAATGCGATCACGGCGCGCACATCTTCTTCGGTAAGGCTCGGAAACTCCGCGAGGATGTGCTCCGTTGTCTCGCCGTGCGCGAGGTAGCCGAGCAGCACACGAACCAGAACACGCGTCCCGCGAATTACGGGCTGGCCGGCGCAGATCGCGGGGTCGCGAACGATGCGGTCCAAGTAGGTCACCAGCCAATCTTGCCTGCAGGCTGTCGCCCCAGCAACCGCGCGCCCAGCCCACCCGGCTTCTCGCTGCTTTTTGACGCCGTCGCACCTCGATCGGTACTGTGACGCCGCTGGGCCCGAGGCTTGGCAGCGTTTGCCATTTGAAGAAGTTTACGGGGCGCCCGTCGGCGTGAACCTGCCCCGTCCTACTCGTCCTACGCAACGAGCTGAAGTAGGAGACTCACTAGCAAACAGGCGGCGCGTTTCAATATACTTGGGCAACAAGGATGTCGCAGGAGCAAGAAGCCGAGCCTACACAGCAGGTCGTCCTGCAGAGGATCCGCAGTCGGATCATCGAGTACCCGGAGTTGGCGAGCTCCTTCGGGGACCAGCGTGAGTATCAGTCAGTCGCGCCGGTCAACGGGGCCAACGCGAGTTGGATGTCGCGGACAAGCGGCGTGCAGAACGCAAAGCCACGGGTAGTAGCTCCGCCGCTATGCTTCAAAGTGACTTTGTCGCCAGACGAGCAGATCCCGTTGATGCAGACCTAGGAGAGGGGGTCCCTCCACCATGCTCTGCGCGCCCCGCGATCGCGCTTGCCAGCCTCGTCCGCGTCCGGTTACGCTAGCAGGCGGGAGGCTGAGCTCGGGCTTCCTTCTAAACCTCAGAAACAGCTCGGGCGATTTCCTCCCGCAAATTTAGGTGGGTGGCGTGACTGAACAGGAAACGAGTGTACGAAAGCTGCTGCTGGTGCGGAGGGGGCTCGTGTTCGTGTCGTCTTCCGGGCGCGTCGAGAGTGCGATCGTGCAGGCGGTCGAGCTCGAGCTGGCGGACCTAGGGTATGTGCTGTCGGCGCGATTGCGCGGTCGGCTAGAGCAGTGTTCGCTCGACGAGCTGTGCGGGGTGCGCGTTTGGATGCTCGAGGCGCTACAGACGCATGTTGGGGCTGCGCAGCGGCATGAGCCGTTGTTTCGGAATTTTCCGGATGGGGTGCCGGCAGACACGCAGGAGCTTTGGTGGAAAAAGGTGCTGGTGCATTTCGTACAGGCCGATGGGCAGCCCTGTCTATTCTGCGGCCGAACGGGAACGACGCACGTGCTGTCCCCGTGCGCGCATGTCATCTGTGAGCATTGCTTCGACAGCTCCAACTACAGCGCCTGTCCCGTCTGCGAGCATCACGTTGATCGATCGTCCCCGTTCTTCCTGCCATCACCGACCCTGAGTCGCCCGCAAGAGCAAGTCACTTTCAAATTGCTTGATCTCGGCGCGCATCCGGATGAGGCGGCACAGGCATGCCTCACGGCATTGTGCGAACGTAGGCAGGCATTGTCCGAGGACGATCGCCAGGCGTTGATTGCGATCGTCCGAGAGTATGGGCAACGAGTCTTGGGCTGGTTGCCGCCGTCAATCCCGTTACGCGAAAACATCGCGGTCGTTTTCGGCACGTTGGCGCGCGGTGTCGATCCGAAGCTGGCCTTTCAGGCGAGTCTTTCGTTCATGACAACGGCGACCGACGTGCTGCGCTTCATTGCGGTCCTGTCGGGTACCGACGGCTCGCTCCAGGCCGAAGCGGTTCTGCACAAGGTCAACCGCCTAGAACCGCCGAGTCACCTCTGGAGCGCGGTGACGAAGCTCTTCGGTCGTTCTGCAGCGCCCAGCGTTCACGTCGTCACCGTTTCGCAGCAAGTGTACCGCTTCAAGGTGGCGCGCCTTTCGAGGGGTCTGCGTCGCATGCTACTCGCACGGCTGGAGGCATTGGATGCCGACCAGCTCGTCGAGGACATGCTCCGTCACCAGAGCTATTGGGTCTGGCTCGGTGAGTTTTTGCATCCACACGACTACGAGGCTCCGTTTCCCCGTGTGTGCCGTGCGTTCACGATCGTGCGCAAGCGTGGCCCCGATGGCGTCCGGGCACCGGTGTTTCGCGGCTTTCACAGCAAGCTGGAGCTGTCATTAGCATCGGGCGACGTGTCCGAGGCCCTCGAGTTGCTCAGCCAACGTCCTGGCGAGTTGGGCCGCCGCCTCGACCACCTGCTCAGGGTGGCGGACACGAGCGCCGAGGCTCTGGCCGAGGTGGAAGCTGCGTTCGCACGCTCCGCGCCCAGGCTTGCAACGCCCTTGCTGGTGCAGCTCCGAAGTCATTTGACCACGCGGGCGAAACCAACGAACGTTCGTGTCTACTGGCCCAAGGGACGCACCGCGCTTGGGGTTTCCGCGAGCGACGAGCGCGTGCCATTGCAGCCAGCAACTATAGAGAGCCTGATCTGCGCCATCACCCATGAGCTCTTGGGGCGCTTCTCAGCCAAGCCGCCGTTCGAATCGTGTTTGATCGATCGTGCGCTCTCGCGAGTCGTGGTCCCTTTCAACGAACGCACAGCAAGCCCGGCTGCGGTCACGCTGCCGCGCGGCTCCAAGCTCACTGTGCCGGCTGGCAAGCTGACTCGGCTCTTTCTGCACTGGTGTCAGCCGCAAAGGGTGGGCACGGGACCGACCTCGATCTGTCCGTGGCTTTCTATGATGAAGCATGGAGCTACCTCGAGGTGTGCTCGTATTACCAGCTCCAGGCAAAAGCGAGCGCGGGCGTGATTGCCCAAAGCGCCGGTGACCTGCGTGATGCCCCATGGCCCGATGGAGCTACCGAATTCGTGGATGTTTATCGCGACGTGGCGCTCGCGTCAGGCGTTCGGTACGCCGTCATGGTCGTGAACGCCTACGCTGGCATGCCATTCAGCCAGCTCGAGCGGGGGTTCGCAGGGCTGATGCTACGCGACGACGCGCAGGGATGGCACTTCGATCCACGAACTGTCGAGCTGAAGTTCGCTCTTCAGGGCGAGCATGGCATCTACCTGCCGTTGGTCCTCGACCTCGTGGCGAATGAGCTTCACTGGCTCGACGTTCAATCTCCCGGCATGCCAGTGTTCAACAACGTCGCTTCGTCGAAGACGGCGATCGCGAAGCTTTGCCCGGAGCTCATCGACTACTTCGGCAGCGGCGCACATCCGTCAATGCTCGAGCTCGCCATGCTCCACGCCGCGGCCCGGTGTCGCCGTGTCTTCATCCGCGAGGGTCAGAACCAAGCAGAATTCATGAGGGGCGCCACCGAAACTGCCAGCCAGTTCTTCGATCGGCTCGCCCGCGGCGCCGCCGACAAGCCCCGCTCGCGCGCTCCGTTTGATGCGGCCGCGCGGCTAGCGTTCCTGTTGCACGGCGACGTCGAGCTCCCTCCGGGAAGCTCCTCCTATGCTCTCTTTCGAGAGCGCCTCATTCCGACGCTGGCGGCTAGCGATCTGCTGTCGTAACGGCAGCCTTCATCGAGACTTATCGGTCCGCCGTGCCTGCGTGTTGGCTCGACCGAAAATGGACGCTTCCTTCAGCCGAGCTGCGACCCAAGCATCCGACGTGGGGCGTCGCTGAATCGCAAGCTCTCTGGCTTCGCGCATCACGAGCGCGAGCTCCTCGTCCGTCGGCTCGGTGTCCGGCGCCATCAAGTCTCGAGGCTTGGCTGCATGGCTAGTGCCTCAGGCTAGCACGGCCGGCCTGTTGCTCGCACCGGCCTGCCCGTCACGTCTAGAGCGACTCTCGATCCCGCCTCGTCGGCGCGAGCGGATGGCAACGACTGCTACGCCCGGAAGTTATGCGGACAGGCGCAAGCGAATCGTCGAGAAAACCTCGTGGTACATCGGACGAATCGCCCCCGCGCTTTGAACCTCCGAAACGGACTACGCCCTCAAGCTCCGCCTCGCCCGCGGATGCTCGCCACTTCCGCGTCCATGTCCGTGCACGCTTCGCCAGCCCGCGCGGCCCTCCAAGATCCCTCCATCCGCGGTCATCGCCACGACCATGCCCGCATCCGCGATCATGCTCACGAACGGCGCTTGCCAGTTCTGATCTTGCCAGACGGGGCGCCAGGAAAGGTCTCTCGCCGGATCTCTCACCCACAGCCGCCCGAGGCTACACACCCACTCGCGATCGAGCACGTCCATCGCCGCTGCCGTCAAGGCGGGAGCGCCATCCGCCACCGAGCTTACGGCTTCGTTGCCTTCGATCCGTAGCGCGACTCCATCGCTCCCGACGACGATCGCAAGTCCTCGCTCCGGCTCGCTCGCACCGCTCACGAACGCACGCGTGCGCGGGGCCAGCAGCACCGTCGTCTCCCACTGGGTCGGCGTGTACACGGAGCAAAAGCCGGTGCCGTGCTGCATGCGCCCGCAGATCACCCAGCGCTCGTCGTCGAGCCGGTGAAGGCCAGCCACGTACGCCACGCCTTCGAGCGGCAACGGCTTGAGCCAGCGTCGCGCGGCCATCGCCCAAAGCGTGGGCGGCTCTCCGGGCCTCTGCCCAACCGCCGCCAGCAAGTCATCGAATCGCCCGCTTGCGTGCGAGAAAGCAACGTTTGGGTCCGGCGCGCGCACGACCTCACGCATCCCTTCCGTCGAATACACCGCCAAGGTCCCGGCTTCGCCGCCCACCAACCATCCACCGGCTTCGAACCGCCGCGCAAAAGCCATCCCGGCTGGCAGATCCCGGGCGACATCGCGGGCCGAGATCCAGTCCTGCCCGTTCCAAAATTCCGGGCCCTTGCTCGTGAAAGCGAAGCAGTGCCCGTCGACATCCCACGCCGCGCTCAGGATGACTCGGTCGCCACCCGGCGGATGCCGCGTCGTCCACGTCCAGTTGCTGACGTCTCCCGGTGAAGCGAGATTTAGCAACGAGTTCACCAAACGGCGACTCGGCTTGGGCGGCTCTCGGTTTTCCGCGAGCCAAGGGATCAGCGCGTTGGCCAGCTCCTGCGCATCCTGATGCCGCTGGTCGGGCGCGAGTGACGTAGCGCGAGCAAGAATGGCATCGATCGCGCGGCAGGCCTCCGGTCGCTTTCGCAAATCTGGCGACAGCGCGCGGCCTTCGAGAACGCTCCGGCGCTTCTTCTCGCGCATCATGAGCATGGCCTGAATGGGGGTTTCGGCGGGGAAGTATTCGTCACCCGTGAGGATGAGGTAAACGAGACACGCGAAGGAGAAGAGGTCGGTGGTGATGCCGGACGGGCCGAGGTCCGGCATGCATTGTTCGGGGGCGGCGTAGCCGATGGTGCCCACGGGGACGCCGCCGAACGTGGCGCTGAGGCCGGAGGGGCGCGCGATACCAAAGTCGGAGATCTTGAAGATTTCCGCTTCGCCGAAGCCGCAGCACAGGATGTTTCCGGGCGTGAGGTCGCGGTGAACGACGCCGACGCCGTGGATGGCGATGAGGCCGCTGGCCAGGCACCGCACAAGGTGGGCGGCGCGCGCGGGCGCGAAGGCTTCGCCGGTTTGTTCGATGTGATAGGTGACGCGCTCGAGGACGGTGGTGCCTTCGACGCCACCGTGCACGTACTCGACCGCTAGCCACGGGGTGAGGGGTTGGTTAGGGCCGTGGAGCGGGGTGGCGCCAGTGTCGACGAGGCGCACGACGAAGGGGCAGGGTGGCACCCGCTCGTTGAGACGGCCGAGGGCGACGGCTTCCTTCTGAACGACGACTTTGGCGGCGCGCTCGGAGTTGGACCCGAACTGGGGTCGCACGAGCTTGACGACGACGGGAGAGATGCCTTCCGGCGCTTGGCGAAGGGAGAGGAACGCAGTGCCCATGCCGCCTTCGCCGATCTGCCGTTCGAGCCGGTACGAGACGCCGGGCTGGAGCTCGGAGTAGATCACACGGCCGCTGATGGATGCCGGGGAGGAGCTCGATAGTCGGTCTGACATTGGCTTCGGTCCCCCGCGCCTGGGCTGCCCCCGCAGTCAGCTCACGCTATCACGGTAACGGGGGCAGGAGGGAAGGCAGGAAACATTCGAAATGTCCGGGCTTTCACCCCGGGGCGAAAGCGCCCGCGTCTCGATCGAAGGAAGTCACAAAGCGGAGCCTTGACGCTCCCGGCAACCGGGGGCTTATAGCGGCCCATGGCAGCCGTTCGCGACTTCATCACGCACCATTACCGCCACTTCAACGCCGCCGCGTTGGTCGACGCCGCGAAGGCGTGGGAAGACCACCTGGCCAAGGGCGGCAAAATGCTGCTCACCATGGCCGGTGCCATGAGCACGGCCGAGATGGGCATCGTCATCGCGGAGCTCATCCGTCGGGACAAGATCCACGGTATCTCGCTCACGGGCGCGAACCTCGAGGAGGACGTGTTCAACCTCGTCGCCCACAACAGCTACACGCGCGTACCGAACTACCGCGAGCTGCGCCCCGAGGACGAGAAGGCGCTGCTCGACAAGGGTTTGAACCGCGTGACCGACACGTGCATCCCGGAGCACGAGGCCATGCGCAAGATCGAGAAGAAGATGCTCGCGCTGTGGCAGAAAGCGCAGCAAAAGGGCGAGCGCTACTTCCCCCACGAGTACTTCTATCAGCTCCTCCGCAGCAAGGAGCTCGAGCCGGAGTACGAGATCGATCCCAAGAACTCGTGGCAGCTAGCCGCCGCAGAGAAGAGCCTGCCGCTGTTCGTACCAGGCTGGGAAGACTCCACCCTCGGCAACATGTTCGTCGCAGGCGTGGTGCGCGGCGAGTACGGCTACCAGGTGATGAAGTCCGGCCCCGAGTACATGGGCTCGCTCATCAACTGGTACAAAGAGAACGACGCGAACAGCAGCATCGGCTTTTTCCAGATCGGTGGCGGCATCGCCGGCGACTTCCCGATCTGTGTGGTGCCGCTCATGGATCAGGACCTGGAGTGGAAGGTGAAGACCTGGGGCTACTTCGCTCAGATTTCGGACTCCACCACGTCTTACGGCTCGTACAGCGGTGCGCCTCCCGGTGAGAAGATCACCTGGGGCAAGCTGGACGTGGACACGCCGCGCTTCATCATCGAGTCGGACGCGACCATCGTGTTTCCGCTCGTCGCGGCGTACCTGCTGGACATGTGAGCTCCGCGAAAGGCCGGCGTGTCCCCGTGACGTGCCGGCCTTTTTTGCGTCTTCTACCCGCCGCTTGACGGGATGGCGCTCGGGCTGGGAGGCTCCCCAGCTGCGGTGAACGTGGCGGTACTCAGAACAGGGCGGGCGGAAGTTCACGGCGCACCGGCGCGCCCGGCCGAGCTCTTGGACACGCGCACCGAGATCGAAACGCCGGAGCACGTGCTGCTCAGCTACCACTTAGCGGGGCCGATCCGACGCGGGCTGGCATGGGGCATCGACACCCTCATCCGCGGTGCCGTGCTGATGGTCGTCGGCATCCTGCTCGGCTTGAGCTCGGTCGTGAGCGGCGGCGAGGGCTACAAGAACGGGCTCTTCCTGGTGCTCGTATTCCTGCTGGAGTGGGCCTACTTCGTGGTGTGCGACGTCGTGATGAGCGGGCGTAGCTTGGGTAAGAAGGCGCTGCGGCTGCGCGTCGTCTCCGCCCACGGCCTCCCGGTCGGTCTCGGGGACAGCTTGCTGCGCAACTTGCTGCGAAGCGCAGACTTTTTGCCGTTCGGTTACGTGCTGGGCGCCGCCTGCATGATGGCGGACGGGCGTTTTCGACGCCTGGGTGATCTGGTGGCTGGTACTTTGGTCATCTACGAGCCGCGCGTCGCCTTCCGAGCGCCGCCCCAGCTTTCGCCGCCGCCGAGCCAAGCCGAGCTCTCGTGGCTGCCTCCGCACGTCGAGCTGAGCGCCTCCGAGCGCGAAGCGATCGAGCTGTTCATGCTGCGGCGCGGTGAGCTCTCCGAGGCCCGGGCGGACGAGCTCGCGGACGTGCTGGCGTTGCCGCTCGCGAAGCGTTTGCGGCTGCGCTACGCGCACCCGGCGCGGTTTTTGGGGCTCGTCTACCACTGCCACATCCGGGCTCGCGCATGAAGGATCCGCAGAGCTTCGTCCACGCGCGCGCGCCGCTTTGGCAAGAGCTCTCGCGCAAGCTGCAAGCGGACGGACCGCTGTGGAAGCTGCCGCCAAGCGAGGTTTCGCGCACGGCTGCGCTCTACCGCGCGGTGAGCACGGACTTGATGCGCGCGCGGGCGCTCGGCTGCGCGAGGGATACGATTGCGTATTTGGACGCCCTCACCGCGCAAGCGCACAACGCGCTGTACGCGGCGTCGCGCAGCGACCGGCGGCTGCGCGTGGTGCAGCTCGCGCTGGATTTCCCGCGAGCGTTTAGGCGCGCCTGGCCGTTCATGCTGGCGGCGGGGCTGCTGTTTTGGTTGCCGTTCTTCTTGGGGTGGCTCGGCACGTTGCACGTTGAAGGCTTCGCCGAGCGGGTGCTGCCGGCGAGCACGCTGGAGAGCATGGCCGACAACTACTCCAAAGGCTTCGCGAGTGGTCGCGACTCGGGCAGCGACGCGCAGATGACGGGCTTCTACGTTTACAACAACGTGGGCATCGCGTTCCGCTGCTTCGCGACCGGCGTGCTCTTCGGGCTCGGGAGCGTCGTGACCATCGTTTACAACGGGCTGCACATCGGTACGGTGCTCGGGCACGTGCAGAACAGCGGCCACGCTCAGAATATTTTGACGTTCATGTGCGGTCACGGGCCGTTCGAGCTGACCGCCATCGTCATTTCGGGCGGCGCGGGGATGAAGATGGGCTTCGCGTTGCTCGGCACTTCCGGCCGCACGCGCGTCGCGTCCTTGCGAGCGATCGCGGACGATCTGATCTCCCTGATTTTGGGCGCGGCCGTGTTTCTGCTCCTCGCCGCGCTCATCGAAGGTTGGTGGAGCCCTTCATCGCTGCCCAACCAAGTGAAGTGGGTCTTTGCAGCGATGATGAGCGTGCTCGTCGCTTCGTTCCTGCTGCTTTACGGCCGTCAGCGGAGGAAGGCGCCGTGAACGTCCTCTCCACCAAGGTGGTGCTGCGTGAGCGCACGCTTTCGGAGGTGTTCGACCTCGCGTTTCGCTTCGTGGTCGTGCGCGGCGGGCGCCGCTACTTTCAGCTGTGGATGGTGAGCTGCTTCCCCTTTTGGGCTCTTTGTTGTGGGCTCCGGCATGTCGGAACGAGCTGGCCCGTGGTGTGGCTGATCGCGGTCGTCGGCTTCGTGCTCGCGCAAGTCCCGTTCACGCTCGCCGCGAGCCGCTTGCTGCTTGAAGACTCGATCTCGCTCGGCGGCTTGGTGCGCGCTTGGCTCGGAAAGGTCCCGGCCCAGCTTTGGAATCACGCCCTCGGCGCGGTGCTGGTGGGCGGCTCGGGGATGTTCATCGTTCCGCTGCCATTTCTGGCCACACGCCTGCTATTTTTGCCGGAAATCACGCTGCTGGAAGGAGCCGGCTTCGTGCGCGCGCTGGAGCGAGGCGGCCGCATGTCTCGGTCCCGGTTCGGCGAGACGTTCACGACCGTGCTCTTGCTACTCGTCGTGTGGGCGTTCTTCATTTTCGGGGCGGAGGCGACGGGGCACGGCCTGGTGGTGGAACTGCTGTCGTTTCCGCCGCCGCAAGATTCGTTGCAGGACGGCGGCTCGTGGTTCGCGCTGCTCGGCTTCTTCCTCGCCGTTCCGGTGCTCGCCACGGCGCGCTTCCTCGCTTACATCGACGGCCGCACTCGCCGCGAGGCGTGGGACGTACAACTTCGCTTCACGGAGCTCGCCGAAGAGCCGCGCGGTGTCGCATGAGCGTCGAGGACGCGCAGCTCGAAAAGACGCTGAAAGAGGCGTACGCCCCCGGCACCCTGCCCTTTTGTCACGACCCCAAGTACCGACTGCGCTTTTCGGATCGTGGGCTGTGTGAGCTGGGCGAAGCCGAGCTGCAACGCTGCCCGGCCCTCAAAAAATCCTGCAGCCTCCCCTCGCTCAAAGCGCACGAAGCGCAAAAGCCCAAGTCCGATACGCGCATCCCGATTCCAGGATGGCTCGGCTCTGTCGCGGGAGCACTGCTCTGGCTGTTGCTCATCGGCCTGGCGGTGGGCATCTTGGTGGCGCTGATGCGCATGCATCGCACTCGCCGGCAGGACGACCGCGAGCCGGCGCCTTCCGAAGCAGGAGAAGGGTTCGATGAGCCGGGCGTCGCCGCGCCCGCTCCGCCCGCCGATACGGACGTGCAACGCCTGCTCAATAGAGCGCGGCAAGCCGCCGAGCGCGGAGAGCTGGGGCCCGCTATCGACGCCGCGCACGCCGCGGCCATGCAAGGTCTCTCCGCGGCCGGCCAAATCGAGCTGGAGCGCGACCGCACCAATGGGGATTACTTGCGGGACTTACGCAAGGCGCCGCCCGTGTACACGGATTTCCGCGTTATCGTCGATCAGGTGGAGGCCGCGCAGTTCAGCGGAGCCACGCCCACGCGCGCCGCGTTCGACAGCGTCTTCGAGAAGGTCACGGCGATGCTCCGGCGGCTCGCCGTGCTCAGCCTCTTCCTCCTGGTGAGCTGCGGTGGCGGGACCGGCGCCGCCATCGAGACGCAAGAGACGTCGCCCTCCGGCCTCTACACGTTCAAGCGCCTCCTCATGGCGCAGGGCGCGGAGGTGCGTACCCGCATCAAGCCGCTCGCCAAGCTAGAAGACGTCTCCACCATCGTCCTGTTCTCGAACAACCTCGAGGAAGAAGAGGAGGCCCTGCTCGTCAAGTGGGTCCATGAGGGCGGCGTGCTGATCAGCGTTGGGACCTCTGATTTGGATGACGCGGGCGACGTGCGGCGGAGCTACGCGGACTGCGGCCGCCGCGCGAAGTACATGAACGCGGAGGGGCCGGACGTCGCGTTGAATTTCGCGGTCTTGGGCGGCAGCACGCTCAAAGTCGACTCCGAGTCGCCCGTCTCGCACTTCGTGCACGTCGAGTGCGGCGGCGAGCCCTACATCGTGAACGCGTTTCTGGGCGCGGGCGCGATCCGTTACGTGCCGGAGGCGGAGCTGCTCAGCAACGCGTCGCTCAGCGTGGCGGACAACGCGCGCTTGGTCGCAGACGTCGTCCAAGTCGGCGAGGACGAGACGGTGGAGCTCGTGGGGACGTGGACCGGTAGCGGCTCCCAATCACCCGTGCAATCCCTGCAAGCCGCGGGGATGATGCCGTTCATGCTCCAGCTGCTCGCCCTGGGGCTCTTGCTCGCGCTGCGACAGGGCACCTCTTTCGGTGCTCGCCGTGACGACACGCGCCTCGAGCGTCGAGCCTTCGCGGACCATGTGCGCGCCGTCGCCAGCACCTACCACCGGGCCAACGCCGGCCACCTCGTCAGCGGTCATTACACGCTGCTCTTGATGGAGCAGCTGCGGGAACGGCTGTTTCCCAGCCAGTCCCCGACGCTCCTGCAGCTGGCGAGCGGCGTCGCTCGTCGCACCGGGCGGCCCGAGCGTGAGGTCGTGCAGCTGCTGGTAGAGGCAAAATCCGGTCTGGACGACGCCATCGAAGGTGTCGGCGTGAATCATAAGCTCATTCGGGAGCTCGAGCAGCTCTCGCTACAAGTTGGAGGCGTTTCGTGAACATCGAACAGGCGAGCCAGGTTTTGCAGCGCGTGGCCGGCGAGGTGGGGCGCGTGCTGATTGGTCAAGGCGAGCTCGTCGAGCAAGTTCTGATTGGGCTCTTGGCGCGCGGCCACGTGCTGCTGGAAGGGGTGCCCGGTCTCGGCAAAACGCTCTTGGTCAAGGCGCTCGCCCAAACGTTGGGCCTTTCGTTTCGGCGCATTCAGTTCACGCCGGACCTCATGCCGAGCGACGTCACGGGCTCGAGCGTGTACAACGCGAAGCTCACCGAGTTCAGCTTCGTGCCCGGGCCCGTCTTCGCCCAGCTCGTTCTCGCCGACGAGATCAACCGGGCTCCGGCGAAAACGCAATCTTCCCTCCTGGAGGCGATGCAAGATCGCAGCGTCTCCAGCGATGGCGTCACGCGCCCCCTGCCGCAGCCGTTCCTCGTCATCGCGACCCAAAACCCCATCGAGTCGCAAGGCACCTACCCGCTGCCGGAAGCCCAGCTAGACCGGTTCCTGCTCAAGCTTCAAATCGGGTACCCCGGAAAAGCGGCGGAATTCGCACTTTTGAAGAACTACGTCTCCGGCTTCGACTCCAATCGCTTGGAAGGCCTTCCGCAGCTGCTGCAGGAACCGCACGTGCGGGCGATGCAGGAAGCCGTCACCCAAGTGCGCATCACCGACGAGATCTTGGACTACATCACGAGCATCGTCGACCGCTCGCGGCACTTCCCGGCCGTCGCGCTGGGCGCGTCTCCGCGCGCCTCCATCGGTTTGCTCGCGGTCGCTCGCGCCCAGGCCTTGCTGCGCGGCCGTGACTTCGTCGTGCCGGACGACGTGAAGGCCCACGCGCACGGGGTGCTCCGTCACCGCTTGGTGCTGCAGCCGGACGCCGAGCTCGAAGGCACCAGTGCGGACGCTTGCGTGGACGCTATCTTGCGCGAGGTGCCGGTGCCGAAGACGGCCGCGTAGCCATGCGCCGGCTCATCCCATCCCGCGCGCTCTTGCTTCTGGCGGCCGCACCGCTGCTCGTATCGCTGCTGTCGCTCGTCAATCCGAAGCTATCTCGCGTGGCGCTGTGGCTCGATGCGGCTCTGCTCTTCGTCGGCTTGTTGGACGCGCTGCTCGCCTGGCGGTTGCGAGTCAGCGTGCAACGCTCGGCGCCTGACTTCATGTCGCTTTCACGGCGCAACCGCGTCTCGCTGCGCCTCCGCGCCGAGTCACGCGGCGTGCGCCACGTCGAGGTGATGGACGACCTGTTCGATGGCGCAAAATCAGCAGATTTGCCCGTGAAAGTCCGCCTCAAGGGCAAAGCTGGCAGCGCGGTCGACTACCACGTGGAGCCGACTTTGCGGGGCGCGCACGCGCTCGGGGACCATCACCTCCGGCTCCCTTCACCGCTCGGCTTGTGGACGCTCCAGCGACGCGTACCGGCACGAAAGCCCGTACGCGTTTACCCGGACCTCAAACAAATTCAGGAGTTCGACGCGCTCTCTCGCCAAGACCGACAGATGTCCATGGTGCGCGCCTCGCGCCTCAAAGGTGGCGAAAGTGAGTTTGCTCGCCTACGCGACCACGTACCGGACGACGACAGTCGCCGCGTGGATTGGAAAGCCACCGCCCGACGCCAAAAACTCACGGTGCGCGAGTACCAGCTCGAGAGCAACCAGAACATCATGTTCTTACTGGACGCCGGGCGAGTCATGACCGGCATCGACTCGGGCCTCTCCCGCTTCGACCACGCGCTCAACGCCACCCTCATGCTCGCTCACGTGGCGGCGCGCGGCGGCGATCGCGTCGGCGCGCTCGGCTTCGACGACACGCTGCGCGTGCTCATGACGCCGCAAGCCGGCAGCAAAGCCAGCCGCTCCATCATTCAGGCCACGTACGACTTGTTCCCGCGCCTGGTCGAGCCGGACTTCGACTTGGCGTTCCAAAGCCTCGCCGCGCGCGTCAAAAACCGCACGCTAGTCATCCTTTTTACCCACGTTATCGACTTTTCAGCCGCAGAAACACTGCTTCGGCGCGTCCGCGCGATCAGCCGTCGTCACCTACCGCTCGTCATCTGCTTTCGCGATTTGGACGTGGAAGGCCTGGCGGATCCGAAAGCCCGCTCCGACATTTACCTGAAGGGCGCCGCCGCTGAGCACCTCCGTTGGCAGAAGGCGCTCATGAAGGACTTGAGGCGTGGTGGCGCGTTGGTTCTAGAGACGACCGCGCGCGAGCTGACCGGAAAGCTGGTGAGCCGCTACTTGGAGATCAAGGCGCAGCGGCTCCTGTAGGACCTCGCCCTCGGTGTCCTCGCTTCTCTCTGCCCGCGCCGGAGCCGCCCCCCGATACCTCCGCCGGCTCGCCAGTCGACTATTTCTAAAAAAGAGCGCGTGTTCGAGACTCGGAACGATGTCGTAGCTTGGATTGAATTTGTTGAATGATTTCGTTCTGCGGAGCGCGCATCGCCACTTAGTCGCAGCAGAGACAATCCTTCCGTGCTTCTGAAGATGGTTACCGATACGACCGATCCGTTTTGAGTCGCGCTGCTCTCGAAATCGTGGCCGAAATTTAGTGATTTCTGCGACTGCGGCTCGAGTCTACAGGGTGCCTCCTTTTTTGAGCTGAGGTTGAGGCCGTTCGAGCAAACGATGTGCAGGCCGTCAGGGAGGGAAGCGAGGCGACCCGGCGTCGCAGAGAGGAAGCGAGGCGACCCGGCGTCGCAGAGAGGAAGCGAGGCGACCCGCCGTCGCCGAGTGGGAAGCGAGGCGACCCGGCGTCGCCGAGTGGGAAGCGAGGCGACCCGCCGTCGATAAGGCGGCCATCGCCGAAGGTATCGCGAGCCGGATCGCGACCGGGACGTCCCCGAGCCGCGGCCAGCTCGGATGCAATGAGGAGGGCTAACCTTTGAAGGCGCCGGATTGCGGTGGGCCGCTGGGCGCGCGGAGGGGCGACGAGTGATAGCGAGCGGGAAGGTAAACGTTGACGTTTCCGCCCTCTACCAGAAGCAAGCCAATGCCGAGGGACCGAAGCCTTCGATCCAACGCGAAGGGATCCCAGCGCAACGTGCCGCCAAGGGTGGCGGCGCGACGTACGTAGTCCAGCGCGACAGCGGGGGCGCAAGCAATGTAGTGCTCGTGAGCGAAGCCGGATTCAGCGCCGAGCGCGGGCAAGTCTCGATCCAGAACGCCGGAGTGAGGCATGGGCGCGACTGCTACGGTGAACGAGGAGTGGCGTAAGCTAGAGGGAGGCGCAGAAGATGGACGCACGGTGAGAGACGCCGAGGCGGAGGGCGGTGAGGACCGTGGCGTGGGCCATGCGGGTACTGGCGAGGGGGGAAGCGGTGCCTGCCCGGGCGCGGTTGGTGCTGGCGAGGGCGGGCTGTGGCCGACGAGAGGCCAGCACCGCGCGCCGAGCTCCTCGGCGCCGCTGATACGAGTGGCTCGTTCGCGGAGCCAGGCTTTGCAGCGTTCGGAAAGCTCGGCCGCGCTCGGCTCTGCCAGCAGCTGGTGACGAAAGGCGGAGTGCTCGAAATGCGGCGAGGTGTAGGCGCACAGCACGACGATCTCTTCGAGCGAGAGGCTCTGGTAGGCGGAGCGGGTAACCGAGAGGTGAATGGCGCGACGCTTGAGCTGGGCGAGCTGTTCCACGACGGAGGTGGATTGCGGCGGCTCGCCGGTTAGCTCGCGCAAGAGGAGCTCGAGCGAGCCGGGCGCCGCCAGCAGCTGCTCCAGCGCGGTCGCGCGGACATAGCAGTAGCGCTGTGCGGCGTGCGGAATGTTCGCGGAAAAACCGAGTCCCGATAGATGAAATGGCATGCAGACTCCCCAGGTCGGCACATGACGCGCCACGGGGCGCGCGTGACGAACGAGAGCACCATCACATAAGATGGTGCAGCGGCGCAAGCCAGCTATTCGCCCCGCGTGGCGGAGTCTCGAGCAGAACGAGCGGACCGCGCGGGCCAGAGTACTCGCTCCAGCTCGGCCAGCACGCGGAGGGCGCCCGCGCCATCTGCGTCAGCGTTCACGTGAAGCGGGGCAAAGTCGGGGTTGTCCGAGCGGAGCTGGAGCTGGAGGGCGCCGCTGCCACCGGCGCGAGGCTCGAGCGGACCGACACGCTTGAGCACGTAGGAGCCGCCGGTTTCGGGATCTGCGTGGTCGCGCCACTCGACGGCAACCACGCGTCCTTCGAGCGCGCCGACGACGGGGCCGCGCAGAAGGACTAGCGCGCCACTCGGCACCGTGGGAGCCATGGAGCGACCGTGGACTTGTGCCACGAAGCGGCCCGTCACTTGTGACGGCTTAGCGCCTTTGAGCTTGATCCAGGCCGCAACCTCCACGTCTTGCGCGCCGCCAAAGCGGCTGGCGGCCGCCTGAAGAGTCATGACCGGGACCGCGCCGCGCGTCGGGCCTGCGTCAGGTTCGAGCACGGTGTGACCGAGCCTTTCGAGCCCTCGGAGCGCGCGCTTCAACGAGAGCTCGCTGCCTGGCGCCGTGAACGGCTCGCCGTTCGTGAGGAGCTCGTGCGGGTCGACGTCGAGCACGTCCGCGACTTTGGCCAGAGTCTCGAGGGTCAGATTCTGGCGGCCCGCCTCGAGGCGCTGCACGTTTTTGGAAGCAATACCCAGCGCCTCCGCCACCGCGTCTTGCGTCAGCCCCCGCGCGACGCGGAGCGCCTTGATGCGCCGGGCGACGAACGCGATGATTTCCGGCGGGGGAGGCCGACGCACGCCGGGACGATGCGCTGACGATGGCTTTCGGTACCACCATCACAAAAGATGGGGTATCATCGAGGGGTGGTCGCCTTCGACTGGCTCCGATTAGGAAATTTGCTCCAGAGGCTCGCACGAAGAGCGCGGTCTCCTTCACCTTCCAACGCAGCAATCCACACCCCGCCCCCAGAGCTCGGCGCGGTCGACCTGCCGGTAGACTCGAGCCAGCCCCGAATCGAGTCAGGCACGTGGGTTCGCGGCCCCCGCGCCTAAGGCTGTGGGGCGCGATCGTGGCCGTGCCCAAAACGAAACCTGAGAGCGCGGCCCCGGGCAAAGGGCGGGATCTGCGCTCCTCAAATCCGGCGCAAGATTTCGATAGATTCCTGCACCACCCGCGTCGTCTCGGCCCAGACGCGAGGGCGCTCCTGGCTGCCGTCCAAAAAGTGCCTCTGCGAAACGAGGTCCACCAGACGTGAGAGCGGAAGCCATCTCCGCGGCAGCTTGCCGCCGGCGTTTTGGTAACCGTCCACGAAAGCTTCGCGGAACCCATCGGGAAGCGCGCGGCCGGCGCGGAGGAACAAGCCAACATCGATGAGAGTTGGGCCTGCGCAGGCGAATTCCCAAGCCGGCGAGCGTGTGCCCGCACACGCCCGCGACATGGATGAGCTCGGACGTAAGAGTCGGTGTGACCGCGCAGCCAATTTCGCAGGTTCGTCTTGGCGAGACCGGTCGTCAGGAGCTGTGCGCGCTCGAGCTCAGCGCCCGGTAACGCGGCCGCGAGGAGCGCGGTGAGCGCCTCGGGCGTCGGTACGGCGTGGGTCGGCCGCTCCCAGCCTTCTTCCATCGGGCTTCACGGTAGCACGCGGCGTGAGTTACCTTGCGTTCGTGCTCCGGCGTATCGTCATCAAGGGGACTAGCGGCGCTGGAAAGACGACGTTGTCACGGATGGTCGCTGAGCGACTGGGCGTGCCGTGCATCGAGCTCGACGCGCACCATCATGGGCCGAACTGGCGTGCGGCGAGCGCCGAGGAGCTGCGGGCGAGCGTCTCGGCGGTTCTGGATGACTCGCGCGGCTGGGTGGTGGACGGCAATTACGAGGCGAAGCTCGGGGACTTGATTTTGGACCGCGCGGAGCTGATCGTCTGGTTGGATTTGCCGCTGCTTACGAAACTGCGGCGCCTCGTGCATCGCACGTGGCGGCGTTGGTCGCGGTCCGAGGAGCTGTGGAACGGCAACCGCGAGACCTTGCTGCACACCGTGTGGGGAGCCGAATCGCTGTTTTGGTGGATGCTGCGCAGCCACGTTCGCCAGCGCCGCAACCTCCCTCGTAAGCTCGCGTCGCGACGCTACGTGCGACTGCGAAGCGTAGAAGAAGTTGCGGCGTGGCTCGCGGCCCTACCTCAGGGGGTAGCGCCGTAGAGCGGCGTTACCTCGAAGATCGCGGTCGTGCCGCTGATCTCGTTGCCGAGCACGAGCAGCGGCTTGCCGGTGGGGCTCTCTTCCGCGGAGATGAAGACGGAAGCTTCCGGACCGAGGTCGCCGACGGTCGCCAAGTCGTCCTCCGGATCCTTCGTGAAGTCGCGCGTGTTCACGTAGCTCACGAAGCGCGGCGTTTCCGGGAGGGAGATGTCGTAAACCATGACGCCGCCGATGCGCTCCATGCCGACGAAAGCGAAGGTTGCGCCGTCGATAGTCGCGAGAGTGACGGCTTCCGGCTCCGGACCCTTGTCGTCCGAGCGGTTGTCGAAGGTGTTGTTGTCGTGACCGGCGTTGAACGTCGCCGGGAAGCGCTTGGCCGTGCGCAGCTCTAGCTCGTTACCGCTGTCGTACACGAGCTTGCCCGCTTCGTCCCAGATGGAGAAGGAGCGCGCGCCGAATGTGTAGATGGCTTCGAGCTCCGCGTCGGCGTCGGTATTGCCGAGCTTGGTGGTCACGTTCAAGCGACCCAGGCTCGCGGGGAGCTTCAGCGTGGCCGCGTCGGGAAAGCGCGTAGGGTCCAACGTGTAGGCCGCGTTTCCGACACGCAGCACCTCGACGAAGCCGCCGGTTGCACCCGCGTAGTCCGGGTAGTCACGCGCGTCACCTTCGTTCGCCGTCACCAAAAACGTCTTGCCCGCCACTTGGTAGCTGGCGATCGCGTCCGGCTGGTACATGCCAAAAACTGGCCAATTGCGGATGTTGATGGCGTCGTCTCGGTCGCTCGCGTCGAATTCGTTGCCGAGCAGCGCGTGGTTCTTGAAGCCGAGCGGCACGATCGACTCGAGCGTCGCCGTCTCTACGTTGATGATCGCAAGCGCGTTGTTCTCTTGGAGCGTGACCCACGCCTTCTTGCCGTCCGCCGAAACCGCGACGTACTCCGGCTCCAAGTCTTGCGCGACCGTCGCGTTCGGTCCAAAAATCCGTACGCCTTGCGCGCGCAGCGCGTCCGCATCGGCGTTCAAGCTCGTGAAGGTGATGTTCTGCACGGTGGGCGGCGTAGCCACCGAGATGATGGACACGCTTCCTTCCGGATCCACCTCGTACGTATCCGTGGTGGGCTCGCCCTCGTTGGCCACGATGATCTTGCTGCCATCCGGCGTGAAGGTGAGCATGTCCGGCAGAGAGCCGACGTCCACCTTGCCGAGGAGCGCGAGCGTGGTCGTGTCGTACAGCGCGACGATGCCCGGGTCCGTCTTGTTCGCGGACTCGATCGCCACTGCCAACACGCCGTTCTTGCTCGCCACGCTATTCGCCGAGCCCAGCGCCTTGGTGGGGTCCGCGTCCGCAGCCTCGATGGTGCCCACTTTCACCGGCAAAGCGGGGTTCGAGATGTCCAGCACGTCCACCGTTGCCGCGCTGGCGTTCACTACGAACACGCGGCCACTCTCCGCGTCGAACGTCACGATCTCCGCCGCGCCCTCGTCGAACTCACCCGTCGAGTAGCGACCCAAGAACTGCAGGCTCAATCCGGCGGGACGCTCGACCGCGCCTTCTTCGCCGGCTCCCCCTGCACCACCCTCACCGGAAGCGCCGGGCTCACCTTGCGGTCCCGGCTCTCCCTGCGAGCCCGGTTCCCCTTGCGGCCCTGGCTCTCCCTGCGATCCCGGCTCTCCCTCGCCCGGTTCTCCCTGGGGACCGGCTTCGCCCCGGACGCCGTCCGCACCCGGCTCCCCTGCGGGACCTCGCGCACCGTCGTCCCCGCCGCACGCGGCGGCGAAACCCAAGACGCTCACGAGACAAAACAACGACGAACGAAAACGAAGCGATGCAAACACGGTAAACCTCCGATGACCTCAGGCTTATCGCTCGCCGAACGCGGCCGGACGGTGAGCGTTACGGATCGAATGAGTGCCAACTCAGCGACGAACGCGTGAACTGTGTCACAGCGCTGCAGCTTCGTGCGGAGACATTTCCCGACCGTGCCTCGACGTCAGCGCGGATTGCGTCGGCTGGGCTGACGTCAGCGGGTCGCGAAGCGCGCGCTCAACTTCGGGTAGCTCTCTGCATCTGCTTGGGGTCGCCCGCCGTACCGAAGAGGGTTGATGCGAACGCCGCCACCTGCGGCACCTTTGCGCCCCGCCGCGAGCAGAGCCCGGAAGCTACGGGGGCCGAATCTTCGAGGTCGTAACCGCAGACGTGCTCGACGGTTTGCGCCGCTCGAGTGCGTCGGCTCGGCTTGCGGGGCTACGGTGCACGCCGCGAAGAGCGCCGCGATGAGACCGGGTATCGAATGCAGTCGAGGGCATGCGGCAGCTTCACGTCCGTCAAGCTACCGCGTTCCGCGGGGAAAGCTCTGAGAACACCGCTGGCGCGACGCGGTAGGCAGCGGCGTGAGCCCCGTCGACCACGATCTTCAAGCCGTCGAGCGTGAGCTCACGCGCTGTGAGTCACCTTCATCACGTCCCTGGCCGAGCGCTTCATCAAGTTTTTGGGGCGAATCCTGAATGTCCGTGACGTTGCAACACCGTGTCGAGCGGGTGGGGGGAATTCATCGTCGCACTCCACACGGCCGCCGAATCCTTCCGTCGATTGCAGCACTTACGGTTGGCTTAGGTCGCCCTGTCGCCCTCGCGGGGACTTCAAGGTCGTTTCGTCCGTCAGCGCCGCCTCGGGCGCCGGTGCGAGGCGCGTGAGCCTAACGAGATGCCGCGTGCCCATTGAGCTGGCGGGAGCGGAACTTGCTTCGTCGACGTTGCCAAGGTGCCCGCGGCGAGCTCGGCAAACGTGGCGAACCGAACCCCATCGTTGCCGGCGAGTCGATAGCAAAAGCGAAGCGCAGCAGTCGAATCGCGTTGACGACATTTTCGCGTCGTCGTCGAGCTCTGCACGGCAGCTCATCAACTGGCCCATCGCCGCGCTCAGGTTGCGCGCAGTTCGCGGCTCGCAGCCGCGAGTACTTCAGAAGTCGTTTCGTCCGTCAGAGGCGCCTGCGCGGGGGCAATGCGAGGCTCGAAAATCGTCGTGCTACGGGTGAGTCATGCGGAACGCGACGCTGCGCGGAGAAGCGAAGGTGGCTTGGCAAAGCACGCACGAGGCGCATGCGAAGAAGCGCGCAGGTCTCGACTTCGAAGAGGGCGGTTTGCTCCTCGCCGCGCGCCGAGCCGAGGCGCATCGGCACTTCGGCTATGGCAGCTTCGTAGAATACATCGAGCGCCTGCTGGGGTACGCGCCGCGCGTCACGCACGATAAGCTCCGCGTGGCGGAAGCCTTGGAGGGCTTGCCCCACTTGGCTCGGGAGCTCGAAGTAGGGTCGCTGAAGTACAGCCACGCGCGAGAGCTCACGCGCGTGGCGACGGCGGAGACTGAGAAGGTGTGGCCGGAACATGCGCGTGGCCGAACTGCTCGAGAAGTCGAAAAGCTGGTTGCGGGCCGGCGCCCCGGCTCGTGGCCGGACTCACCAGTCGAACCTGCGCAGCAGCGGCAGGTGCTCCGCTTCGACGTATCGGGGGAGACGCTCGCCAGCTTTCGAGAAGCGGTTGCCAAGCTGCAGCGGGAAGCCGGCGAGCATCTAGATGACGACGGCACGCTGCTGCTGCTCGCCCGCTTCGTGCTGGGTGGTGCGGTGGACGACGGTCGGTCGAGCTATCAGGTGTCGCTCGACGTCTGCGAAGACTGCCAGCGTGCCCGGCAGCTAGCGGATGGCGAGCTCATCGACGTCTCTGGCGCGGTGGCGGACATGGCACGTTGCGATGGGCAGCGACTGCCGAGTGCCCACGTGGGCACGGCTCCGCCAAAGTCGCCCACGCCAGCAACTCAAGAATCGCCCACGCGAGCAACTCAAGAATCGCCCACGCGAGCAACTCAAGAATCGCCCACGCGAGCAACTCGAGACGTGCCGCCTGCGGTCCGCCGGGGCGTGCTTCGTCGCGATCACCATCGTTGTCGGGTGCCAGGCTGCACGCACTCCCGATTCGTGGACATTCATCATGTTCAGGCTAAGGCGGACGGCGGCAACCATGACCCGGGAAACCTCGTCGCGTTGCGTGGAGCGCACCATCGAGCGATTCATGAAGGGACCTCGATGAGCACGGTGGGCGGCGGGGGAGAGCTGGTCTTCAGGCACGCAGACGGTACGCCGTATGGGTCTCGGCCATCCGCCGCATCGTCGCTGGTGCAAACTCGGCTCTTTCAGGCGCTGCGGAACCTCGGGTTTGGTGAAGGGGAGGCGCGACGCGCCCTCGCTGATGCGCGACGGGAGACGGAGGCTGATGCTTCGCTCGACGAGTTGCTGCGCCACTGCCTGGGAGCGACTGACTACCCGCGTGTGTCAGCGAGCGTCGTGAACCCGCTACGTTGTCGCAGTTGGTAGCGGAGAAAGTGAAAGTTGATCTCGGAGGTGCGTTCTGGCGAAGAAAAGCAGCGGAATCGGGCCCGTGCTCGCGTTTGCGACGGAAATGAGACGCGCTGGGAGCTGTGCTCGCGTTTGCGGACAGAAGCGAGAGCTAGCTCGGAGATGTGCTCGCGTGGGGCGACACCCCCGCGACCTAAGCCGCTCTGAACAACCTGGTCGAGACTTCTCGCCATATCGCCTAAGCCGCTCAGAAGTGAGAGCTGGCTCGGAGGTGTGCTCGTGTTAGGCGAGGCAACTTGCGGGCTGGGCTGGGCTGGGCTCGGTGCCCGGCGTTGACTTCGCCCGTTTGCGGGGACGCGCGTGCGCGGCTGCGTCTCTGCAGTTGAGGGTAGCGGTACCTGCGAACGCGCAGGGAGCCACGGACGCGCCCTGCTACGGTGTGGCGCTCCTCCCTGAAGGAGGCGGGGCGGAACCAACGACCGCTAACTGGCAGGCTTTATCTGGATCCGTGCCGGCGGCGCGAGCGACGTCTTGGGCGAGCAGGCAGCGCGCCATGGCGCGTGCGAAGTCGAGGTCGAAGCCGCTAAGCTTTGCGCACTCGCCGGGTGCGGGGTGAGTCTTGAGCGCGTTGGCGCAATCCATTTGCGCGATCAGCCGTTCGGACTCTTGCGTGATCTTGCGGTAGAGAGCGAACGCGCCGACGCCCAGGGCCGCGAGCGCGAGCCCCCCAATCACGATCAGCACGTGGCGCCACTTCATGCGGCGCGGGTCGTCAGTGAAATGTTTCGGATTCCCGCAGGGCGAAGGGCGCGACTTCCGCGAGGAAGGCTTCACCGCTGGTGCTGACCATCTCGAACTCGCCGTGCATGGAGCCGAACGGAGTCTTGAGCGGACAGCCCGAGGTGTATTCGAAGCTTTCACCGGTTTTGAGCGTGGGCTGATTGCCAACGACCCCTGGGCCGCGCACTTCTTCGACGTGACCGTTGGCGTTCATGATCACCCAGTGGCGGTTGACGAGCTGCACGGTCTCTTCACCCTCGTTGGTGATCGTGATCGTGTAGAGGAAGAACCACTCGCGTTTGGCGGGGTCCGAATGAGAGGAGGAGTAGCGGGCGTTGACGATGACGCGCACACCGCGCGTGAGGGCTTCCGAGCTCGGCACGGGGCGTAATATACACGCGGCGTTGCGTTCTGCGCCGCGACGGGCCGTGATTGTTTCGGCCCCCTGCCCAGGGGCGACTTGCCGCAATGGGCGCGGGCCGGGGGCGTGTAGGCTGCGTCGCCGAGGCCGGACATGTCGTCAACCGCTGCGCTGCTCGCCGTCGTTACCGCTCTCGTTGCTCCTCAAGCGCCTCCGGCACCGCCGCCTGCTGAGCAGGAGGAGAAGGTCGAGGCGCCGCCACCCGCGGGGGAGGAGCCGAGCCCGGATGCGCCGAAGGCCGACGCGAAGCCGGAGCCGGAGGTGCAGGCCGCGAAAGACCCGGAGCGGAAGGTATCGCTCGACCCCCAGCCGGCGCTGCCACCACCGCCGGGGCGGCTCACGTTCGACGTCGATCCGATCGCGGACGGTGCCATCATCGCGGTGGCGCTCTCATTCGGGTTCGTGGTCGACGCGCTCGCCGGTACCGGCGAGCTTCGACCGCAGCAGATTGCGTCCAACTTCGAACGAAGCCAGCTCCTCGCCATCGACCGAGGCGCGCTCTCGCTGACGCCGAACGACGCCGCGGCCTCGCGCGCGAACTTGGGGCTCTTCTTGGGAGTAGGGTTTGCGGTGGCGGACCCGATCTTGAGCGGGATTCGAGAAAAGAGCGTGCAGACCGGCCTCGCCGACGCCTTCATGTACGCGGAGAGCATGAGCCTGACGTTCGCGCTGACGGACATCGTGAAGGTTGCGGTCCGTCGGCCGCGGCCGGTGGCTTACGCCGAGGCCGAAGAGAACCGCGACGATCCGAGCTACTCGAACCGCGACACGGACAGCTCGCTCTCGTTCTTTTCACTGCACGCCAGCATGACCGCGAGCATTGGGGCGACCGCGTCGTACTTGGCGTTCACGCGCTCGCCCCACACGGTGCGGCCGTGGGTCACGTTGGCGCTGGCGACCGCGCTCTCCACATTCGTTTCCGTGGAGCGGGTGCGAGCCGGAAAGCACTTTCCCACGGACGTGATCGCGGGGAGCGTGGCGGGTGCGGGCGTGGGCATCGTGGTGCCGCACCTGCACCGGACGGACGACATCAAGCAGCGACGGGTGTGGGTCGGGTTCGCCCCGGCCAACGGTTATGAGGGCGAGCGGGGCGGCACTTTGCGCCTCAACGGCACGTTTTGAGCGGCAGGTATCGGCTGGTCGGCCGTCCGGGTAGTCAATCATTCCGGTGGGTTGACGGCTGGGATTGACTCTCGGGGCTGGCCGTTGGACCCCACGGGCCAAAGCGCCGTGGCTGCCTGCTATTTCGACGTCGATGGGACGCTGGTCTCCAGCAACCTGGTTCACCCCACGCTCTACTACCTGATGAACCAGGGAACACCGCTGCAGAGCGCGCTCAAGCTGGGTCGCACCCTGCTGGATGCGCCGCGGCTGATGCTCGCGGAGATGGTGGACCGACGCACCTTCAACGAGATGCTCTTCGCAAACTACGCCGGCACCAGCGAGGACCGCATGATGCTGTTGGCGCAGGAAGCGTTCGACAACGTCATGCGCCCGTCACTGTACCCGGGGTCACGCGGCTTGGTGGAGAAGAGCCGCGCGGCGGGGCACGACGTGGTGCTCGTCTCCGGCGCGCTCGAGTGCGTGCTGGAGCGCCTGGCCGACTATTTCGGCGGCGCCGAGGTCATCGGTAACCGGCTGGAAATGAAGGACGGAATCGCCACTGGCAAGCTCTTGAAGCCGGTCGTCGCGGGTCCAGAAAAGGCGCGGCTCATTCGTGAGCACGCGGCGGCGCGCGGTTACGACCTCGCCGATTGTTTCGCGTTCAGCGACAGTTATTCGGACGTTCCGATGTTGAGCGTCGTGGGCCACCCGGCCGCCGTTAACCCCGACAAGCGTCTTTCGTGGCTCGCCAAAGCTTACGGCTGGCCCAGTTTCGATTTGAGTCGCGCAGCATGAATCATCCCAGTTTGGTAACGCTCGAGCGCGATAGCGCTCCCCGTGTGCTGTTCTCTGGCGACCGCCTCGTGGAGGTGGACCTGCCCGCCGGAACGCGCGTCATTTATCCTAAGCCGCCGATGGTTCCGCTGCGCGATCCGGACGCAGCGATACGCTACGCGATCAATCACCCCCTCGGCTCCGACCCGCTCTACGCGAAGCTGAAGCCGGGCATGCGCGTGGCGATTGCGGTCGACGACATCTCCGTGCCGCTGCCGCCGATGCGCCGGCCGGACGTGCGTGAGCGCGTGCTCACGATCGTGCTGGAGATGCTGGCCGACCACGGCGTGACCGACATCGAGATCATCGTCGCGACCGGCATTCATCGCCGCATGAAGGGCAGCGAAATCCGCTGGATGGTAGGCGACAAGATCTTCGACGCCTACTGGCCGGACCGCCTTTACAACCACGACGCCGAAGACAAAGACAACATGGTGGAGATTGGCTCCACCCCGAACGGTGACGTGCTGGAGCTCAACCGCCGCGCGGCGGAGAGCGACCTGCTCATCTACGTGAACGTGAACTTCGTGCCGATGAACGGCGGCATGAAGAGCGTCGCGGTCGGGCTCTGCAGCTACAAGAGCCTGCGCCCGCACCACAACCCGCACACCATTCGCAAGAGCGACAGCTACATGGACCCCGCCGGCAGCCAGCTGGCCAAGGACATCGGCTGCATGGGCAAGGTCGCCCACAAGGCGCTGAACATCTTCACCATCGAAGCGACGGTGAACAACCAGATGTTCGACAAGAACCTCGACTTCTTGATGAAGAACGAGGACGAGCTGTCCGGCAAAGAGAAGCTGCTCTTGAAGGGGCTTGTGATGAGCACGGCGCGGCTGCCCCAGCCCGCGCGCCAGACAATTTTCGATAAGTTTCCGGCGCCTTACGGCCTCACCGCGGTGTACGCGGGCGCGACGAGCGAGGTGCACCCGCGCATCGTCGAGAAGAACTTCGAGCAATATTGCGTGCCCATCGAGGGGCAGGCGGACGTGCTGGTGACGGGCATTCCGTTCATCAGCCCCTACAACGTGCACGCGTTCTTGAACCCGCTGCTCGTGCAGGTCCTCGCCCAGGGCTACTTGTTCAACATGTACCGCGGCGCGCCGCTGGTGAAGAAGGGCGGCACGCTCATCATCACCCACCCGTGCACGGACAAGTTCGATCACGAGCAGCACGCGCCGTACATCGACTTCGTGCACCGCCTGCTCCCCGAGACGCGTGACGCAAACGTGCTCCGTGAGCGCTACGAAGAGAAGTTCGCCAAGGATCCGGCGCTGATTCAGATGTTCCGCTCCGGCCATGCGTACCACCCCGCCCACCCCTTCTTCATGTGGTACTGGGGCGAAAACGGCCGCCAGCACATCGGCCGCGTGATCGTGGTCGGCGCCGACAACGAGTACATCCCCAAGCTGCTCGGTTACGAGACCGCGCCGAACATGGAGGATGCGCTCTATCGCGCCAAGGGCGGCCAGAACAGGACGCTCGACATCACGTGCTTGCACGTGCCGCCCATCATCATGGGTGACGTGAGCGTGCCCGCCTCCGCCAGCAACGGGAGCCACGGCTGAGATGGTAGAGAACGGCATCGTCAAGCTGAACGGGGCCGCGCCCCGCCTGGAGCTGGCGCGGCTTTTGTCCGGCAAACGCCTGGTCGCTGACGCTCCGCCCCAAACGCGGCAACAACGCCGAGCAGCGCTACGCCCAAGAGGTGGAAACGAGCGAGGTGCTGGACGCCTTGCGCGGCGAGCACGGCTTGGGCTTCCCGGAGTTCCTACGCTCGAAGGTGACGCCCATCGCGGGGGATGTGGTCCAGCCATTCTGCGGCTTGAACGCGGACTTGCGCGACGCCCTGCGCGGCAACATCGACGTCGTCATCAACGTCTCCGGCGTCGTGGACTTCGATCCGCCCCTGGACGAAGCGCTCGAAGTGAACGCGTTCGGCGTGAAGAACCTGGTCGCGCTGGCGCGCGACCTCGGCAACTTGCCGCTCCTGCACACGAGCACATGCTTCGTCGCTGGCAGCCACACCGGTTACGTCGCCGAGTCCGACCCGCGCGACTTTCCATTTCCGCGCGCGGACGAGCTGGACAAGTCGCACTGGGAGCCGGAGCGCGAGATCTCCGAATGCCTGGACGTGATCGAGCAGGCGCGACACCGCAGTAACGACGCGTTCCGCCAGAGTAACTTCTTGGACGACGCCAAGAAGAACCTGCACAAGCGCGGTGAGCCGGCGCGCGGCAGCGTGCTGGAGACCGAGGTCGTCAAGGTGAAGCGCAAGTTCGTCGAGGGCCAATTGGCGGACCTCGGCATGGAACGCGCGCAATTTTGGGGCTTTCCGAACACGTACACGTACACCAAGGCGATCGGCGAGCAGATCGCGCTCGCTTCGGGCCTGCCGGTGGCGATCGTGCGCCCGGCGGTGGTGGAGTCGACGAACGAGTACCCGTTTCCCGGCTGGAACGAGGGCATCAATACGAGCGCGCCCCTCATCTACATCATCCGCCAGGGCGGGCTGCAGATCCCCGGCTCCGAAAACTTCCTCGACGTGATCCCGTGCGACATGGTCGCGGCGGGGCTCACGCTCGCGCTGGGCGAGCTCTTGGAGGGCACGCACAAGACCGTCTACCAACTGGGCTCGAGCGACTCGAACCCGTGCACGATGCGGCGCTTCTTCGAGCTGTCCGGCTTGTACAAGCGCAAGTACTACCAGCGCACCGGCAAGGGTGGACCTATCGTGAGCTACCTGCAGTCGCACTTCGAAGGGGCGATGCTGGACGCGGACCAATTCAAGAGCATCGGTCCGCAAAAGGTGGCTAATGGTGCGCGCTCGCTCGCAGGGCTGCTCAAGAAGGCGGCGATCGGGCCCGTCGCGCCGCTGCTGGACCCGGCCGCGAAGGCCATCAACGGCTTCGCGCGGCAGCAAGAGAACGTCGGCAAGATTCTCGGTGTGTTCTTGCCGTTCGTGGCGCAGTACGAGTACGTCTTTCGTTGCGACAACACGCGCGCCGCTTACGCGCGCCTTTCGCCGGAAGAAAAAGCGGTGGTGCCGTGGACCATCGAGCAGCTGGACTGGCGTAAGTGGTTCCTGGAAGTGCACGCGCCGGGGCTCGAAAAATGGGTGTTTCCGCAGATCGACGAGCGTCTCAAACGCCCCAAGCGAGCGCCGGAGCCGCACCAAACTCTGCCGGCGCTCTTGGACGAAATGGCGGATCGCTACGAGCTTGCGGTCGCGCTGCAGCGCACGGAAGAGGGCGGCCTCTCGCGGCTCTCGTTCCGTGAATGGCGTGAGCAAGCGGGCGCAGCCGCGTCGCGCTTGGTCGCGGCCGGCGTGCGCCCGGGTGATCGCGTGCTGCTCGCGGCCGCGAACCACCCCTCGTGGGCGATCTCGTTCTTCGGCATCTTGATGGCGGGTGCGACCGTGGTGCCGCTGGACGCCGCGGTGGACGCAGAGGTCGCGCAGAACCTGCAGCGCGCTTCTCGAGCGCGCGTGTTCGTCTCCGACGAAAAGGTGAAGACGCGTGTGGCCGGTGCGCTCGAAGGCGTTGCGTTCATGGACTACCACGAGCTGTCCAAGAAGGGCCCCATGGGCCTCGGCTTGGCGGTTCAGGCGGATGACGTCGCGGCGCTCATCTACACGAGTGGCACGACCGGCAATCCCAAGGGCGTCGAGCTGTCGCACGCCAACTTGTCGGCGCTGGTCGCCGCGTTGGCCCCGCTCTTCCCGCTCGGCAAGGACGACCGCGTCCTGTCGGTGCTGCCGCTGCACCACACGTTCGAGCTCACGTGCGGCATGCTGCTGCCGCTCTCGCGCGGCGCGCGCATCGTTTACTTGGACGAGCTGAACGCGGAGCGCTTGGAATTTGGCCTCAAAGAGGGCAAAATCACCGGGCTCATCGGCGTGCCCGCGCTCTGGGAGATGCTGGAGCGGCGCATCCTTTCGCGCGTCGCCGAGCACGGCACCGTCGCCGCACGCTTGTTCGACGTCGCGGTGGAGCTGAACCGCAGCCTCGGAAAGAACATGGGCGTGGACGCCGGCAAGCTGCTGTTCGGCACCGTGCACCAAGGGTTCGGCGGCAAGCTGAAGTACCTGGTCAGCGGCGGCGCGGCGCTGCCGGAGCGCACCCATAAGCTGTTCAGCGGACTCGGCATGCACCTGGCCGAAGGGTATGGCCTCACCGAGGCTTCTCCGGTGCTCACCGTAGCCAGCGCCGGACCCAAAGCGCGCGCGGGCAACGTCGGCCGACCGATCCCCGGCGTGGAGCTCAAGATCGACAATCCGAACCAGGACGGCGTCGGCGAGATCTTGGCGAAGGGCCCGAACGTGATGCTCGGCTACTCGGACGACCCCGACGCGACCGCGCAGGTCATCGACAAGGACGGCTGGCTCCGCACCGGCGATCTCGGCAAGATGGACCGCCGGGGTCGGCTCTCCATCGTCGGGCGCGCCAAGGACGTGATCGTCGCGTCCAACGGCGAGAACGTGTACCCGGACGACTTGGAAGCCCGCATCGGCCGCGTGAGCGGCGTGAAGGAGCTGTGCGTCCTCGGCATTCCGGACAGCCGCGGCGGTGAGCGCGTGGCGTGCGTCGCGGTGCCGGACCGGGACAACGACTTTTCCCCGGCCGTTCAGCGCGCCAAAGCCAAAAAGGAGCTAGACGACGCTCTCTCCAAGCTCCCCAACGCGCAGAAGCCGGCCGTCGTGCACATCTTCGACAAGGATTTGCCGCGCACGGCGACGCGCAAGGTGCGTCGCAACGAGGTCCGCGCGGAGATTGAACGTCGCGAGCGAAATGAAGAAGCGGCTCGCCCCACGGGCAAGGTGGACGGCGCGGCGGTCATGGTGCGCGGCACCATCGCGACCATCGCGCGTCGCCCGGTTTCGAAGATCGCCGCGAACCACGCGCTGCGCGGCGACCTCGGCTTCGACTCGCTGATGCTGCTGGAGCTGCTCGTCGCCATGGAGACGGAGCTCGGCCGGTCGCTGGACGCCGAGCGCGTCTCCAGCGCGGTCACGGTCGCGGACGTGGAAGCCTTCGTGCGCGAGGCGCAGAACGCGCGTCGCCTGGCCACCACCCAGAGCATCGAAAAAGAAGACGAGCTGAACCTGAACATCCCCGAGCCGCTGCGCGAAGCGGCCATGGCGTGGATGGGCACGGCCCAGCACAACTTCTACGATCGCGTTCTCAAGACGAAGGTGACGGGGCGCTCGTTCATTCCCCACAATCGCAACACCATCATCGCCGCAAACCATGCCAGCCACCTGGACATGGGGCTCGTGAAGTACGCGCTCGGCAGCTACGGCCAGAAGATGGTGTCGCTCGCGGCGCAGGATTACTTCTTCGAAGGCAACAAGTACCGTAAAGCGTTCTTCGAGAACTTCACCAACCTGGCTCCCATGCCGCGCGGCAACTCGCTGCGCCAGGCGCTGCGCCAAGCCGGAGACCTCCTAGAGCAGGGCAAAACCGTGCTGATCTTCCCGGAAGGGACGCGCAGCACGGACGGCCAAGTCCACGAGTTCAAGTCGGCGGTCGGGCACCTCGCCCTCCACCACCACGTGGACATCTTGCCGGTGTACCTGCACGGCACGCACCGCGCGCTGCCCAAGGGCTCCACGCTGCCGAAGAACCGCGACGTGGAGGCGCGTATCGGCGCGCCGCTCGAAGCGCGCGAGATGCAGCGGCTCACGGCGGGCCTGCCGCCCGCGGAAGCGTCGCGCATCGTGACGCGGCTGGCGCAACGCGCGGTCGTGATGCTGAGCCAGGGCAAGGTACTGGACACGCGCGAGCTCTTGCCGGAGGAGGTGCGTGAGTCCTTGCCGCCGCCCGAGCCGGAAGGCTTGGAGCCGGTGTTCCGCGAGCTCGAGCAGCGCTTCAAAGCGGGCAGCGTGGAGCAGCCGATCAGCTTCTACTTCTCGCTGGGTGACACGGAGCGCTGGACGGTGCGCGTCAGCGGGCAAAAGTGCGAGGTCGTGGCCGGTAAGGTGAATAGCCCCGCCGACTGCGTTCTGAAGACGACGCCCGATATCTTCACCCGCATCGTACGGGAGCGGTACACCCCGTCGCCCTCGGAGTTCATGTCCGGGGCCGTGAAGAGCAACAACATTCAGCTGCTGTTCACCTTCCAAAAGGTCTTTCAGTTGGAGAGCGCAGGGTCGTGAGCAAATTCTGGGTCGCAGGCGCCACCGGTTTCTTGGGCTCTCATTTGGTGAAGACGCTCGCCGAGCGCGGTCACGAGGTCGTGGCGGTTTCGAAGAGCGGCGGACCCGGAGTTGCTTCGGTGGACGTGCTGGACGAAGCCGCCGTCACCGCGAGCGCGCGCGGCGCGGACGGCGCGTTCCTAGTGACGGGACGGGTCTCCCGCGACCGTGACGACGCGGAGCTGCTGCACCGGGACAACGTGCTCGGCACGGAGAGCGCGCTCCGCGGCCTCAAAGCCGCCGGCATCCGGCGCGTCGTGGTGGCGAGCACCAGCGGCACCGTGGCCGTGAGCCGCGACGCCGACCAAGTCGCGGACGAGAGCTACCGCGCGCCGCTCGAGCTGGTGGCAAGGTGGCCCTACTACCGAACCAAGCTTTACGCGGAGCGCGCGGCGCTGGACGCGAACAAGCCGGGCGAATTCGAGGTCGTGGTCGTCAATCCGAGCCTCTTGCTCGGCCCTGGCGACTTGCGCGAGTCCTCCACCGGGGACGTGCGGCTGTTCCTGGAGCGCAGCATCCCCGCAACCCCCGCGGGTGGGATGGCGTTCGTGGACGCGCGGGACGCGGCGGTGGGCCTCTTGCAGGCCTTCGAGAAGGGCCGCGCCGGCGAGCGGTACCTGCTGAACGCGAAGAACATGACCATCGCCGCCTTTTTCCAGCGGCTGGAGCGCATCAGCGGCGTGAAGGCACCGCTCATGCGTATGCCGAGCTCACGCCCGGTGGCGCTCGGCTTGAACCAGCTCTTCACCAAGGCGGTGGAGGCGATTGGTGGCCGCGTGCCGGTCGATGCCGTGAGCGTCGAAATGTCTCAGTACTTCTGGTACTGCAGCGCGGAAAAGGCCGAGCGCGAGCTTGGCTTCGTGGCGCGTGACGCAGGCGAGACTCTGCGCGACACGATCGAGGACTTGGTGAAGCGCAAGGTCGTGGCGGTGAGCCGCGGCTCGCATTTGGGCGCGTTCGCTACGCCCTGACTATCGACCGAACCTGAAGGGCCCATCGGGTATTCCGATGGAACGGTTAGCAAGTTCATCGGTTCTACCGGTGGACAGCCTTGTTGCTCGTACTTATACGAGTACATCGAAAGGTTCATCACGCCGTGTTCAAGCGCATCACCCTCCTGGTTCTGACCAACCTCGCGATCGTCGCCGCGCTGGGGCTCATCTTCAGCCTGCTCAGCGCGCTGGGCGTCTTCAACTTGGCGAACGGCCTGGGTGGCTACGGCCCCTTGCTGCTGATGGCCGCGCTCTTCGGCTTCGGCGGCTCCTTCATCTCGCTCGCCATCTCCAAGTGGATTGCCAAGTGGACGACCGGCGCCAAGGTCATCACCGCGCCCCGTAACGACGCGGAGCGCTGGCTCTTGGACACCGTCGCCCGCCACGCCAACCGCGCCGGCATCAAGATGCCCGAGGTCGCCATTTACGACTCGCCGGACATGAACGCGTTCGCCACCGGCGCGACCCGCAACAGCTCGCTCGTCGCCGTGAGCACCGGCCTCCTGAATCAAATGGAGCGCGGTGAGGTGGACGCAGTGCTCGGTCACGAAATCGCCCACGTCGCCAACGGTGACATGGTGACGCTCACGCTGATTCAAGGCGTGCTCAACACCTTCGTGATCTTCTTCTCGGAGATCATCGGGCGCGCGGTGGACGCCGCCACCCGTGGTCGGGATGACGAGCGGAGCGGCCCCGGTGTGGCCTATTGGGTGACGACCATGGTTGCCCGGATGGTCCTCGGCATCTTCGCGATGCTCATCGTCAACGCCTTCAGCCGTTACCGCGAGTTCCGTGCGGACGAAGGCGGCGCGAGCTTGGCCGGGCGCGACAAAATGATAAGCGCGCTTCGTCGCCTGAGTCGCTCGGACGAGTCCCACTTGCCGGAAGCGGTCGCCGCGTTCGGTATCACGCCACGCGGCAGCAACTGGGGCGCGCTCTTCAGCTCGCACCCTCCGATCGCGGAGCGCATTGCGCGGTTGCAAGGCTCCCCTGCTCGCTAAGTAAATCTGCCGCTTCGTAGCTCACGGCCGCGGTCGCTTTACAGTGGCCGCGGTCGTGTTATTTCGCGCCCATGGGTAAGCAAGCGGTAGCTCGTGGGAGGGGTGGTTGGATCGTG